>CAITSH010000198.1 GCA_903895005.1 uncultured Pseudomonadota bacterium
CCCCATTGACGGGGGAGGGCTGGGGAGAGGGTGAATGCACACAAGCGCGCATCTCTTGGCATTCCCCCTCTCCCTGTCCCTCTCCCGCCAGGGGAGAGGGAACCTGCTAAGTACTGTTTCGCTTATCCGATTGATTCGCAAACCGCCGCCCGATCTCTGCCAGCGGTTTCGCCCGCTTGCCCGCATCCAGCGCCTGCTGGCTGGATGCGATGCCCTCGAGCGCGCGCTTCATCACGCCTTGCAAAATAGCGGCGATGCGAAACAGGTTGTAGGCGAGGTAAAAATCCCAGTGTTGCGATGCGATGCCCTCGCGTCCGGTGCGACGGCAATACTGCGCGATGTAATCCTGCTCCGACGGAATTCCCAGAGCGGCAATGTCCAGCCCGCCGATGCCGCGAAAATCGTCTGGGGGTATATGCCAGCCCATGCAGTTGTACGAAAAATCCGCCAGCGGATGGCCCAGCGTCGACAGCTCCCAGTCGAGAATAGCCACCACCCGCGGTTCTCTTGGATCAAATATCAGATTGTCCATGCGGTAGTCACCATGTACCACCGCAGTTTCGTCGCCGGCCGGGATGTGCTGCGGCAGCCAGGCAATCAGATCATCCATGGCCTGTATTTTTCCCGTTTCGGAAGCCTGGTACTGCCGCGTCCAGCGACCGATCTGGCGCGCAAAATAATTGCCCGGCTTGCCGTAGTCGGCGAGCCCAACTGCGGTGTAATCCACGGCATGCAGCGCGGCGATGACGCGGTTCATTTCGTCATAAATGGCGGCGCGCCCCGCCCTGTCCATGCCCGGCAATGACTGCTCCCAGAAGACGCGACCCTCGACGCACTCCATGATGTAAAACGCGCGCCCGATAACGCCTTCGTCCTCGCACAGCGCAAGCATGCTCGGCACGGGAATACCGGCGCCACCCAGCGCGCTCATGACCCTAAACTCGCGTTCGATGGCGTGGGCCGATGGCAACAGCTTCGCCGCGGGCCCGGGTTTGGAGCGCATCACATAGCGGCGCCCGCCCGCCTCCAGTCTGTAGGTGGGATTGGACTGCCCCCCCTTGAACTGTTCGATAGACAGCGCGCCCGAATAGCCTTCGATGCGGCTGCGCAGCCAGGCATCAAGCGCGGGAACTTCAAAACTGTGGCGTCCGGCAACCGGCATGGTGCCGCTGAATTGTTCGCTCATGGGTGCTCGCTCATGCGAGTCTGTCCTGCCCTTGGAAGCAACAATGCTAGCACGCCGGAAGGCGCGCCATTCCGTCCGGGTTTCAGTACACTGGCTTGGCGCGAAAGTATTCGGCGCGGTCTATGGAATGCACTTTTACGTCGCGCACATCACTGCCTTGCAGCAGCTTGAGCGGGACATCGGCACCCGCGGCGCCCATGCCCCACATCTTGCGGTAAAGCTCCTCGTGCGTCTTCACCGGGTCCGCACCCACGCCCATGACAATGTCGCCGCGCTTTATGCCAGCCTTGTCGGCCGGACTGTCCGGTGACACGCGCGTGACAAACAGGCGCCCCTGCACCTCTTCGGTGGCCAGCCCCAGCCACGGCCGTGAAGCCCCTTCGGCGCGCCCCTTCGCGATGAGGTCCCCGAGGATCGGCTTGATGAGGTCGATGGGGATGAACATGTTGCCCGGCTGCGCCGTTCCCGGCTCCACCGTGTCGCGCACCAGCAGGGAACCGATGCCCATCAACTTGCCTTCGCGTCCGACCAGGGCGGCACCGGCCCAGTTGAAGGTCGGCGGCGAGGTGAAAATCGCGCTATCCAGCAGGTACTCCCAGCTGCCGGTGAATTTGCGCTTGGCCACCACCTGCGCCAGCATGGCGGGGTCGCGTCCGGCGGCTGAAAGAATCATCACCGGGTCGGCCACACCGATAGCGGAGGACTGCCCCAGCGCGAGCGGCTTCACCCCCATCGGCGATTGCGCGCGCAACAGGCCGAATCCGCTGGCATGGTCATACCCGACCAGCGTCGCCGCAACCGTCCGGTTGGCATTGGTCGTTACCTCGATCGCCTCGGATTCGATGACGATGTAGCCCACGGTAAGAATGTGGCCCTGGTCGTCGATCACCACGCCGGTGCCCTCACGTGCGCGCCCGAGCGAAGAGTTGGAGCGCGCGTCCTCCAGTGCCTTGCTGCGCACCTTGACCACGGCACCGAGCATCGCCTCCGGATCCTGCAGCGGCGCCGCGCCCCTGGCCTGCGCGCCTGGATCGGCCGCCGATGCGCTCGCGGCCGCGCTTGCATTCAGTGCGCCACCTGCCAGCGCCAGCACGAGAATGAACCGGGAAATCGCCCGCATTGCTTTCATACACACCTCCGCATCAAACCCGCGAACATTGGTTCCGCAACCCTTGCGTCCCGGACCACCACAACCCGCAGAAGCAGGCACGCCGGCACCCCATTCTTATACGAATCGGCGCCAATTTCCATACGCCGGCGAAGTAAAATCCGCGCGTGGGCTCTCTGGACAATATCGCCGAGGAGCGGATTCGCGAGGCCTTTGCCCGCGGCGAATTCGAGCACCTGTCCGGGGCGGGGCAACCATTGGCCCTGGATGACGGTGAAATGGTGCCTCCGGAACTGCGCTGGCAGCGTGCGACATTATTCGAGACGGGATGGGCGGCCGGCGGTGTGCGCTGCAGCATGAGCGCTTTGGCGGGATACACGAACCAGGAGGAAGGTCTGTTTCGTTATCGCGGATCTGATTTTTTAGCCAGACAGCCGGTCGATGTGCGGCTAAGCTGCGTCATTGCCGCAAACGAACGGCCGCAGAGCCCCGGAAAAAACAGCTTCAAGACAGGAAAAATCGAAACAAGAAAACCCGCCATGCTCAACCGCGAAACGATAAAGCTTTATCTCAACGTCGGCCACTCCTTCGATCACCTGTTCATGCTGGTTTTCCCGACGGTGGTGCTGGCGATCAGCGCCGAGTGGCAGCGCCCCTACAGCGAATTGCTGCCCTTGTCGCTGCCCGGCTTTATCGCGTTCGGGGTGTTCTCGATACCGGCAGGCTGGCTGGCCGACCGCTGGAGCCGCAGCGGCATGATGACGCTGTTTTTTTTCGGCATCGGCGGCGCCTCCGTACTCACCGGATTCGCGCAGAACGAATGGCAGATCAGCGCGTGCCTTGGCCTTGTCGGCATGTTCGCTGCGATCTACCATCCGGTGGGCATGGCCATCCTGGTCGCCAACGAACCCAAGGTCGGCCGCACACTTGGCGTCAACGGCGTTTACGGCAACACCGGCCTCGCGTTGGCCGCGCTCATATCGGGCGCGCTGGCCGACCTGTGGCACTGGCGCGCCGCGTTTTTCGTGCCTGGCATCCTGTGCATCGCCACCGGCATCGGCTTCGCCCTTGCTGCGCGCGGCGGCGATCCGGTGCGCGCCAAGCCCAAGGCGGGGGCGGCGCGCCTGCCGCGCTCGGTGCTGGTTCGCGTCTTCGTGGTGGTGGTGGTTTCCACGATCTGCGGCGGCGTGATCTTCAATGCCACAACCGTGGCCATGCCAAAAATATTCGACGAGCGCCTCACTGCGCTCACACAATCCACGCTGGGCATAGGCCTGCTCGTTTGCGTGGTCTACCTTATCGCGGCGATGGCGCAGTTACTGGTGGGCTGGTGGCTGGACCGGCGTTCCCTCAAAGCCGTGTTCGTACCGGTGGTGGCGCTGCAGGTACCGTTGCTGTTCGCGGCGGGCAGCCTGCAGGGCTACGCCATGCTCGCCTGCGCGGTGGCGATGATGTTTTTCGTCTTTGGCCAGATCCCGATCAACGACGCCATGATCGCGCGCTACACCAGCGACGAATGGCGCGCGCGCGCTTATTCGGTACGCTACGTGCTGTCGTTTGCCGCCAGCGCCACCGCCGTGCCGCTGATCGCCGGTCTCTACAAGGCAACCGGCGATTTTGCGCTGCTCTTTAACATCCTCGCTGCGCTGGCGGTATGCATTTTCTTTGCCGCCCTTTCCTTTCCTTCGCCGCGAGCGGTCAAGCCCGCCGCCACCTGACGTAGCACGCGCCCGTTCCCGCATAGCCCGGCGGCGACGCTCAGGCCTTGTCGAGTTCGGCGAAGACTTCGCGCGCGATGCGGAACGAGTCGACCGCCACCGGTGCGCCGCAATAGACGCCGCAGTGGATCAGCACGGCTGCGATTTCCTTGCGGCTCGCCCCATTGGTCAACGCGCCACGCAAGTGCAGTTTCAACTCATGCGGCCGGTTTACCGTCGCGAGCAGCGCGATATTGAGCATGCTGCGCGTCTTGCGCGGCAGCGTGTCGTCAACCCACACCTCGCCCCAGGCCTGTTCGGTCACCCAGTCCTGCAGCGTTTGGCTGAATTCGTCTTCAGGGGCCAGCGCGCGATCGACATAGGCGTCGCCCAGCACCGCCCTGCGAACGGCCAGGCCTTTTTCATACTTCGCAGTCTTTGCTCCCTTGCTCACGGCATTTCCCCCTTGGATTGATCAGTCTTTCTTTTTCATGGCTTTTTTAACGGCTGTTTTGGCCGCTTTCTTTGCCGGTTTCCCCGCCGTCTTTTTCTTTGCCGCCTTTTTCACAATTTTCTTTAACCCGCGCTTTACGGCTTTGGCCTTTTTCGGCACGTAGCCGATGGCCTCGACCTCAAGGCCGCAATCCATGGGCGTGCGCCCGGCCTGCATGCGCGTTCGGGCAGGTAACGTGTCCTGCCCTGAAAAATACGTGCGGTAAATGCGGTCGAACTCACCCGCATCGCGCTGGTCCTTCAGCCAGACGATCACCTTGAGCAGGCAGTCCATGCTGGAGCCCGCCTCCTCGACCAGTTTTTTCATATTGCCCATCACGAGGTGGACCTGGTCGGCGAAGGGCATGTCCGGAAAAGGCGGCAGCGGCAGCTTTTTTGCGCGCGCTTCGCGCACCTTCGCCGAGAATGCCTCGTCAAACGGCGGCAGTCCGGAGACATAAACAAGGTCGCCGTAACGCACGCAAAGATTAAAGGGCGCGTCCGCGGACGGCAGGTCGGCGTTGAAATTCTGCTTTTCCATTGGATCTCCTGAAAGGCGTTTCTGTTTCACCACATCATTCCGCGCGCGGTCACAGGCCACAAGGCCACCACCACACCTTTGCGCAAGCAGACAAACCAGTCGTGCATGTTCACCGTCGGATCGCAATGCCCCGGCACCAGCATTAACTTTTCACCCAGCGCCGGAGGTTCTGTTCCGGCTGCCACGCTGATCACGCCGTGTTCATCCGAAGCCTTGATGTACTCAAGCCCGGGCCGGCCGGCCACACGCGGCATGCCCGAATCGACGCTGGATGCCTTAAGGCCGGCATCGACCACCACGCGTTCGGGCGAAGGCGTACTCATGACCGTGGCGAGAATATGCAGGCTTTGCCCGAAAGCGGGAAAGCCCTCCCAGGCGTTTTGCTGGTAGTCGGCATCCATGAAAATATACGAACCCGGCTGCAGCTCGGTATAAACGCCACTGTCGCGCTCGAACAAAAAACTGCCCGTGCCCGCGCCGGTGACGATGTCGCAGGCGATGCCGGCACCGACGATGCGCTCGCGCGTAAGCCGCGCCTTTTCAGTGGCCGCGGCAATGGCGGCGCGACGCTCGCCAACACCGCGCACATGCTGGGCCGAGCCCTGGTAGGCGTGCATGCCGGCAAAGACAAGGCCGGGCGCCGCCGCCACCGCCCGGGCCAGCGCGAGCGCCGGCTCACCCGGCGCGATCCCGCAACGCGCCGCACCGACATCCACTTCAATCAACACATTGAGCTTGAAGCTGGCGCCCAAGGCCGCGGCATTCAGTTTCGCGACGTTGGCGGCGTTGTCCGTGCACACTGCGATGCGCGCGCGTTTGGCGAGCGCCACCAGCCGAGCGATTTTCGCTTCGCCCACCACCTCGTTGCAGATGAGGATGTCGGCGATGCCGCTGTCGGCCAGCGCCTCGGCTTCGCTGACCTTCTGACAGCAAACGCCGACCGCGCCGCCGGCGACCTGTGCCCTGGCGATGTCCGCCGACTTGTGCGACTTTGCGTGGGGACGCAATGCGACCTTGCGCCCCTTCACGGCCTCGTTCATCAAGGC
Source organism: uncultured Pseudomonadota bacterium (assembly GCA_903895005.1). The sequence goes on from CAITSH010000198.1 coordinate 6,071, forward strand.
GAGGTTGTTTTCGAACACATCAAGATCAAGGACAAGCGCCGGCGTATCGACTTGCGCGAGCGACATACCAACTGAGGCAGGAGCGGCGGGAGCTTTCATGGCGGGTACGTGGCGTTTCGTCCGGGAAAGTCGCATTCTAACTGGGGTAAAATCATTCATCCGCAATCAATTGCCAACATCCCGGTTTAAACCGGGTAACCACAGCGAAGAAGAACCGCATGCGTGCAGTCGAAATCACCACCCCGGGCGAACCCGAAGTCCTCAAGCTCGGTACCCGCCCCGATCCACTGCCGCAGGCGGGTGAAGTCCTGATCAAGGTTGCGGCTGCGGGCGTCAACCGCCCGGACGTACTCCAACGAAAGGGCAACTATCCCGTGCCTCCCGGGGCATCGGACATTCCCGGCCTCGAGGTGGCAGGCACCGTCGCCGCACTCGGCGAGGGCGTCAGCGGCTGGAAAGTCGGCGACGAGGTCTGCGCCCTGGTGGCCGGCGGCGGTTACGCTGAACTTTGCACCGCGCCCGCAGCGCAGGTACTGCCCGTACCCAAGGGTTTTTCGATGATAGAGGCAGCCTCGCTGCCGGAAACATTCTTCACCGTCTGGACCAATGTGTTCGACCGCGCAAAACTCGCCCCCGGCGAAACCCTGCTGGTACAGGGCGGCTCCTCGGGCATCGGCGTCACCGCCATCCAGATGGCCAAGGCCTTCGGACATACCGTTTATGCCACCGCAGGCAGCGCAGACAAATGCGCCGCATGCGTTCGCCTCGGTGCCGACCGCGCGATCAATTACAAGACCGAGGACTTTGTCGCCGTGCTTAAAGAAGCGACCGGCGGCAAGGGCGTCAATGTCATTCTCGACATGGTCGGCGGCGACTACGTGGATCGCGAACTCAAAAGCCTCGCCGACGACGGCCGCATCGTGCTGATTGCGTTTCTGGGCGGCATGAAGTCCACGGTCAACCTCAATGAAATCCTGCGCCGCCGCCTGGTGCTCACCGGCTCGACCCTGCGTCCGCGCCCCATCGATTTCAAGGGCGCGATCGCGCAAAACCTGCGGGCCAAGGTCTGGCCGCTGCTCGAAGCGGGCAAAATCAAGCCGGAAATTTTCAAGACCTTCCCCCTCGCCGACGCGTCGCAGGCGCACATGCTGATGGAATCTTCGCAGCACATCGGCAAGCTCGTACTAACGGTCTAGCCGTGTTCCAGCCAGGGCTGCTCAAGGGCAAGCGAATTCTCGTGACAGGCGGCGGCACAGGCCTTGGACGCGAGATCGCAGCGCAGTACCTGGGGCTGGGCGCCGAGATCATCATCTGCGGCCGGCGCAAATCAGTCCTCGATGAAACGGCCGACGAATTGATGCAAGTCCACGGTGGAAAAAGCGGCGGCAAGGTCAGTACCCACGCGGTAGACATCCGCGACGCCGCTGCAGTGGACACCATGGTGCAGGCGATCTGGGACGAAGGCGGACCGCTCACCGGCCTTGTCAACAACGCTGCGGGCAATTTCATCAGCCGCACCGAAGACTTGTCGCCGCGCGGCTTTGATGCCATCGCCAACATTGTTTTGCACGGCACCTTCTACACCACACAGGCAGTGGGCAAGCGCTGGATTGCCGGCGGGCACAAGGGCAGCGTGATTTCCATCGTCGTGACCTGGGTGTGGACCGGTTCGCCCTTTGTGGTGCCCTCGGCCATGGCCAAGGCCGGCGTGCACGTAATGACGCAATCACTGGCGGTCGAATGGGGCCGTCACGGCATTCGCCTCAACGCCATCGCTCCTGGCACCATTCCAACCGAAGGCATGAGCAAGCGCCTCGCGCCCGGACAACAGGACCGCAGTGAGGCGATCGCCAAAAGCAACCCGATGGGCCGCATCGGACAAATGCATGAGTTGCAAAACCTCTCGACCTTCCTGATGGCCGACGGCTGCGAATGGCTGTCGGGGCAAACTATCGCACTCGACGGCGCGGGCTGGCAGGCCAACGGCGGCTCGTTCAAGGAATTGTTCGCCTGGGGCGACGCGGAATGGGCCAAGGCGCGCGACACCATCAAGGCACAGGACGAAAAAGACCGGGCAGGCAAGCCGGCGTAGCGTCATCCGATGGCTGGAAATCCCCGCCTGGCGCGGGTTTCCAGCCATCGGCATAATTAAAAACGGAGGAATCATCTTGAAAAGCATTGTCCGGGGCATTGCCCTCTTGCTCGTCGCGAGCTTTGCCGCCATGCCAGGCGGCGCGGGCGCCCAGGCCTGGCCGAACAAATCAATACGCCTGGTGACGCCGTTTGCGCCGGGCGGCGGCACCGACTTCATCGCCCGGCTGATCGCGCAAAAACTCACCGAGAAACTCGGCCAGCCAGTGATCGTCGACAACAAGCCCGGTGCCGGCGCGACGCTAGGCACCGAGATCGCACTCAAATCGGCACCCGATGGTTACACGCTGCTCGTCACTCCGGCGAGCTACACCGTCAATGCCAACATCTACAAGCTCAACTTCGATCCGGTCAATGACATCACGCCCATTGTGCAAATTGCGCAGGGCCCTTACCTCGTTGCCGTGCATCCGTCGGTGCCGGTAAAAACACTGAAGGAACTCGTTGATTACGCCAGAGCCAATCCGGGCAAGCTTTCGTACAGCTCGGCAGGCAGCGGCAGTTCCACACATCTTGCCACGGCCTATTTCCTCGACGTAGCCAAGATCGACATGCTGCACGTGCCGTACAAGGGAACCGGACCTGCGCTCAACGACACCATCGCCGGTAACGTGCAGGTGCTGTTCGGCAGCGTCGCCGCCACGCTGCAGCACGTCAAGTCGGGGCGCCTGCGCGCCCTCGCCGTCACCACCCCGCAACGCATCAGCGCCGAACCGGACCTGCCGACCGTAGCCGAGTCGGGCTACCCCAGTTACGAAGTCACCAACTGGAGCGGCCTCTCCGGCCCCAAGGGCCTTTCCAAAGACATCGTCGATCGCCTCAATCGCGAGGTTAACGACATCATTAAAGGCACCGAAGTCGCCAAGCTGCTGGCCGCCGACGGCCTGAGCCCCGCAGGCGGCACATCACAGCGCTTTACCGCCATCATCAGCGCCGAAATACCGCGCTGGGGTCGCGTGATCAAATCATCGGGCATGAAAATCGAATAGCCTGCGCAACATCGCAGCAACGTATTACACGGGCAATCCTCTGGAGCCGGCAATGCAGATCGGAATAGTAGGCTTAGGCCGCATGGGCGCGAACATGGCGCGCCGGCTCGCACGCGGCGGGGTGAAGGTCGGCGGCCACGATCGCAATGAAGCCCTTGCTTCGGCGCTCGCTGTTGAATCCGGGTTCCAGCCTGCAGACTCGCTCAAGGCGCTGGTTGACTCGCTGCCCGCACCGCGCGTCATCTGGCTGATGCTACCCGCGGGGGAAGCAACACAGGCCATCCTGGACGCAACATCGTCACTGCTTTCCAAAGGCGATGTCGTGGTCGACGGCGGCAACGCCAACTACAAGGACACCCAGCGTCGCGCCGCCGAACTCGAAAAAAAAGGTATTGCCTTCGTTGATGCAGGCGTGTCCGGCGGTGTGTGGGGCCTTGCCAATGGTTACTGCCTGATGCTGGGCGGAGCCAAGGATGCCGTCGCGCGCGTCGAACCCTTCATAAAACTGCTCGCGCCCTCACGCGACACCGGCTGGCTGCACTGCGGCCCCTCGGGTAGCGGGCACTTCGTGAAAATGGTCCACAACGGCATCGAGTACGGAATGATGCAGGCGATGGCCGAGGGCTTCGCGTTGCTCGATGCGAAAAGGGACTTGCAACTGGACACCGCCGCCATCGGTGAGCTGTGGCGGCACGGAAGTGTTGTGCGCTCCTGGCTGCTCGACCTGACCGCCGACGCACTCAAAAGTAACAACAGCATGGCGGGCATCAAGCCGGTCGTCGCAGACTCTGGCGAGGGCCGCTGGACCGTCGACGAAGCCGTTTTCCTGGGTGTGCCGGCGCCGGTCATCGCGATGGCATTGATGACACGCTTCGCCAGCCAGGGCGGCAATGATTACTCGGCCAGACTGCTGGCGATGATGCGCGCCGGTTTTGGCGGGCACGCGGTGGAGAAGGACAACGGAGGGGCTTGATCGGCACGGGTATCGCATGACGGGCGACTTTTGCATCCCGCAATACAAGCTGGCCACGCGACCGTTCATTTCCGCCCCCACGGCATGGGACCGGCCGGAAAGCGGCACCAGTCGGGCATTTCCAGAGAATGGGCTTTGGTAATGCGCAAAAAAAGGCCTCTTGAAGAGGCCTTTTCCATACCACTGCAATGCTACGCAGTACGAATCCAGACCAGCGTCAGCTTTTCCCGAAGCGCATTTTCGCATCGGTAAGGCAATCGCCTTTCACGGCCCCGGCAAATGCATCGCATTTCTCCTTGGCCACGGCGTAGTCGGCATCGCGTTTTTCCTCGGCGCCTTCCTTGCGTGCACCTGCCGCCGCCGCGCTTGCCTTGCTGTTGGCGGTCGCCGTGGTTTCCGCCGCCGTTTCGTTGGCATTCACCGTCTTTAACCGCGTCGTCGCGTCGGCCTTGGCCGCGACCATGGCGGACTTGGCTTCCTTGCGGCATACATCCTTGACGTTGCCCGCGGCGTCATCGCATTTTTCCTTGGCCACGCTGTAGTCCGCTTCGGCTGTGGCCACACGCAGCTTGTAGGTATTGCCCGCAGAGGGCTTGTACTTCGACTCAAGCTGCGCCGCACCGACTTTTTCCGTTCCACTGGCCTGCGCCTTGCAAATGTCCTTGGCGTTGCCCGAAAGGGAACCACAGGCGGATTTGGCAGACTTGTAGTCGGCACTTATTTTGTCCCGAGCCGACTTGTACTCCATGTTGCTCATGGTCTGCGACAGGGCCGTGGCGCTGAACGCCAGGCCGAGCGCAACGGCGATCGCGCTGGTGTTGAATGTGTTCATTTGAATTCCTTTTATGGGCGCCGGGGTGCACGCCATTTTGGGTTGCCGGACTGGCCGACGCTTGATGGTGAGTTTGATGGTGCGTTCGGCGGGGTATTCGACGCCGCGTTATGGCGCGCCTTCAGCTGCCGCTCAGATGTGCTTGATTTCCTTCATACGCTTTTGCCATTCGGCCAGTTGCACCTCGGCTTCATCCTTGGAGATGCCGTATGTCTCCTGGATCTTCCCGGCCAGATGGTCGCGCTTGCCGGCAATCACGTCGAGCTGATCGTCGGTGAGCTTGCCCCACTGCTCTTTGACATTGCCCTTGAATTGCTTCCAGTTGCCTTCGATTCGGTCCCAGTTCATTTTGTGTCCTTTGCGTGGTTGGAGATGCGCGGGGAAGCGCGGTGCATGCACTCAGCTTGAAGTTGCGACAGCCGGCCACCCGACCCCCCAAGTCTAAGGCGGGCGCGGCGCCAGATCGGTCTGCCACCGCACACAGGACAACTGCCACCACAAACTTTACAAATAGCCTCACGGGCCTCAGCGGCCCAGCAACTCGCCGACCGGCTTGAGTAATTCGACGCGGTCGCATATCACTTTGACAATCGCAACCAGCGGGGCGCCAAGCAAAAGGCCCCAGACTCCCCAGAGCCATCCGAAGAACAACAGCGCGATAAACAGCACGGCGGGGTTGACGCGGGCGAAACGACTCTGCAACCAGGTCATGAACATGAACCCGATCCCCCCCGCGACGAGCATCGCCACACCGGCAACCATCACGGCATGCCATATCGATCCGGACTGAAGGAAGGCGGCGACGATGCTGCCGATAATGATCAGCGCGGATCCAAGATAGGGCACGAAATGCAGCACCCCCGCGGCAAAACCCCAGACACCGGCATCCTCCATGCCCATGGCCTCGAACGCCAGCCAGGTGCCGAGCCCGACCAGCACGTTGGAGAGCAGCGTCGCGAGCAGGTAGCGCTGCACCTGCACGTCGACTTCCTCAAGGATGCGTACCGCCTCCTTCTTACGCGTCAGGGAGGGACCGACAAACTGCACGAGTTTTCGGCGAAAGTGCACCCCCGAGGCGAGCAGGAAATACGTAAGCAACAGCACCACCGGTGCCTGCGCCGCAACGGTGATGAGCAAGGCTGATTGTGCGATGGCATAGTCGCGCAGCCACAGCGACCCGGGTGGCGGCCGCACCACGACGGCCCTGGCGCCAGGCTTGAGCCCGACGTCGGCCGCTGCCCCCTGTATTTCGTTTGCGGCCTCCTCCATATTCTGCAGCGGTGTCTTCGCGGCGGCGCCGCCCGCGCTGCGCGAGTCACGCGAATCAGTCATCGACTGGCGCAATTTGCGCGCCGCCTCGGGCAGGCGCTCTATCATCGCAGTGGCGTCATCACTCAGGGCGTATCCCAACCACGAAAGGCTGCCAAGCAATGCGGCTAGCGCCAACAAAGCGCCGACCGCACGCGGCACGCGGCGCGCCGCCAGCCAGTCGACCACAGGATGCAGCGTGTAGCTGCCGAGAATGCCGATCAGCAGTGGCACAAAAAACGCGCGCCCGAGGTACAGAGCTGCCACTACCGCGATGGCGGCGAGCAGCGCCAGTGCAAGGTTGGCGTTGAGATGGTTGCGCCGGCGCTCTGGCGGCGCTGGCGCGTCGGCCGCTTCCCATGCGTCTCTGGGGTCACCCCTTAGTTGGGGGCCCAGCCCGGCAACAGGCGCGGCATCGGATCTATTGGCGATTATTTTTTTCATATGCTCCGCTACCCTAGCCGTCTGATGCCGCAGGGTATGTGCGGTGCCGCACGCCGAGCCCGCGCCGGTGCCGGTGCCGCCCACCCGATCGCGCGATGCGAATCATCCGGGCCTTGCGTGCGATACCGAACAGAACTTTCTCGACAGGCCAAACATAGTGGCTCGCCGGCTTAGGGTAGCGACGCTTATTTCCCCGGCCGACGCCCCGATCAGTTTCATAACCCACGGAGATCAATATGAAAACAACACTCAAGAGCCTGCTTTGCAATTTCCTGGTCATTGCCACGATGATGCTGCCATTCCAGAACGGCCAGGCCGCGATGATTGGCTCCGACCAAGCGGGCAACGTAGCCAGCGCCCAACTAGAGCGCAGTAATCTCATCAACCTGCTCAGCCGCGCAGAAACAGCCAGCCAGCTCCAGTCAATGGGCCTGGACGCGGCACTGGCTGGTCAGCGGGTTGCAGCGATGACCGATGCCGAAGTGCATTCGCTCGCAGGCCAGGTGAACGCCCTTCCGGCCGGCGCCGACGGCGGCCTGGCATTGCTGGTCCTCGTCGTGTTCTTTATCTGGTACTTCGCGTTTCGCCGCTAAAACGTTCGTACGAAAAGCAGTCTTCAGTCGCAACATGAAGGACTGGCAACGCTTATGACTTTTTTTGCGCGGTTACCGCGGTTACGAGAAAGCGCCCGCCTTATCGCGGGCGCTTTTCGCACGATTACCTGCGTGCTCGTACTTTTTGCGCTGGGTACGTTTGGCGGATTGTCCGGTTGCGCGTCAATGGTGCCGCAGACCATGGCCCTGCGCGATACCTGGCCCGCCGGCGTTCCCGATCGGGTTGAACTCGACGCGGTTCCGTTTTTCGCACAAACCGAATTCCAATGCGGTCCCGCCGCCCTGGCCACCACCCTGTCCTTCGCCGGCCTGCGCATCACGCCCGAAACCTTGGTCGACGAAGTCTATTTACCCGGACGCCAGGGCAGCCTGCAGGCGGACATGCAGGCCGCGCCGCGCCGCCACGGCGCGGTCTCCTACCCGTTGGCACCGAGGCTCGATGACCTTCTACGCGAAGTCGCTGCGGGCAACCCTGTGCTGATCTTGCAGGACAAGGGGGTCGGCTTTATATCGAACTGGCACTACGCCGTCGTGGCCGGCTTTGACTATCCGGCGGGCGAGTTGGTCCTGCGCTCGGGTGAAACAAGACGCCTGCCGCTGCCTTTCACCCTGTTTGAATACACCTGGAAAAAGAGCGGCTACTGGGCGATGGTCACGCTGCCGCCCGACCGCATCCCGGCGACGGCGACCGAGACAAGCTACCTTGCCGCGATTCTCGCGATGGCACGCGTGGCCGGTAACACGGCGGCCACCCTCGCCTACAAGACCTTTCTGCAACGCTGGCCCGGCAACACGACGGCGGCAATCGGGCTAGCGAACCGCCATTACGAGCAGGGCGAGCTTTCCGCGGCCGAAGCCGTATTGCGCCGCGCCGCGGCCCTCAATCCGGACTCGATTCCGGTGCTCAACAACCTCGCACAAACGCTCTCCGACCAGGGACGCAATGACGAGGCCCTCGCCCTGATAGAACGCACCTCGGGCGCCGACGGCCCGTTTGCCTCGGCGGCGCGCGACACACACCAGCTCATCGTCAGGCGCATCGCCGGCAGCCGCTAGGCGGGGATTCCGACCGGCCAAACGCGGCGGCGCTTGCCAGCACGGGGCTACCCGCCGAAAATGCGCGCATGGCGCAATACTGCGGTCGCTTCGCCCCCTCCCCCACCGGTCCGCTGCATTTCGGTTCGCTCGTCGCAGCGACTGGCAGCTACCTTGAAGCGCGCACCCGCCGCGGACGCTGGCTGCTGCGCATGGAGGATCTCGACCGGCCCCGCGAGCAGGCCGGCGCAGCCGATTCGATTCTCGCATCGCTGTGCGCGCACGGCTTCGTTTGGGACGGCGACGTCCAATACCAAAGCCGTCGAACCGGCTTGTACGCGGCCGCGCTCGATGCGCTTCGCGTTGCCGGCCATGTCTATGACTGCGCATGCTCGCGCCGGGAAATCGGCGACAGCCTGCTCGCCCCCGACGGCACGCCCGTCTATCCGGGCACCTGCCGCAATGGCCTTGCCCCCGGCAAGACCGCGCGTTCGGCGCGGGTGCGGGTGGGCGAGACGGTGATTGCATTCGACGACGCGATACAAGGCAAGGTGCGCCACGCACTGGCGCGCGACCCGGGTGATTTCGTACTGCACCGCGCCGACGGTTTTTTTGCCTACCAACTGGCGGTGGTGGTCGATGATGCCGCGCAGGGCGTGACCCATGTCGTGCGTGGTGCCGACCTGCTAGACTCGACGTCGCGGCAAATTTTTTTGCAGCGCCTGCTCGGCCGGCCCGAGCCGCGTTACGCCCATCTTCCGCTCTCCCTCAATACCGCCGGCGAAAAGCTGTCAAAGCAGACTCGCGACGCCGCGCTAG
>CAITSH010000199.1 GCA_903895005.1 uncultured Pseudomonadota bacterium
CCCAGTGGCGCAGCATGCCGAGCACGCCGGTGAAATAGCAGCGACCGGAATTGCCGTTGTCCGGGTAGCCCTTGGGCCCAAGCCAGGTCATCGAAAAGTAGCTGTCGGAGTAATTGCTGATCTGTGGCATTGCGGGTCTCCTGAATGGTTCGCGTAAAAGCGGGCGCGCTGCGGGGAAGTTTAAGCCAATCGCGCTCAGCCCGGATAAAAGGCGAGACGGGTCTGGTCGATTTTAAAAACGTCACAGAGCCAGTCGAGCATCAATTCCTGGCCTATGGTGGGGTTGTCGTGCTGGCAGTGTTCGGCACCGGTTTCTTCCTCGCTGGTAAGGCGCAGTGTCGCCTTGATGCCGTGCTTAACGGCGTAGTCATACACGGTCTTCACCGTTTCCACGCCAAGGACGTCGTGTCCGCCGTGAATGATCAGGTAGGGGCACTTCATGTGCTCGATTACGCCGTCGAGCTTGAACGGCTTGGCGATTTCAGTGGCTTCAGCCATCGATTTCGCGCCGAATACCCATTTGATGTGGCCGGCGAGACCGTGATTCTCATCGCGGACCTTCCAGCGTTCATGAATGTCCCAGATCGCGCCGTGTGAGATACAGGCGGCAAGACGCGGTTCCATGGCACCGGCGCGCGCGGCGTAATAACCGCCCAGACTGGAGCCGCTCACCGCGATGCGCGAGACATCGACATCTGCGCGGGCTTCCAGCCAATCTATCGCGCGGCCGACCGGCACCTCGTAGTCGTAGCGGGTGGGAATGCCGTGCCGGCGCAGCGTTCCACCCTGGCCGGGGCCGTCTAGCAGCAGGACGGACATGCCGCGTTGCACGGCACCGCGCCCGGTCATGAACCACATTTCGTCCTTGAAGGAGTCCAGCCCCCCGACTGAAATCAGTACCGGCTGCTTGTCACCGCCGCTGGCCGAGCGGATGAAGTATCCGGGCATGGATTTGCCGTTTTCATAGGGAATTTCGACAATTTCGGCTTTGGGCGTGAGCTGCAGGAAGCATTTCGCGGAGGCGGCTTCGCAGCGATCGAATGTTGCAAGTCGGCGCGGGTCGTCCGCCTTGAGCCAGAATTCCGCTTCACGAAAATAATTTGCCGCCCGCAGCCAGCAATTCATGGCGGTGCGCACGTGGCCCTTGCCCATCGCCTCGTCGCCGCGCAGGTCGTTGCGGTTCGCGATGTGCGTCCACTCGCGGTACCAACTTTCATAATCACCGGGAATGATTTTGCTCGCAGCCTGAAACACTTCGCTGACGGCGCCGCCGCCTTCCTGCGTCTCTCCGAGACCGCGGCGCAATTGGTATGACATCCAGAATTCGTCAGGCCAGTGGTGCCAGCCGAATGGTTCATAGGCGGGTGGGGTGTTCTTGCTCATTTTGGGAGTCCTTGAGTATGTTCGCGGGAAATTATTTTTGCTTGTCGAGGCCGAGCTTGCGGATGAGGTCGCCCCACTTGGCGAAATCCTGCGCCCAGATCGCTTCGAAATACTGCGGTGATCCCATGGAGATATCGAGTCCCAGTGATTCGGCCTTCTGCACGATGTCAGGCGTTTTCAGGGCGTTGTTCACCGCTGCATTGATGCGCGTGACAGCATCCTGGGGTGTGCCCTTGCGCGCGAACAAGCCGAACCAGCCGAGCGCCTCATAGCCGGGCACCGTCTCGTTGAACGCCGGGATATCCGGCGCCGTGGGCGACCGTTTTTTGCCGGTCATGGCGATGGGTTTCATTTTCCCTGCTTTGATATTTTGCAACAGCGAAGAAAAGCCAAGGATGGTCAGTTCTATCCGTCCGCCCATGACATCGGCCGGGATTTGTGCGTTGCCCTTGTACGGGATGTGCAGGAAGTCCATTCCGGTACGGTCTTTGAGCAGTTCCATCGACAGGTGGGGAAAGCCGCCCTCGCCATTGGTCGCAAGGCGTACTTTTCCGGGATTAGCTTTGGAATATGCGACGAGCTCCGGCAGCGTCTTCGGGCCAAAATCCACATTCGATACCAGCATCAGGTCGTTGGAAAACATGGAAGCGACGGGAATGAAATCCGCACGGATATCAAAGTTGGGCTTGTTCAGGTTGGGGGACACCGCCATGCTGCCCATTTGGCCGAGCACGAAGGTGTAGCCGTCCGGCTCGGCCTGAAGGGCCACCTGCAGGCCGACAATGCCGCTCGCGCCAGGCCGGTTGTCGACGACCACAGGTTGGCCGACCTGCTCGCTCACTTTTTGCCCGATCAGTCTCGCGATTACGTCGCTCAGGTCTCCGGCCTGGTAGGGCACCACAATGCGTATTGGTTTGGAGGGATAGCTTTGCGCAAGGGCGAGCGGTGAGACGGCAATGGTGAATAGAAGGGCGGTAAAGGCCAAGAGGGGCCGCAATATCGCATTCATCGGGCGTTGCTCCTTGTTGTCGGGAAGTGAAATGGGTCTCACTCATTCCTAAGCAACATTTCTACCATGTTTTATTTGTCCTGCGTTTTCAGCCGATCCGCGCCAGCCAATGCCTGAGCGGGGGGGCACTGAGATCCGTCCCCGGCGCATGCGTGGCCCATAAAAGGGCGGGGTGAAACGATGCTGCACCGCTGTGAAGCCGACCCACCGGCTGGAAATGCTCGCCAGGCGGGCGTTTCCAGCCGTTTGTGATTGAGAGAGCCCTGGTAATTCGCCGGCTTGGCACTTCGTTCTCCGACTGAAGGTCCTGATTTTCTCCAAAGGAAACGCCGTCGAAGTTATCATAGCCGCCGGTTCCAAACCGGCAGGCCAAGCGGGGGAGCCGAGTGAGCACGTCGCGCTGCTGGCGTCCGGTGATTGAACCACCGGGGTTCCCGGGCGAGGGAAAGCAACCCAAGGAGGAGTTGATGTTGATGTCCGACCGCATTGCGGGATTATTCGACGAACAAGAAGGTCGTTTTCGCGTCGATCGCGCGATTTATTCCGACCCCGGTATTTTTGAGTCGGAAATGGAATTGTTCTTCGAGGCCGGCTGGATATTCCTTGCGCACGAGAGCCAGATTCGCAATTCCGGGGATTATTTTTCGACGCGAATCGGGCGGCAGCCGGTGTTCCTTGTGCGCAAAAAAGACGGGGGCATCGGTGGGTTCATCAATGCGTGCGCCCATCGCGCGGCAACGCTGGTTCCCCTCGAGCATGGACGCGCGAACGTGTTCACCTGCCGCTTTCACGGTTGGGCCTTCGACCAGGACGGCCGCTGTATAAAGATCAAAAATGAGGAAACCGGCGCCTATACCGACCCTGATTGCAAGGACAGCTTCGGCCTGACGCCGATCGCGCGGGTCGATTCCTACCGCGGTTTCATATTTGCAAGCCTCAAGGCGGATGTGCCGCCGCTCAATGACTGGCTGACCGGAACAACGAGCTGGATAGACTTGCTTGCGGACCAGTCGCCACAAGGTCTCGAGGTGATTCCCGGTGCCTCGACGTATACCGTCTACGGCAATTGGAAACTGCAGGCTGAGAATGGTGTCGATGGTTATCACGTGTCCACGGTCCACCGGGTGTTTGCCTCGACCGTGGCCCAACGTGAAGCCAAGGGCAAGCTCGGTGGTTTGCAGCGCACCGAATCCGGACGCATGCTCGGCAATGTTGATTCAGGATCCTATGATTTCGGCAACGGCCACCTCGGGATCTGGGCCAAGCGCGCCGACCCGACCAAGCATCCGCTGTGGCGGCAAAAGGAACGGCTTGACAAGGAATTTGCGCCGGAGCGCGTCGAGTGGATGCTCAATCGCGGGCGCAATCTGTTCGTGTTCCCCAACGCTTTCATCATGGACAACCCGTCATCGCAGATACGCACGTTGAACCCCATCTCGGCGGACGTTTGTGAGATCACCGTGCGTTGCATTGCGCCGGTGGGCGAGCCGGACGATGCGCGCGCCGCGCGCCTGCGCAAGTTCGAGGACTTTTATCTTACGAGCGGCATGGCCAGTTCCGACGACCTTGCGGCGCTTGAAGCAACCCACACCGGCGGCTACGCACGCGCCGCTCGCTGGAACGACTTCGCACGCGGCGCCGGCGCGATCCGTCGTGGTGCGGAGGATACCGACGGCGCAAAAATCGGCCTGGTGCCGCAAACCATGAACGAGAACTGGGACCATGAGGCGCTGTACCACGGCTTTTACCGTTACTGGAAGGAACGCATTTTGCAAGGAGGAAAGGCGTGAGCAAAACCTTGCCGGGCGTGGCAGAGCAGCGGAGCCGTGCCGAGGACCTGATATTTCTTGAAGCCAACCTGCTCGATGACAAGAGCTGGCAGGAGTGGCTTGCGCTTTATACGGAAGATGCCGTCTTCTGGATGCCGGCGTGGACCAGCGAGTACGAGGTCACGAAAGACCCCGAGCTCGGCCTCAACCTTCTCTACCTGAAGGGGCGCGCCAGCCTCGAAGACCGTGTGTTCCGTATCGAGACCGGTGATTCGTTTGCGTCCGTTCCCATGGCGAGGACCACTCACATTGTAGGAAACTTGATGGTCAAAGGCGGCGATGCATTGAGACTGGACGTGCGCGCGAACTGGATCGTGCATTCCTATGGCATTCACGGCGGCATCACGCGCAGCGGTTCCTACGACTATGTCCTTCGCGAAGAATCCGGCAGCCTGAAAATCGCCAAAAAGAAAATTGTCATGATCGACGACAAGTTGGTCGGTCCCGTCGATATTTTTCACATTTAGCAGCCTGCATGCGCGCCCTTTGCAAGGTGGATGCAGTCGAAGGCGGGATCGCACTGCGCGATGTCCTGGTTCGCGATCCCGGTGCCGGCGAGATCCGGATCAAGATCGGGGCCGCCGGTATTTGCGGCACGGACATGCAGATCTACAAGTGGGCGCCGCGCATGGCACGCCGGATGAAACTGCCCTGCGTAATGGGGCACGAGGTGAGCGGCGTCATCGACGCGCTGGGCGATGGGGTGAGCTCTCTGCGAATCGGCGACAGGGTGAGCCTCGAATC
>CAITSH010000200.1 GCA_903895005.1 uncultured Pseudomonadota bacterium
CCGCCGCGTGGGAAGGCGTATTTTGATACGAGGACTTCGTAATCCGCGCCATCAGCTCCGATTTCGGCGCCATCACCGCGCCATCACGGCATCATCCGGCGCCATCGGCACCATTGAGGTCTAAGTACGTGAAAGAAAATTGGTCCCTTCATCCAAATAGGAGAGAGAAATATATTATATACTCCATACCCAATGGCGCCGATGGCGCATGATGGCGCGCTGATGATGCCGAATGGCGCCGATTCACGCACTGATGGCGCCGGTGTCCCTCATGAAAGGCGCGTGGGTGGGAAGCCTCGCGAACAGCGAAAGGGCCTAGTTTCAGCCACGGGCTCATTCGGACGGTGGGGGCGCAGGACGCCAAATCTGGCGCAATGGGAGATAAATGATCTTTTGTGCTGCGGAGAGCTCAGCTAAATAGATCAACCAAAAAATTTAACGATTGTGAAATACGAATCACTCGAGGATTTGCAACGCGCTGAGGAAGAGCTAAAGGAGGTCGACAATTTGATCGAAAAGGAGAGCGATATGGCCATTAAGGCAGCGCTCCAGGAGACAGCTGTCGCCCTAGGTGCTGGAGGTGTGGGCATCGCTGGCGGCGGAGTGGCACTTTATTTCGCCGGCGTCGCTGGTTTTGGTGCCGCAGGTATCACCTCGGGACTAGCCGCAATCGGCGGTATTATCGGTGGAGGCATGCTGGCCGGGGGAGCAATTCTCGTCGCTGCCCCTGTGGCTCTAGCTGGCGGTGCTTACTTCCTGACAAAGTTCTATAAGCAGAAAAAATTCAACGAGGCGCGCAATCAACTTCGTCGACACGCGGTCGCTCGGCGTGATTTTTTGAAAAAGCTGATCGAGGATCAGGACGATAAAGACGAGAAGCTGGCGGAATATCGCATGCACCTCAATCGGCTTACCAAAATGATCGAGGCGCTGGGTTAGCCGTGTATGGAACAGGACGATCTAGTGCGTCGTGCAGAACTCGCCGCCGAGAAGCTGGCCAAACTGGGAAATTCTCGCAATCCAGTCGCTTTGAATGCTGGGAGTGAGCCCGGCAACCAGGCAGAAAGTGTGGAACTGTTGCTTCTAGAAGCCCCCGGGGCCGAAGCGGAGTGGGCTCTCGCATCAGCGTCTGACCCATTAAACATTTCTCCGACCACAGAGAACCTAAATCGAAGGTTACCTCCGCTTGTCTCGGAACTAACTCGTCAGGTTCCGGCAATCGCGCAAGCCATAGCCCGTGGCGACATGCTTGAGCTGATCGGCCCTGCGAAGGTTCTCAATGGACTTCGCGAGGGCTCTTTGGAGCTAATTCCTGCAAAAGCCGGAGGGCTTGTTGGCGGTATTCGCAAGGTTGGGGAGAAAAAAATTGCCCACCAAGCCCGTTTTCGCCAGAGCTCACTGGCTTCGGCGGTAGGGCCTCAGCTTGTGTTCAGCCTAGTGACCGCAGCGGTAGGTGCTGCCCACCTTGCTGAAATCCATCGTCAAATTGCACGAGTGAATGAACGGCTCGATCTCGTCTTGGAGACGCTACAGTCCGAGCGCCATGGCGTTCTTGCAGGGGCCGTAACGACAATGCGCGAGATTGCCCGGCAGCACGCCGCTACGGGCACTTTCTCCCCAGCAATGCTGCAACGACTGCTGCTTGTAGACCGCGACGTTCGTTCAGTTCGCGAGCAACTTCGACGACTAAACGATGGATATCGCGCGCGGTGCCTTGCAAATGCGGATCTTTCAAAGCTTGAAGACACTTTCGGAGCCGCTCGCGCTATTATCTTGCATGATGCTCGAATGACGGTGCTTGCAGAAGCATCCCTAATGGAGGTCGACCGATTGATGCTCGCGTACGAATACGAGCATGAGCCACAGAACGCTAGGATTAGGACTCAAAATGAGTCCGTTTCTGCAGAAAGAATCAAAACGCTCGGCCCAGAGCTGGAATACCTTGGCCAAAGCGCGAGCACAGCCCGTCTTCGCTTGGGTGAACTTTCATGTGCAATTCATAGACAGATTTTCTCTGCCGAGCGAATACGCGCATTTCGGAGGCTACTTGATCGGGAACAAGAAAATGTTTCAGAGATAGAAAATGCAATAAGGAGTCTCGGACAAAGGTCTCTTGCAACTGAAGAACCACGGATCATCCGAGTGACTCCTCAGATTTCTGAATTTGTGATAGAAGTTGAGCCACTGCAGACTATCCAGGAGACGAACTTGGGGAGAGGAGCAAGCGGACACGTATGTTCGGAATCTGATTGAGGCCAC
>CAITSH010000201.1 GCA_903895005.1 uncultured Pseudomonadota bacterium
CAAGTGTCTTTTCAAGCGCGTCGGGGCTGTGGGCGTAATCGACCACCACCAGCGGCTGTTCCCCGCCGCCAAGGCGGTGCATGCGCCCGCTCACCGGTTCTAGCTTCTCAAGCGCGGCCAGCGCGCGGTCAAAGGGCACGCCCGAGGCTCGCATGGTGCCAAGCACGCCCAGCAGGTTCGAAACATTAAAGCGCCCGAGCAGCGCGCGATTGCGCACTTCGCCCGGCCCCCAGCTGCTGCGCACGGAGAAAGCGACGCCCTCGGCCGACACCTCGATGTCGTGCGCCTCGAGCCAGCATTCGAGGCCGGCGCGGGAGGCGGCGCCCGCATGGATGCTATAGCCCACGCGGTTGACATGACTGCCGGAAATCTGCCGTGCGATGCTCACGCCCTGAACATCGTCCATGTTGAGCACGGCGTGGCGCAGGCCGGGCACCTGAAAGAGTTTTTGCTTGGCCGCGGCGTAGCGCTCCATGTCGCCGTGGTAATCAAGATGGTCGCGCGACAGGTTGGTAAACAGGGCCGCGCCAAAGCGCACACCGTTCACACGCCCCTGGTCCAGGCCGATGGACGACACCTCCATCGCCACACCCTGTGCGCCTTGTGCATGCAGTTTGGCCAGTGTCTGCTGCAGCAGCAGCGGATCGGGCGTGGTGTTGACCGTGGCATCAAGCGTCTCACCGGGAAAGCCCAGGCCCAGCGTGCCGATCACCGCGGTATTCGCTCCGCAATCGGTGCAGGCGCGTGCCAGCCACTGGCTGGTCGAGGTTTTTCCGTTGGTCCCGGTCACACCCATGATCCACATTTTTTCCGAAGGACGGCCGTATACTTCGTGCGCGAGCGGGCCGGCCAGGTCGCGCAACCCCTCGACCCACAGGTTGGGCGCGCGCCATTCCGTGCTCCATGCAAAACCGTCACGTTCCCACAGCACCGCCGCCGCGCCGCGCGACACCGCCTGCGCGATATGCTTGCGGCCGTCCTGCTTGGCGCCCGGCCAGGCGAGGAACACGTCGCCTGCGGCGAGCTTGCGGCTGTCGGTGGCAAGGCCGTTCACCTGTACACCCTGTGCGCGAAGACCGCCGAGGATGATGTCGACCCGCTTTTCAAGGTCGGTGTCCACACTAGATGCTTTCCGGGACTTCCTGCCCGTCGGCAGGAAGTTCAATGGGCTTGAGCGGTGCGTCCGGCGGCACCTCGAGGCGGCGCAGCGCACCGGCCATGACATTGGCGAACACCGGCGCCGCAACCTGGCCGCCGTAGTACTGGCCGTTGGACGGCTCGTCAATCATCACCGCGATCACCAGCCGGGGATCAGAGGCAGGTGCAAAACCGACAAAGGACGAAATGTATTTTTTTGCGGCGTAACCGCCGTTTTCCTGCTTGTGCGCGGTGCCCGTCTTGCCGCCGACGCGATAGCCCATGATTTGCGCGCGCGGCGCGGTGCCGCCGGGGCTCACCGCCATCTCGAGCATTTGGCGCACCTGGCGCGCGGTCTGCGCAGAAATTACCGGCTTGCCGGTCACCGGCCCCTCTACCTTGGTCAGCGACAAGGGCAGCAACTCGCCGTCGCGCGTGAACAGCGAGTAAGAGCGCACCAGCTGCAAGAGGCTGACCGCGATGCCGTGGCCGTATGACATGGTCGCCTGCTCGATCGGCCGCCACGTCTTGTAGGGCCGTACCTTGCCGCTCACCTCGCCCGGAAAACCCGATTGCGGCGACGCGCCGAACCCAGCGTGGGCAAACAGGCCCGCCATGGATTCGGCGCTCATCGAGAGCGCGATTTTCGCCGCGCCGACGTTGGAAGATTTCTGTATCACCTGCTCCACCGTAAGCGCGCCCTCGGCGTGGGCGTCATGGATGGTGGCCGTGCCAATGGTGAGCGTGCCAGGCGCCGTCTGGATCAACGTGTCTGGCTTCACCTTGCCGGTGTCAAGGGCCAGTGCGACGGTAAAGGGCTTGAGCGTCGAACCCGGCTCAAAGCTGTCGGTCACCGCACGGTTGCGCAATTGCGCGCCGGTCAGATGCGAGCGGTTGTTCGGGTTATAGGTGGGCAGGTTGGCAAGCGCCAGGATCTCGCCGGTGCGCGCGTCCATCACGACAATGCCGCCGGCCTTGGCCTTGTGCTGGTCGATGGCCGCCTTCAGTTGCGTAAAGGCGATGCTCTGAATCTTCGCGTCAAGGGCGAGCGTGATGTTCTGCCCCTCCTGCGCCGACTTGATCGACTCCATGTCCTCGACGATCTGGCCGCGCCTGTCCTTGATGACGCGGCGGCTGCCGGCCTTGCCGGCGAGCTGGTTCTGGAAGGCGAGCTCTATGCCCTCCTGCCCGGTCTCATCCACACCGGTAAAGCCCAGCATGTGCGCCATCACCTCGCCGCCCGGGTAGTAACGGCGGTACTCGCGACTCTGGAAAAAGCCCGGCAACTGCATCTCGGCCACCTTGTCGGCGGTCTCCGGCGGCAGCTGGCGTTTCACATAAACAAAGTCACGCTCGGTGGCTTCGAGCTTTTTGCGGATCTCCTGCGGCGGCATTTCGAGCAGCGCAGCAAGGCGCGTCACCTGTGCGATCGACGGCTGCGCATCCTCGGGAATCGCCCAAACCGATTTCACCGGCGTCGAGATGGCTAGGATCTCGCCGTTGCGGTCGGTGATCTTGCCGCGATTGGCGGAGATTTCGATCACGCGGCTGTAACGCGATTCGCCCTTTTGCTGAAGAAAATCCTTGTTCATGCCCTGCAACCACACCGCGCGCGCACCCAGCCCGGCAAAGCCCAGCACAAACACGCCGAGCAGCAGGCGCGAGCGCCAGGTCGGCAGGGTCAGCTCAAGGACAGGGCTGGTGGCGAATTTCACGGCGTGCCCGCCTGCGGTTTGCCGGCGGCCTCGCCGGGCTGATTACCCGGGGCGCCTTCAACACCCTTCACCGGCGCAAGGCTGCCGTCGGGTTGGACGAGTTGCGTGCGGCGCGGGTCGGGCACGCCCATGTGCAGGGCCTGGCGCGCCACGCGCTCGACGCGGCCGTGCATCGCCCAGGTGCTTTGTTCCAGCTGAAGCTGGCCCCACTCAACGTCGAGCTGGCGCGCGCGCTCCTGCTCCTTTTCGAGCTGGGTAAAGAGTTTGCGTGCCTTGTGCTGGGAGGTGACGAGGCCTGTCGCGCAAAGCGCGAGTATTGCAAGCAGCATGAAGTTGATGCGCGTCATGTCCCCGGACGAAGCCAGTCGAGCAGCAAGGTGATGAGGTGCGACAGCGCGGGAAAGAATCCGTCGGCTTCCTGCGGTGTGATGTGCTGTTGTTCTTTCACGCCGGCCTCCTCTTCACGAAAGTTTTTCAGCGATGCGCATCACGGCGCTGCGCGAACGCGGATTGGCGCGCACCTCGCCGACACCGGCGCGAACCGGCTTGCCGATGACACGCAAGCGCCCCTGGGGCAGGTCGGCGGCGCGTATGGGAAGGCGCGAGGGCACGTCGGCTTCGGGGTGGGCTTCGCCGCGCAGGTAGCGCTTGACGATGCGGTCTTCGAGGGAATGAAAGCTGATCACGGCCAACCTGCCGCCGGGTGCGAGTGCCGCGATCGCCTGGGGCAGGACTAGCGACAATTCTTCAAGCTCCTGATTGACGAAAATCCGAAGAGCCTGGAAGGTGCGCGTCGCCGGATCTTGCCCGGCCTCACGCGTCCAGACGGCCGTACCCACGACAGCGGCAAGTTGTCTGGTCGTGAGGACAGGGCCTGCGGCCCGAGCAGCAACAATCGCCTTTGCAATCTGTTTAGCAAACCGTTCTTCGCCATAGTCCCTGATGACCTCCCCGATCTCGACTTGATCCGCTACTGCCAGCCATTCGGCGGCGCTTTGCCCCCTTCCGCGATCCATGCGCATGTCGAGCGGCGCATCAAAGCGGAAGCTGAACCCACGCTGCGGGTCGTCCAGCTGCGGGGACGACACCCCGAGGTCAAGCAGCACCCCGTCCACCGCCGCGACGCCCATTTCCCCGAGCACCGCGGCAAGATCCGAAAACTTCGCCCGCGCTATGGCGAAACGCGCGTCGGCGATCTTTCCCGCCGCTGCCACCGCCTCATCGTCGCGATCGAGCGCCACCAGGCGCCCACGCGGACCCAGCCGCTCAAGGATCAGGCGGCTGTGCCCTCCGCGACCGAAGGTGGCATCGACAAAAATTCCGTTTGTTCTGTCGCCATCCGGCGTGTCGGAGATGGCGAGCGCGTCGACTGCTTCTTCGAGCAGGACGGTGCGGTGTATGAAATCGGGCACGAGCTCACAGGTTCACAGTGAGAAATTCTCGGTGCCAGGCGGCGGCGCCGCGCTGGCGAGTTTCATGGCGGCCTCAAGCTTGGCTTCCCACGCCGGAACATCCCAGATTTCAAAGTGGCTGCCCTGGCCGACCACCATCACCTGCTTTTCAAGGCCGGCGAATTTGCGCAATGCCGGTGAAACCAGGATGCGGCCGGCGCTGTCGAGCGCCTGCTCTTCGGCATGACCAACCAACAGGCGCTGCCAGGCGCGCGCCTCGACGCTGAAACTGGGCAAGGCCTGGATGCGGGCACGCCGCGGCTCCCATTCAATAAAGGGGTACAGCAGCAGGCAGCCGTCCGGGTGCGCCGTCATCACGACCGCGGCCCCGCCCGAAGCAAGCGCGTCACGATGCTTTGTCGGCACGGTAAGCCGCCCTTTGGCATCAAGACTGAGTTCGGTTGCCCCCTGAAACACGCTGGAATCCCCTCCTACGCTTGAATTCTGGCGGGTAGGCTTGGATCAAGCCCTGGAATACCCATTAATTCCCACCAAAACTCACGATTCCCCACTTTAGAACAAAGAAAACACTCGGTCAAGCAGGAATTTGAGGATTTTTCTAGTCAGGACAACGACTTATGCTTACTTCCACACAATAATTCTAAAAATAATCTCCTTTATAAACAGGGACGATAGCACTCACACCGAAAGTGATTTCTAGATATTTTCTTGTGTTTTGTCCCACTTTGGCGATTTCCGCCGCCAAAAGCCGGTTTCAGGCCCGGATTCGGCGCTTTGGCACGGGTGTCGCAAACCCGTGAAGGCACCACAGCACGAATTGTTCGCAGGAACGAACACTTGTTCGACATACGTACATAAATCATAATTCCCGGCCTGCAGACGCCCTACCCCGATACAGCACACGCGCACGCCCACGCACGGAGAAGATGGCTTGAAGGAAGACATGCAAAAACCATCGGGCGAATTCCTGCAGTCCTTCGCACGCGGCCTGTCTGTGATTCGTGTGTTCGGTCCGCAATCGCCGGTGATGACGCTCTCTGCCGTTGCGGAAAAAACCGGACTCACGCGCGCCGGAGCGAGACGCATCCTGCTGACGCTGCAATCACTGGGTTACGTGGCGAGCGAAGGCCGTGACTTTCGCCTCACCCCGCGCATTCTTGACCTCGGTTATTCGTACCTCTCGTCGATGCCGCTGTGGGACATCGCGCAACCGATCATGGAAGACCTCGTTGCCGAGGTGAAAGAGTCCTGCTCGGCCTCGGTGCTCGAGGGCGAAGACGTGGTCTACGTGCTGCGCGTACCGACGCACCGCATCATGACCATCGGCCTATCAATCGGCAGCCGCCTGCCCGCCTACGCCACCTCGATGGGCCGCGTGCTGCTGGGCGGATTACCCGGACCCGAACTCGATGCCTACCTTGCCAAGGCAAAACTCACCGCCTATACCAAGCGCACCATCACCGACGCGAAAGCGTTGCGCAAAACGATTCTTGCCGACGCACAAAAGGGCTGGTCGCTGGTAGACCAGGACCTGGAGGACGGACTGC
>CAITSH010000202.1 GCA_903895005.1 uncultured Pseudomonadota bacterium
TAACGATGCACAGAGGCAACGCCAAGGACGGTCAAAATACGATGCCTGAAAGAAAAAAGCCCCGTCGCAAGGACAGGGCTTTCCATGCAACCTGTGAACTTCAGACCGTTATGATGCTCACAATGTTCCTGCCTGCTGGGCCCTTGACGCCAAATGCGACCTTGCCCGCAATTTTCGCAAACAGGGTGTGATCCTTACCCATACCAACGTTTTCGCCGGGATGGATACGGGTTCCGCGCTGGCGTACGATGATTTCACCCGCATTAACGGCTTGCCCACCGTAACGCTTGACGCCGAGGCGTTTTGACTGCGAGTCACGGCCGTTACGGGAACTGCCGCCTGCTTTTTTATGTGCCATGAGTTTCTCTCCTTAAGCCAAAGCCCGAGGGCTCAGGCCGAAATTCCGGTTATCTGGAGTTCGGTGTAGGCCTGACGATGGCCCTGGTGCTTTTGATAGTGTTTGCGACGGCGCATCTTGAAAATCTTCACCTTGTCGCCCAGACCATGAGACACCACTGTCGCCTTGACCGCTGCGCCAGTAAGGAGTGGGGCTCCAACTTTGACGTTGTCTCCCTCACCGACCATCAGGACTTGGTCAAGCACGATTTCGCTGCCGACTTCAGCAACCAGTTTCTCTACTTTGAATTTTTCGCCAGCAGCAACGCGATACTGTTTGCCACCAGTCTTGACGACCGCATACATGCGCTTCTCCAAACTATATTGCAGGAAACCAAATATTATACAGGAACATACCCAGTCTGGTCAAAGTCTGCTGTGCTATGCTTCGCGGGCTCAGAAACTCCCCCCTAATTTGGCAATTTCATGCTTTCTACTCAAGGTGTTAGCGCTTCTCTCGAACCGCTAAAAGAACTGATTGGCGCCGACATGCTGGCGGTCGACTCGATAATTCGCAAGCGGCTTGATTCCGACGTAGTCCTAGTTAGTCAGGTTGCTGAATATATTATCGCTGGAGGCGGGAAGCGATTGCGGCCGGCCTTGGTGGTGCTGGCTGCCGGCAGTCTGGGATACCGCGGGCAGGATCATCACGAACTCGCGGCCGTTGTGGAGTTCATACATACCGCCACGCTCCTGCATGACGATGTCGTAGATGAATCCGAGCTTCGCCGGGGGCGGGGGACCGCCAATGCCCGGTTTGGAAATCCCGCCAGCGTTCTCGTCGGAGATTTCCTTTACTCGCGGTCATTCCAGATGATGGTCGGCTTGGGCAATATGCGCGTTCTCGAGGTGCTTGCTGACGCGACAAATACCATAGCCGAGGGCGAGGTGATGCAGTTGCTGAATGTTCACGACGCAGACCTCGATGAGGCGCGGTATCTTGAGGTGGTGCGCCGCAAGACCTCGAAGTTGTTTGAGGCTGCGGCGCGTTTGGGCGCGATTGTCGGAGGCGCTTCTCCTGCGCTGGAGTCCGGGCTTGCCGATTACGGTGCTCATCTTGGTACGGCATTTCAGTTGCTTGACGATGTGCTCGATTACTCGGGTGATCTTGAGCAGACGGGGAAAAATCTAGGCGATGATTTGAACGAGGGAAAGCCCACGCTCCCGCTCATCTATGTGATGCTCAACGGATCGCGCGCGCAGGTTGCCGATGTCCGCGATGCCATCGAGAAAGGTGGGCGAGAATCGTTTAGTGCGGTGCTTGATGCGATCCGGTCTACCGGAGCCTTGGACTATGCGCGCAATCAGGCGCGTAATGAGGCGAAGCAGGCATGTAAGGCGATAAGCTTACTTCCCAGTTCTGCTTACAAGGATTCTTTGGTAGAATTGGCCTCCTTCGCGGCGGATCGTGATCACTGAACCGTCGCTTTCCCGCCAGCTTTCCAATTTTTTATTGTGTTATTGCGTTTCCTCGGGGTGTAGCTCAGCCTGGTAGAGTACTGCGTTCGGGACGCAGGAGTCGGAGGTTCGAATCCTCTCACCCCGACCAGGCATTTTTTCATTGATTGGCGCTCGCCGCTTCATTCGCCTTATCCGGCGAGCCGCTTGCGGAAGTCTCGGCTGGAGCTCGCCA
>CAITSH010000203.1 GCA_903895005.1 uncultured Pseudomonadota bacterium
CGGCTTCGGGAGCGACGACGGGCACTCCGTTGCCGCCGTGTGACTCGCCTTTGGAGGCGGCGCGCTTGCGTATGGGTTTGGATTTTTTCGCGGCGCTGGCGCGGCCCTGGGTTTCGCGCACCAGGTCGTCGTAAAAAATGAATTCGTCGCACTTTGAAATCAGCAGGTCGGAACTGGAGTTCTTCACGCCGACGCCGATGACTGTCTTGTTGTTTTCGCGAAGCTTTGACACCAGCGGCGAAAAATCCGAGTCGCCGGAAATGATCACAAAGGTGTCTAGGTGGCTCTTGGTGTAACAGAGGTCTAGGGCATCCACGACCATGCGGATGTCGGCCGAGTTCTTGCCCGACATGCTGCGGTGGGGGATTTCGATGAGTTCGAAGGCCGCGGCGTGCATGTCCTGCTTGAAAGCCTTGTAGCGTTCCCAGTCGCAATAGGCTTTTTTGGAGACGATGCTGCCCTTGAGTAGCAGGCGCTCTAGTACCTTGTTGATGTCGAATTTATCGAACTTGGCGTCGCGCACCCCGAGTGCGACGTTTTCGAAGTCGCAGAACAAAGCCATTGTTTTTGTTTCGTTTTGTGCGCTCAAGGCGGGCTCCGGCAGGGGGTGGACGGGATGGGGTGGGCCCCATTATGGCATCCCCGGGCGGGGTGGGAATTTGGCCGCAAAAGCCTCAAGTCCGGAGCGGCGGGGCCGATACCTTACTTACAGGGACCTCACCGTCCCCCCGGGCCCGCAGGGGCGGGTCCGGGTTCGAATTCTGAAATTCTGGATGGCGCCGTCTCCGGGTGCTGGGCACCGCATCCGCCATCCATCTACGTCAAGGGAATCGCGTCATGGAAACCGTGGAGCAGGATCTGGTCGAGGCCTACCCGATGTTCATCCTGGAGGGAGCCGGGCATGTGCCGGTGGTGGATGCGCCCGGATTGGGGTCCATGGTGTCGGGCATCAACGCAGACGAGTCGCCATCGCAATTGCTCAATATCATCATCGTCGAAGCCTACCGCCTTGGTGTGACCGCCATTAACATCGAATCGGTCGAGGGGGAACGTTCGGCGCATGTGTGGTTTGGCATGGATGACGTGATGCTCGATTACCTGCTGGTGCCGGCCAGCCTGCGCGAGGGCCTGGTTGCGCACGTGAAAATGATGTGCGGACTGCAGGAGTCCGTGCACGACATCCCGCAAATCAGCCGCATCGATTTCCATGAGGTCGGTACGGAAAAAATCGAGTTGCGCGTGGTCACGCTGCCCAGTGCCGGTGGCGGCGAGGACATCCGCCTGCGCATGCTGCGCGCACCGCTGGAACTCGCGGCCTGAATTTACGCGGAGCCCCGCCGGGTTTGGAGCGGGCTAGGCGCGGCGCATCCGCAGCGCGGCGCCGATGCGCTCGGCCGCGCCCTTCAACCGCGGCAGGAACGTCTTGATGATCTGCGCTTCGCTGGTGCGCGCCGCCTGGCCGCTGATGTTCATGGCGGCGAGCGTGCGGCCGCGGCCGTCGATGATCGGCACCGAGATCGAGCGCAGTCCGTCTTCCAGTTCCTGATCGACCAGCGACCAGCCTTTTTTTGCGTCGGCAAGAATCGTTTTGCGCAGCGCTTTCGCATCGGTGACGGTGCGCTTGGTGTAGGCGGTGAGTTTTGCCTTGGCAAGATAGGCATCGAGCTCGGACTCGGATAATCCGCCGAGCAGCACGCGACCCATCGAGGTGGCGTAGGCGGGCAGGCGGCTGCCGATCGAAAGGCCGATGGTCATGATGCGGTGGGTCGGTA
>CAITSH010000204.1 GCA_903895005.1 uncultured Pseudomonadota bacterium
ATTGCATCGCTATCAACCGGGCGATCACGTCGCGCTGCGAGTACTTTTCGTGCTGGCGCAGGTGCAGGATCATTCCGTGATAATCGACCGGATCACCGATACCGTAAATGCACGATACGGTTGCGACGATGATGCTGTCTTCGCGCTCAAGCAGTGACTTTGTCGCCGACAACCGCATCTGCTCGATGTGGTCGTTGATCGACGAGTCTTTTTCGATGAACAGGTCGCGCGATGGCACGTAGGCCTCGGGCTGGTAGTAGTCGTAGTACGACACAAAGTACTCCACCGAATTTTCTGGGAAAAATTCGCGAAATTCTGAGTACAACTGTGCCGCGAGGGTCTTGTTCGGCGCCAGCACCAGGGCCGGCCTTCCGATCCTGGCGATAACGTTGGCCACCGTGTAGGTTTTCCCGGAGCCGGTCACCCCCAGCAGGGTCTGCCAGGCGAGTCCGTCCTGTATGCCTTCGGTCAGCTTGCGGATCGCCTCAGGCTGGTCGCCGGCAGGCTGGAAGGGCTGGTGCAGGATGAACGGACTATTTGGGAAAGTAACGGGCACGGGGTAAAATACCTGCTGAGCAACCCTCAATCCTACACGATGAACGAACCCCATTCACCCTCCCCGCTCGCCGCCGTCGAAATGGCGCCGCGCGACCCCATTCTTGGCCTGACCGAGGTCTATAACGCTGACAAACGGCCGGAAAAGGTGAATCTTGGTGTCGGCGTGTATTACGACGACAACGGGAAGGTGCCGCTGCTCGAATGCGTGCGCCGCGCCGAAAAGGAGCTGGCGGATCGCGCTGCCCCTCGCGCCTACCTCCCCATCGACGGCATCGCCGCCTACGACTGCGCGGTACAAACCCTGGTATTCGGCGTCGACTGCGCTGCCGTCAAGGAAGGTCGCGTTGTTACGGTGCAAGCCCTCGGTGGCACCGGTGGACTCAAGGTCGGCGCCGACTTCATCCGGCGTATTTCTCCCAATGCCCAGGTCTGGATCAGTGACCCGAGCTGGGAAAATCACCGCGCCCTGTTCGAGGCGGCGGGCTTCAAGGTCAACGCCTACCCGTACTACGACGAGGCGACGCGCGGAGTGAATATCGCCGGCATGCTGGCCTCGCTCAACTCCATGCCCGAGGGGTCTGTTGTGGTGCTGCATGCCTGCTGCCATAACCCCACCGGCGTTGATCTAAGCCCGGACCAATGGACGCAGGTGCTCGACGTTGTCATCGCCCGTGGGCTGCTGCCGTTTCTCGATATCGCATACCAGGGTTTTGGTGATGGCATTGAAGCCGATGCAGCGGTGGTGCGCAAGTTCACGGCCGTGACCTCGCCGATTTTTATTTCCAACTCGTTCTCGAAATCGTTCTCTCTTTACGGTGAGCGCATTGGAGCACTGTCGGTCGTAACGGCATCGGCCGACGAGTCGGCGCGCGTGCTTTCCCAGCTCAAACGCACCGTCCGCTCCAACTACTCGAACCCGCCGACCCACGGCGGGCAAATCGTGGCATCCGTACTGACCACGCCGGAACTGCGCGCGCTATGGGCACAGGAACTCGCGGGCATGCGCGACCGTATCCGCGCTATGCGTCTGGCCCTTACCGAAAAGCTTCGTGAAAAGGCCCCACAGGCGGATTTTGGCTTCGTCGTGCGCCAGCGCGGCATGTTCTCGTATTCCGGCCTGACCAAGGCGCAGGTGCTGCGCCTGCGCGAGGAATTCTCGGTCTACGCGATCGACACCGGACGCATTTGCGTCGCTGCGCTAAACACGCACAACATCGGCAAAGTCGCCGACGCCATTGCAAAAGTAATCTAGCGCGCTGCTCGCACATAGGCGGCGGTTACTTACCCGCCCTTTTCTCAAAAAAACGGCCGATACTGGCGCCAAGCGAAGTCCCTACACCGGGAGCCAGAACAG
Source organism: uncultured Pseudomonadota bacterium (assembly GCA_903895005.1). The sequence goes on from CAITSH010000204.1 coordinate 1,913, forward strand.
TCCCGGCCACCGCCCCGATCTTGGTACCCGCGGTCAGCCCCAGCTGCGGCTCCTTAATGGTCCCCGAAAGCGCTACAGGCACACCGACGATACCAAGTGTATTTTTCAGTTCAATGTCCACCACGCCTGAAAGCCGACCGCTACGGGCGATATCCAAATTTCCACTACCCGTCAGCAGGCCGCTCGCAATCACAAGTTTGCGTAATTGGACATTACGGCCGCGCAAGCCTGCATCACCGCGCAAGGTGTCAAAACGCGTCTCCCCGCCTTTCACCTTGCCGCTGAAGGCTGACTTTACGGCGCTGGCAAAATCGAAATTGTGCAGGACCCCGTTCGCCACGCTGAATTTGCCATCGAGCTGAATCGCATCCACCAGCCCCGCCATGGTCGGTGCGCGCGCCGAAAACCGGGCTTCGGCAGAGAGTCGTCCGGTCACGGTCTGCCCCTGGCGTGGCGCCAATGCCCGCGACAAAGCGCCGACATCAATACCGCTCGTAACGAATTCGCCCCCAAGCTCGCTTTGGCGCGCCCAGTCAAGGCGCAACAGCCCCGTCAGACTACCGCCGTATAAGCGCGCCTTCAGGTCGTTTGCGGCAACCCTGGTCGTCCGCTGGTCAAGGGACACGCCCAACTCGTCCAGGTTAATCGTCACGGATCCCATCGACAGCTTCATGCCCGACACGTGAATGCGCTCCAGTCGCACCGGCGCAGGCCCCTGACCTCGCTGCATCGCAGGCAACTTACCGAATACCGAATCGCGCACGCTCAGGCCTTCGATTTCGATCAGCCTGATCACCCGGGTATCATCGAAAAGTGTTCCGAGCGCGGGAACAATCGCAATCTTTTGGATCTCGACGTCCCCCGTCCCAAGGCGTAGTCCGGTAATACCCAGGCGCGGCGTCGGCAGGAACGACACGTGCAACGCGCCTATGCGCACCGGCATGCCCAGCCGCGCCGCAGCCTCGCGCTCGATTCGGGGAACAAATTGCGCCAAAGGCAGGAAATACGGCACTGCCAGCAGTATTCCCAGCAAGAGAGCAAGCCCGAATACGGGCTTGAAAATACGAGATTTCTTCAAACGCGGAATTGACCTGAAAAGCCCCAGCAACTAAAATACAGTGCTTCGTACGGTTCCGGTAAAATTCTGCCTGAATCGAGTGAATATTCCCTGATAGCTCAGTTGGTAGAGCGACGGACTGTTAATCCGCAGGTCCCTGGTTCGAGTCCAGGTCGGGGAGCCA
>CAITSH010000205.1 GCA_903895005.1 uncultured Pseudomonadota bacterium
CATTGCCCGCGCACAGCCGGGCAAGCTGAGCTACGGGTCGGCCGGTGTCGGCACGGCGAGTCATCTGGCAGGCGAATTGTTCAAGTCCATGGCACGCGTCGACGTGACGCATATTCCATACAAGGGCAACGTGCCGGCCATCACCGACCTGCTGGCCGGGCAGACCCAAATGGTGTTCGCCACCATGCCCACCGTGTTGCCGCACGTAAAGGCAGGCAAGTTGAAGGGCTTGGCGGTGCTCGGTCTCAATCGCTCGGCGGCGGCACCCGAGGTGCCGACCCTGTCCGAGTCCGGGCTAAACGGCTTTGAGGTGAATAACTGGATCGGGATTTTCGGCCCCGCGGGCATGCCGCCGGCCATCACCACGCGACTCAACACCGCGGTGCTCGATGTAATGCGCCTGCCCGAAGTGCGCCAGCGCATGCTCACCGAGGGGGCGCGCTTCACCGCCACGACGCCGGAGCAATTCACCGCGTTTGTCGCCGCCGAAACGGCAAAGTGGGGCAAGCTGATTCGCGACGTCGGTATTCGCGCCGATTAAGGCCGCGGCCGGGCGCTCGACCCGGTGTCGCCCCCGACCGGCCCCGCTTTACAGCCAGCTCCGGGCATTGGAGAATGCCGTTCTGCGGTCGGCAGCAATCTGGAAACATCCGCCGCAAACCCTGAGTTGGACCCGCCTTGAACCGCCCGGATGGAGACGAACGCGATGTTGACGACCCGAGTATTTTCCCTGCGCAGCGGCCTTGTAGCGCTGCTGTTGTCGCTTGTCCTTGGCGCCGGCGCGCAGGCACAGCCCAAACCCGAGTTTCAGCCCGAGGTCGGCCAGGCCGGCAAGGACGTGGTGTGGGTACCCTCGCCCGAGCAGCTCGTGGACAAGATGCTCGACATGGCCAAGGTCACACCCAATGATTTCGTCATGGACCTTGGGTCCGGCGACGGCCGCACCGTCATCGCCGCGGCCAAGCGCGGTGTGCGTGCGACGGGCGTGGAGTACAACCCCGATATGGTGGTCCTGTCGCGGCGCAACGCCGAGAAGGCCGGCGCCAGCCTCGCGACCTTTGTACAGGGCGACATTTTCCAGACCGACCTCACCAAGGCGACGGTCATCACGCTGTTCCTGCTCCCCGACCTCAACGTCAAGCTGCGCCCGACCATCCTTACCATGAAGCCGGGCACGCGCGTTGTCTCCAACACCTTCCGCATGGGCGATTGGACCCCGGATGAAACGGTCGAACTCGGATGCGGTTCCTACTGCACGGCATTCATGTGGATCGTGCCGGCGCGCATCGAAGGCAATTGGAAGAGCGCGCAGGGCGATTTGAGCTTCAAGCAGGAATACCAGAACTTCAACGGGACTGCCGGCGGGGCCCCGCTCACCGGCGGCAAGCTCAGCGCCGACCAGATCAGCTTCAGCGTCAGCGGCACGCAGTACACAGGTCGCGTCATCGGTGACGCCATTGAGGGGACGTTCAAATCTTCCGCTGGCGGTGGCGCCTGGAAGGCGGCGCGCGTCAAATAGGCCTGCGGCGGGGCGCCGGGTCGGCTTTGCCTTACAATAATTCAGCCCTAAGCTTTGGCTGCATTTTGATCGGATTGGAAATTCCCTTCACCCTTCACAATTGGGTGAAGTGCCATGAAAGCAGGCCGCCAGCCACCGGAAAAAGGGGGGTTTTGCCGGCCTAACTCCGGGATGAACCGCGTCTGCCCGGCCCTATTCTTGCAAGCAGCCTGGATATGCGGCCAGGATGGAACCACCGCCCTCCCATCATGCTTCCCGACGCCGGACGCCAATACGAGCAGGACCTCCTGCGTGACATCGAGCGCGTACGCAGCGTTCTGTCCGAGTGCCGCCGTGCATTGGTGCGGGCCGACGACGAAACCCTTTTCCTGCAGGACATGTGCCGTATCGCGGTTGAGCTTGCCGGCTACAAACTCGCCTGGGTCGGGCTTGTGCGTCATGACGAGGCGTGCAGCATCGAGGCGGTTGCCTCGGCATCGGATCAGGGCGGTTTGTTCACCGGTGTTCGCGTGTCCTGGGGCGATAACGAGTTTGGCAGCGGTCCTGCCGGCCACGCCGTGCGCAGCGGCCGCTCGCAGGTGGTGCAAAATCTGCACGGCGCACACGGGTTTGGCAGCTGGCGTCCGCGGGCCCTGGGGCCGCAACACCAGGCTGCGGCGGTGCTGCCCCTGAGAATCGGCGGCGAGACCGACCAGGTGATCGGCGTCATGTGCATCATCGCCGGGCAGTCCGATGCGTTCGGCAAATTGGAACTCGACCTACTTGAGGACGTCGCACGCGATCTCGGATTCGGCATCGGGACGCTGCGCGGGCGCAGCGCGCAACGTCTCGCCGAGGCCGAACTGCGTGCCAGCGAGCAAAGGTTCAGGGCGACTTTCGACCGGGTGTATGTCGGCGTTGCGCATGTCGATCCCGACGGGCGCTACCTTCTGGTCAACCGTCGCCTGGAGGAAATGCTCGGCTACGATCCGGGGGAAATGACAGGCATGTCGATACGCGACATGTCCCATCCGGATGATCGTCATGCAACCGACGAGATCCGGGCGCGCATGCGTTCGGGCGCCATCGACGGCTTCCAGTTCAAGAAGCGTTACTTCAAAAAGGACCGCTCGATCATATGGGTGGCGCTGACCGTTTCGGTCATGCGTGCTTCAGACGGCCGACCGCTTTACGACATTTCCGTAATCGAGGACATTACCGGGCGTGAGCGTACCGAAGCGCTGCGACAACTCGAACACACCATCACCCGCCAGCTTGCCGAGGCGGAAAGCGCTTCCGAAGCGCTGCAGGCGGCGATGCGCGCCATCTGCGAATCTGAGGCTTGGGACTGCGCGCGCTACTTCGTTCCCGGCAACCAACCGGATGTGCTGCATTTTTCCGACGGCTGGGCCGGCAATGATCCTGCCATCGCAGCCTTCTTGCGCGACTCGGAAGGTTTCCGATATGACACGAGCGTGGGCATACTGGGTGTTGCCTGGCGCGAGGGCAGGCCCGCCTGGTCGGCGGATATCAGCACCGATCCGCGCGTGGCGCAGGGTGCGGTGGCCTTGCGCCACGGCATGCGCGGTTTGTTCGTCTTTCCGGTGCGCGCGGACGGCCGAGTCGTTGGTGTGCTGGTGTTCAGCAGCCGCGCGGTACGCGAGCCCGAACAGCGCTCGGTCGACGCCATGGAGACGATAGGTACGCAGATCGGACAGTTTTTGCAGCGCAAGCGCGCCGAGGAGGCGCAACGGCGGTTTCGTGTCGCCATGGATACTTCGGCCGACATTATTACGCTGGTCGACCCGGAAACCATGCGTTATATCGACGTCAACGCCACCGCCTGCGAGCCGCAGGGCTATACGCGCGAGCAGATGCTGGCCATGGGGCCGCAGGATGTCAGTGACCTGCCGAAAGAGGAATTTGCGCGCCAGTTTGCCCTGACGATTGCAAGCGGTGAATCCACGAGGCTGCTTGCCACCCACCGGCGGGCCGATGGCGTGAAATTCCCCATTGAAGTCGTGCGCCGTGCGGTGCGCTCCGAGGGGCGCTGGATCATCGTATCGGTGCTGCGCGATATATCGGAGCGCGTCGAGGCCGAGGCAAGCTTGCGCCGAAGCGAGGAACGGTTCCGCAAGCTTGCGGCCCTGTCATCGGATAGTTTCTGGGAGACCGACGCCCAGCACCGCTTTATCCATGTCGTCAGTGGCACGCGGTTTGGCGTCGTCTACGAGGCGAAGGAGCACCTGGGCAAGGCGCGCTGGGATATGCCATCGGTTTCACCCGGGGTCGCCGGATGGGAATGGCTGCGCGAAACCATGGACGCGCACGAATCTTTCCATGAGTTTGAATTCGCCCGTGCCGACACGGATGGTCGCATTCATTACCGCATGATCAGCGGCCAGCCCGTGTTCGCCGAGCACGGTGTCTTTGTCGGTTACATTGGCGTTGCCCGGGACATCACGTCGCGCAAGCGCGACGAGGCGAAGATGCTGGAGCTCAATACGCAGCTCGAAGCGCGTGTCGCGCAACGCACCGCAGACCTCGAGCGCGCCAACCGCGAACTGGAGGCCTTCAGTTATTCGGTTGCGCACGACCTGCGCGCGCCCCTGCGCGCCATCAACTCCTTCAGCGCCATCGTGCTCAAGGAAAATGCCGGCAAGCTCGACGCGGCGTCGGCCGATTACCTGCGGCGTGTGCAGGACGGCGGCCTGCGCATGGGCGAGCTGGTGGACGACCTGCTCGACCTCGCGCGCATCTCCCGCCAGGAACCACACCGTATCGACCTTAACCTGGCGACCATCGCCGGCAAGGTGCTTGCGACGCTGACCGATGCGAATCCCGGACGCAAGGTGGAGGTGGCGATGAGCGGCAGCATGCCCGCCAACTGCGATCCGGCCCTGATGGAAATCGTCCTTTCCAATCTCGTCGGTAACGCCTGGAAGTTCACCGGCAAGGCTGCGGCCGCGCGCATTGAGATCGGCGCCGAGGATCGCGAGGGCCGCCGGGTGTACTTCGTCCGCGACAATGGCGCCGGTTTTGAAATGCAGTACAGCCAGAAGCTGTTCACGCCCTTCCAGCGTCTTCACGGCCGCGACGAATTTGAGGGTACCGGCATCGGCCTGTCCCTCGTAAAGCGCATCATCGACAAGCACCATGGCGATGTCTGGGCCGAGGGCGAGAAGGGCCGCGGCGCGTGCTTTTATTTCACGCTGGGTTGAAGTTCCCGGATCGACAGACCAGCCAGTTCAGCAGGGCGCCGAGGCAAAAGGTTTTGACAGCGTGAGGGGGCTGCCGCGACAATGGACTCCGGGCCCGCAGCGCGCGGCCCGATAGCCAAAGCTCTGATGTCTCACGATTGATCGAGTAAAAGATTATCCCGTAACCGCGTGACCGCAAGCCGCCAAAAGCTCGGTGTCACGCAGGACAAGCCCGCCCGCCCCGTGCAGGCGCGGCGCCCAACCAAGGTGGAAAACCAGTGACCCGACCCAACCGAATCAACAAGGCCATCGCCGCCGGCCGCAAGGCGCACGGCTACAGGCTGACCATTCCCGCGCCGGCCATCGTCGAGATGCTGGGTGTGCTCGACTTTGATTATGTGCTGATCGATGACGAGCACGGCGTGTTCGGCAACACCGATCTCGATGATATTTGCCGTGCCGCCGACCTGGTCGGTGTGACGCCGATCGCGCGCGTTCCAGACGTGAGCTCGGCCACCATCAACCGGCGCCTGGATCGGGGTATCCGGGGCATCGTCGCGCCCCACGTGGCGACCGAGGCCGACGCGCGCCAGCTGGTGAGCGCCTGTTATTTCGGACCGTTGGGGACGCGTTCGCTGGGTGGTGCGCGCGGCGTCAATTACCAGCTCGGAATTCCCGACATGCCCGCCTACTACCGTCAGAGCAACGAAAACATTTTCATCGCGGCGATGATCGAGGATGTCGAGGGCATGGACAACATCGAGAAGATCTGCGCGGTTCCCGGCATCCATTGCATTTACATCGGCGCCAACGATTTCGCGCAAAGCCTGGGCTATCCCGGAGACCAGAACCATCCGGCGGTGAAAAAGACCATGGCCGAACTCGCCGACCGCGTGCACAAGTGCGGTGGCAGGATGCGCGAGGACTGCCTCATCCTGGGCAACCTGCCTGATATGCTGGTCAATGGCGCAAGCAAGTTCGCCCCTGAGGCGGCGGTTGCCGCGCTCAAGGCCATGAAGGGCTGAGGCCTGGCGTCAAAAGCAGTAACGCGCCAAGATCCAAGGTACCAAGGTACATGGGCGCCAAAGGCACCAAAGGCACCAAAGGCACCAAAGGCACCAAAGTCAAAATCGGAGAATCGTAATGGGAATGACTGCAACTGAAAAAATCATCGCGCGCGCCTGCGGCCTGGCTTCGGTCAAGCCGGGCGACGTGGTGCACCCGAATCCGGACCTGGTATTCCTGCACGACGGCCAGGTCGAGAACAGCAAGAAAATGCTCGACGAGTTGGGCATTGACCGTGTGCGTAATGCCGATAAGGTGGTGTTTGTGACCGACCACGAGGTGATCTACACTTCGCCGCGCGCGGCGCAGCGCGGCGTCAACATCCGCTCGGCCGCCAAGACCTGGAAGATCAAGAATTTCTTCGACGTCGGGCAGGGTGGGCACGGCCACGTGTTCCCGATCGAGACCGGCATGGTGATGCCGGGCATGTTCATTTTTGCCAACGACATGCACGTTACCAACTTTGGGTCCGTGGGCGCCTTCGGCCTGCGCGCCGGTAGCGAGGTGACCTCGGTGCTGGCCATGGGCACGCTGTGGACGCTGGTGCCAAAGACCGTGCGCCTGACGCTCAACGGCAAGCTGCGTCCGGGTGTGTTCGGACGCGATGTGGGCTTTCGCGTCTCCAAACACCTTGCCGGCGGGGAGAAGGGCGACTGGGGCACCGACATCACCTACCGCGTGCTTGAACTCGCGGGTCCGGGCCTGGATGAATTTGCGCTCGACCAGCGCGTCGCGCTGTGCAATACCCCCACCGAGATCAACGCGATCAACGTGTTCGTGCCGCCGTCCAAGGCGGTGCTCGAGCGCATCGCTGCCGCGGCGGGCAAAAAGGCCTCCGACCTGGCGCCGGTGTACAGCGATGCGGACGCACAGTTCGAGGCCGACCTCAGCTTCGACCTTTCAACGCTGGAACCGCAGGTTGCGCTGCCCGGTGCGCCCGAGAACGCCGTCGACGTTTCCACGGTGGTGGGCAAAGCCGTCAACCACGCCTACATCGGCTCCTGCGGTTCGAGCATGTACGAGGACATGGCGCTGGCGGCGCGGGTATTGCGCGGGCGCAAGGTTGCGCCCGGCACGCGTCTTTTCGTGGTGCCCGGGTCGGTGCAGACGGCAAAACGCCTCGCCGACGAAGGCCTGATGTCGGTGTTCCAGGAAGCCGGCGCCATCATGTTGCAGTCGGGCTGCGGCCCCTGCGCCGGCGGTGTGCTCGGCTTGATGCATTCGGGGGAGGTGTCGATTTCGACCGCGGCCACCAACGGCGCCGGCCGCATGGGAGCGAAGGATTCGGAGTGTTACCTGGGCAGCCCCGCCACCGTGGCGGTGTCGGCGGTCGCCGGCAAGATTTCCGATCCGCGCTCGCTGCAGTACTAAAGACCAACGACTGACCACGCGATTTTCCGGAGAATACGATGTCTGCTACCAAAGACGATTTCGCTTTTCAGTGGCGCCTCAAGGGCAAATGCCACAAGTTCGGCCATGACATGGGGCACGACGGCCCTGTGATGAATTTCAAGTACGTCATCGACCGTGTCACCGACCCGGCGATACTCATACCGCACGTGTTCGAGGAGTCCGATCCGGAATTCCGCGCCCGTGCCAAGCCCGGCGACATCATCATCGCCGGGCGCAACTTCGGCAAGGGCAAGGCCCACGTGCAGGGCTATATCGCGATGCAGGCGATGGGCATAGGCATGCTGTGCGAGTCGATGCCCTTCCTGACCTATCGCGGTGCCATCAGTGTCGGCCTGATGCTGATGGCCGAATGCGTCGGCGTAAGCGAGATGGCCGAAGGCGGCGATGACATCGACGTCGATTTTTCCACCGGAAAATTCATCAACCTGACGCGCGACATCAAGCACGAATTCCCGCCCGTTCCCGAGGGGCTGCGCGATACCGTGCGTCTCGGTGGCACCAAGGGTGTGTTGCAGCACTGGTGGGAAACCGAGGGCAAGAAGGCGGCAGCCTAGTACGCAAACCGCCGGGCGGCGCCGGGTCGGTACCAGCCCGGCGGCACTGCCCGGTCATACCCCCGCCACACCGGAGCATACCGGGGGCGGTACAAGGAGCAGTCGAATGAAACCTTTTTCACGCTGGTCACGGTCGTGCGCCCTCCTGTTTGTTGCGCTGCTGGGTGCGCTTTCAATGGGCGTGCCCGCGCACGCGCAGGACTTTCCGGTCAAGCCGGTGCGGCTAATCGTTGCGCAGGCCGCCGGATCGAGCGCCGACATCCTGATGCGCCAGATGGCGCAAAGGCTGAGTGAGTCCTGGGGCCAGCAGGTCATTGTCGACAACCGGCCCGGCGCAAACGGCATCATCGGCATGGATGCGCTCGCCAAGGCGCGTCCCGACGGTTACACCATCGCCATGGCCGCACCCAGCCCGATGACCGTCAACCAGTTCATCTACAAGGACCTGCCTTACAAACCGCTGGAAGACTTTGCGCCGGTGACGCAAACCACCGGCATCACCTTCGTGCTGGTTGCCAACCCCAACCTGCCCGTCAAGACCGTGGGCGATTTGGTGGCGCTGGCGAAGCAAAAGCCCGACGGACTCAATTACAGCTCGCCCGGGGTGGGCAACCTCAGCCACCTTGGCGCCGAACTGCTGTCGAGCGAGGCCGGTATCAGGATGCGCCACATACCCAACAAGGGTGACACGCCGGCGCTGCTCGATGTCATCGCCGGCAACACAGACTTCACCATCATCACGCTGCCCGCGGCCCTGCCGCATATCCGCTCGGGCAAGCTGCGATTGGTGGCCGTATGCGGCCGCGCCAGAAGCCCGGTTTTTCCGGAAGTGCCGACCATCGCCGAGAGCGGGTACGGCGGCGTGGTGATCGAAGGCTGGTCCGGGATCATCGCTCCGGCGGGCACGCCGCCTGATGTGGTCGCCAGGTTGCAGCGCGACATCAGCAGGCTCTTTCTCGCGCCCGAGTTCAAGGAGGCCGTGGGCAAACAGGGGGCGGATATCGCGGGCACATCGCCCGAAGCCTTCGCAACGTTCATCCGCGCCGAGGCGGATAAATGGTCCCGCGTCATCAAAACATCGGGTATCAAACTCAATCAGTAACCCGCCAGTGGGCGGGTAACGAGGCCGCGGCTAAGCCCGGGTTCAGACCTTGACGAACAGCGTCACCAGCGGGTGCGCCCCGACCTGGCGGCTCCAGTGGCCGTGCACCGCGGGATCAAAGTTGGCCCCCTCGGGCAGCAGGTCTGCAGAGTAAAAATGCTCGCCCGGCTTGAAGCTTCGCGTGCTGCCGTCCTGAAGGCCGATTTCCATTTCCCCTGAGAGTACAAACAGCCATTGCGGTTGGGTGCTGCAATGGAACTGGCTGCGAAAGCCCACCGGGCTCTGACGCATCTGGCACCCGGTCGCCGGCAGCACGGCTGACAGCATGGACTGGGGCGTGCCCCCGGTCAGGGCCAGGGTCTCATCGCGAAATTTCGCACGGCCGTCGCTATCGGTATACAAGATGACTTTGGTGAAGGTGCTCATGGCGTGATCTGGCTTTCTCTGCGTGGGCGCGGGATCTCGCGGCGAGGATAGCAACAATCCGCTGGCCGCGCTGTGCCGCAAACGCACGCGGCATTGTTTCGCACCGGTCTTGGCTGCGCTATTCAGTTGGTGTAAAGGACGCATATATTGTGACTGTGCCGTCGCACTTTGCGTAGCGCAGCCGCCACCGGTGCGATGGCAATCCCATCCCCGACTCCCGCTGAAGACACGCCGCATCGGGCTGGGGTGTGACTGCGTACATCGCGTTGCCTCCGCGGGCAGGCAGCTCCGGCGCGCATCAGGCAAAATAAGCGCTTCCGACCTGCTGCGTGGACATAAAGTAAGACCCGGCGGCAACGCTTCACATTGTTTCGCCGATACGGTGTTGCTGTTTCAAAGTGTCATCTTGGCACCGCACCAGTCCCGAAACACCCCAGTACTGCAAAGGAAATCAATCTGAAGATCTGCATATTCGGCGCCGGCGCGGTTGGCGGGCATTTCGCGGCGCGACTTGCGGCCGCGGGTAACGACGTATCGGTGGTCGCACGCGGTCCTAATCTTGCAGCCATTCGAGCGCGTGGCCTGGTGCTGCACACCGGCGACAAACGCATCGAAGGGCGCGTGCGCGCCAGCGAGGATCCCGCGGACCTGGGGCCCCAAGACGTGATTCTGGCCACGCTCAAGGCGACCGGCCTGGGCTCTCTCGCGGATGGCGTCAAACCGCTTCTTGGCCCGGATACCGCCGTGGTGTTCGCGCAAAACGGTGTGCCCTGGTGGTATGCGCAAGGCCTGTCACCGTCGCGGCCGCGTCCCCCCGACCTGTCGCGCCTGGACCCGGGTGGGGTTCTTGCGCGCAGCATTGCCCCGGAGCGTGTGGTCGGTGGCGTGATTTTTTCCGCCAACACGGTGGTGGAGCCCGGCGTCATCAGCAACGCCACGCCCCAGAACAACCGGTTGAGCCTGGGCGAGACCGACGACCGGCCGAGCACGCGCCTTGACGCGCTGCGCGCGGCGCTCATCGCCGCCGGGATCGATTCCCCGCCGGTGCCCGACATTCGCGCCGTCGTCTGGCACAAGCTGTTGTTTAACCTGATGTCCGGGGTCTCCGCGCTCACCGAGCAGCCGGGCAAGATCATGATGGCCGATGCGGAGGTAAGCGCCGTTGTTCACGCGTTGATCCGCGAAGGCATCGCCATCGGTGCCGCGCATGGCATCGCGCTTGAACCGGTGATGCCCAACAACACCATGCACAAACCATCGATCCTGCAGGACTACGAAATGGAACGACAGATGGAGGTCGAGGCCCTGTTGCAGGTTCCGCTCGCTTTTGCCCGCTCTGCCAAGGTGGCGGCGCCCATCCTGGAGGTGGTGACTGCCCTGGTGTCAATGCGTGCGACGGCAAAAGGCCTGTACCAGAGATAGATGACCGGTAACCACCCGCAAAGCCGCGCCTGGCGCGGATTTGCGGGTATTTTTCGATATGCTGGGGGCATTCCCGGCTATGGTTTTATGTTCGTCGCGACGCATCCGGGGGTATCCGAACGGCTCGCGAGTAGAATGCAGGTCATGAAACCAATGCGGTCCATGGCGATGAGCGGAGGCGCTGCAGCATGAGCAAACTGCTCGATAAACTCAAGCAAGCGGAACGCGATCACAATGCCAAGACGACACCGGAAGGCCTGGTCGGGCAGACCGATGCGGCGGCGTCTGATCTGGCGCGTACCCGTGCGGTCAGGACGCGTGCGGCGGAACAGGCTGTGGCGGACTTGCGCGCACGCATTGACACCGATCGGGGCGCCGAGTCGGCTGTGCAGGCGCGCGCCGCCGAGGACAAGCGCGCCCTGGATCTGGCGCGTGAACGCCAGGCCGCCGAGGCCGAATTGCGCCGTATTGCACATTCGCGCGTCGAAGCCGAAACCAAGGCCGCCCGTGTTTCTGCAGAACGGGAGCGGGCCGAGGCGCAGGCGCTGACCGAGTCGCGTGCGCGCGAGGAGGCGGAGCGCAAATCGGCCGCGCTCGCCGAGAGCCGGCGGCAGCAGGAACTTCGCACCGAGCAGCACGCGCGTGAGCGTGCCGAGGCTGAAAGCCAGGCCGGTGCGCTGATGGCCGAGCGTCTCGCCGCCGAGGAGCAGGTGCGGCGCCTCGCGCGCGAACGCGTGGTCTCCGAGCAGCGCGCCCTTGAGGCGGCGCGCGAACGAAAAGTCGCCGAGGACAAACTCGCACGCGAAGCCGAGGCACGCGTGGCCTCGGAGGCGGCAGCGCTGCGCATGGCCGAGGAACGTGAAAGCGCCGAACGCGCCGCTCTTGCCGACGCGCAACTGCGCGCCGAAGCGGAAAGCAAGGCGCTCAACCTTGCCGAGCAGATGCGCCAGCATGAAGCCGAGGCTGCGCGCCTTGCCGAGGCGCGCAGCGAGGCAGAGGAACTGGCCCGTGTCGCGGCGGTCGAGCGCGCAGCCGCCGAGCGGCGCGCACAGGATGGGCTGCGCGAGCGCGAGGCCATGGAATCTCTGGCCGCGCGCCGCGCAAAAGCGCGCGCAGATGCCGATTCCGAGGCGCTGCGTGTCGGGCAGGAACGGGCCCAAGCCGATGCACGTGCCACTGTCGAGGCGCAGGCACGCGCCGAGGCCGACGAACAGGCCGCAGCCCTGGCCGAGCAGCGCCGCGTCGTCGAGGAGGCGGCCGAACGGCAGGCAATGGAACGCGCCAATGCCGAGGGGCAAGCCCTCGCCGCAGCCGATCGCCGGCGCCTGGAAGCCGAGGCACTCGAGCGTGCCTCGCGCGCGCGCAGCGAGGCCGACAAAGATGCCGAGCAACGCGCCCTTGAACGCGCGCAGCTGGATGCCGAAATGGCACGCGTCCTCTCCACCAGCCTGAAGGCGGAAACCGAGGCCGCCGCACGCCTGCAGGCACGCCTGCAGGCCGAGACCGTTGCGCAGACGGCGGCCGAAGAGTGCGCCGCGGCCGAGTTCGCGATGACACAAACAGCGGGTCAGGCTGCGGAGGCGGACGCACAATTGCAGTTCGTCGCCGAGGCGCGTCGCATCGCTGACGCCGAGGCGGTGGAGCAGACGCAGCAACGCGTCCTCGCCGATATGCGCGCCCAGAAGGCGGCGAAGGAGCGGCAGGAGGCCGAGTCACGCGCCGCCGAAGCCGCAGCAGAACGGGTTGCGCAGGAAACCGCGGCGGCGCAAAGCGCCGCCCAGCGCAGCGCGGCGGAACAGGATGCCCAGGGCGCCGCCAACCGGCGCATCGAGGCCGAACGCGCCCTTGCGCGCGCCGCGGAAGAGCGCATCCGCAACGAAGCGCAGCTGCGCGAGCAGGCCGAACACCGCGCACGTGCCGAACAGGAAGCGGTAAAGCAGTCGCAGGCCCTGGCGGAGGTGGAGGCACGCGCCGCCGCCGAAGCGGCTGAACGTGCGAACACCGATGAACGCGCCGCCGCCGAAACCCTCGCACGCGCCGCGGCCGAGGCTGACGCGGCGTCGCAGGCGGCTGCGCGGGTTGCCACGGAACAGGCCGCGCGGGAGGCCGCGGCCCGACGCATCGAGGCGGATCAGGCCCTGATCGAGGCGGCGCGAAACAAGGAGGCGGGTGCCCTGGCACTGGCCCTGGAAGAGTCTGCGCGTGCGGCGACCGATGCCGAGGCTGCGCGTGTCGCCGGAGAACGCGCCGAGGCTGAAGCGCGTGCCCTTGCACTCGAACAGTCGCGCACAGAGGCGGCAGCCGCGGCGATTGCCGCGCTCGCCGAACGTCAAAGAAGGGAAACTGATGCGACCGCGCTTGCCAATGAAAAAATAGTCGCTGAAAAAAATGCGGTGGCGCTTGCAGCGGAACTTGCTCTCGCGGAGCAGGCCCTGGGTTTGGCGGCGGCCGGTCGTGCCGCCGCCGATGCGACGCTGCTGGCCGAGGCCGAGGCGCGCATCGCCGCAGAGGAAGATGCGGCCCGCCTTGCGGCGCAGCGTACCGATGCCGAGGCACACGCGCTCGAATTGGAACAGGCGCGCGCGAAGGCGGCGGCCAGGGCGCTCGCTGCGGCAACGTCGCGGGAACAAAAAGACGTTGGTGCAACGCGTATTGCCAACGAACGCATCGCCGCGGAAAAACAGGCGGGCGCACTGGCGGCGGAACAAGCCGCAGCAGAGGGGGCGCTCGCCGCCGCAGCTGCCGAGCGTGCAAAAGCCGATGCAGCACTGGTCCAGGAGGCGCAGGCGCGCATCAGCGCCGACGAGCTCGCGGCAGAGGCGGCACGCAACAGGGAACGCGAGGAGGCCGCTGCGTTCAAACTGGCTTCAGCACGCGCAAAAGTCGAGCAACGCGCCATCGACGCCGCGGCCAGGCGCAGCGTCGCGGAGCGGCGTGCGCAGGCGGCATTGGAGCAGCGCATCGCCTCTGAGAAAAACGCAGACGCGCTTGCACTTCAGGCGCAACAGGCCGGCGCCGGGGCTGCAGAGGCCGGCGCGGCGCGTAGCGCGCTTGAAATGCAAATGAAGGGACCGACGACGAGGCCGCGACGAAAATGGCTGGGCGAGGCTGCCGTGGCGGTGGCTTGCGTCATCGGCGTCGCGCTTTACTTCGCCGCCTTCCCCGGACCGAAGGCACCCCCTGCGCGTGCGCCGGGCCCCGAACTTCCGCTGCAGTTGCGACTCGATGAGGGTGTCGAAAAAATTCCCTCCGGCCTGGCGAAGATCGAGAGAAAAAAACGCAAGTAGCTGGAAACCCCCGACTGGCGCGGCTTTCCGGCTATCGTTGCCCCCCGCGGCAGACTCCGGATCGGACTATTCCGGCGTCAAGCCCGACTGCTTCACCGCCGCGCCCCACTTCACCGACTCGCTGCGAATGAACGTGGAAAATTCTTCGGGCGTGCTCCCGACCGGTTCCGCGCCGGCCTTGGACAGCGCTTCACGCACGTCGCTCATCGCCAGTACTTTCACCACTTCATCGTGCAGGCGGCGGATGACCTCGGGCGGCGTGCCGGTCGGTGCGACAAGGCCGGTCCAGCCGGTGACCACCACCGAGGGGAAGCCCAGTTCGCTCATGGTCGCAACATCGGGCACGGCGGACGAACGTTTCGGCTGGCATACGGCCAGCGCGCGCAGCTTGCCGGCCCTGACATGCGGCAGCAACGCGGGCATGGTGCCCACGATCATGTCGATCTGACCGCCCAGCAGGTCGGTGATCGCCGGGGCCTCGCCCTTGTAGGGGACGTGCAGGAATTTCACGCCGGTGGCACCGGCGAGCATTTCGGCGGCGAGGTGGCTCTGGTTGCCGGCACCGGCCGAGCCGTAGCGGACAAGCTCCGGTTTTGCGCGCGCTGCGCTGATCAATTCCTGCGCGCTCTTGTACGGTGAATTGGCCGGGACGGTCATCACGAACACGATCGAGGTGGTCTGTGTCACCGCGGTGAAATCGCGCAGCGCGTCATAGGGCACCTTCTTGTAGACGTGCTGGTTGATGGTGAGCGTACTCGGGGAAGTCATCAGGAAGGTATAGCCGTCAGGTGTCGCGCGCGCGGCGGCTTCGCCAGCGATCATGCCGTTGGCGCCGGCGCGGTTGTCGATGATGAAGGTCTGGCCAAGGGCTTCGCCGAGTTTCTGCCCGATAAGCCTCGCGGCGATGTCGATGCTGCCGCCCGCGGACTGCGAGACGATGAAACGCACCGGGCGCGAGGGCCAGGCCTGTGCCGCAGCGGACGCGGGGAGCAGCAGTTGTAATAGCAGAGCCGCCGCAATCGTAATCAGGGTCGTGAGTCTCATGGATTCTCCGCTTGAAATGAAATCAGGGATTGAAATCGACCAGCGTGCGCATGTCATCGCACCCGTCAATATGGAGCAGCGCATCGCGCAGGGTCCCGGCCCTGTCTTGGCCCCACAGCGGCACGGCAAGATCGTTGTATTTGCGTTCAAGGTCGGCGACCGCATGGGGGCGGGTTGGCTCGCCGCTGGTGATGATACAGCGCCCTTCGTAACGCGTGCCGTCCTTCATGCAG
>CAITSH010000206.1 GCA_903895005.1 uncultured Pseudomonadota bacterium
ATATACCCATGTTTCTTCGAATGCTGATTTTGATAACGGGCATGATGTTGTCCCATGCATTATATAGTGGAGAGGCCGCAACCGTCGGAACGCAAACCAATCCCGCGGGAACGGTCATATTTTCCGAAAATTAAATACGAGAAAGGTTTCAAATTGACAATACATGCCATTAATTGGCACGTTCATGCTAATATCTGGCAATGTCAATCGCCACCGCCCTTTTTTCCGACAGCCAGTCTCGTGTCTTTCGCTGGGTGTTCAGGCAGCCCGAGCGCGCGTTTCACCTCAGTGAATTGCGTCGTCTTACCGGCCTGGGTAGCGCGTCCTTGCAGCGCGAACTCAACCGCCTGGCCGAAGCCGGACTGGTGCGTTCCGAGCGCGTTGGCAATATGCGCCGCTTCCAGGCCAACGCGCAAAGTCCGGTCTACAGCGAACTGGTGGGCCTGACGCGAAAGACCCTCGGTATCGAGCCCATGCTGCTTGAAGCGCTGCTGCCTCTCGCTCCCGCTTTGCAAGCGGCATGGATTTACGGTTCTGTCGCCAAAAAAACCGACACGGCGCAAAGCGATATCGACGTGATGATCATCGGCGACGCACTGCCGCTGGCGACAGTGCTTGAAGTGCTGGTGCCCCTTGAAGCGCAACTGGGGCGCAAGATCAACCCCACCTGCTACACCCGCGCGGAGTTCGAACGCCGCCGCGCCGAGCCCGATTCCTTTGTCAGCCGCGTCCTGGCGCAAGACATTATCCCGTTGATCGGCGACGCCCATGAGCCTGCCGGCGCTCGATAACCTCATGCGCATCGGCCAGCTCAAGGCCGAGCCGCGCAACGACACCGAGGTCAGGCGTTTGCTGGCGATGGCGAGCACCCGCCTGGCCGATGCGCAACTCCCGGGGACTTCTGCGGAAGGGCGATTCCTCGCCGCCTACAACGCCGGACACGCCGCGGCCCTTGCCGCATTACGCTGGCATGGCTATCGCAGCGAACACCGCTACCACGTGTTCCAGTGCCTCACCCACACCATCAACTGGCCCGCCCCGCGCTGGCGTGTGCTCGACTCCGCCCACCAGAAACGCAATATCGCCGAGTACGAAGGCTTTCTCGAAGTCGAGGAATCGGCCATTGCGGAATTGAGCGCCCTGGTTGAAGAACTGATCGCAGACGTAACCAGGCTGGTCACGTCATAATCTGGCCGCCATGAACGAAGCCGAGACACGCGCCGAGCATATCGACCCCGCCCTCAGAGCGGCGGGCTGGGGCGAGGTCGAGGGCAGCCGCATCCGGCGCGAATACCAGATCACGCAGGGCCGCATCGAGGGCGCGGGGCGGCGCGGCAAGGCGCTCACGGCCGACTACGTGCTGGAGTACCGCAATACCAAGCTCGCGGTGGTCGAGGCCAAGGCCTGGAACGAGGCGCTGACCGAGGGCGTCGCGCAGGCCAAGAATTACGCCGGCAAGCTGGCGGTGCGCCACGCCTATTCGAGCAACGGCCAGGGCATTTACGCCATCGACATGCACACCGGGACCGAAGGCCAATGCACTGCCTACCCGACGCCAGAGGAACTGTGGAACCAGACTTTTGCCGCACCCGACGCCTGGCGCGACCGCTTTGCCGCGGCGCCCTACCCGGACAAGAGCGGCACTTGGGCGATTCGCTTCTATCAGGACATCGCGGTCAACCGCGTGCTCGAAGCACTCATCGCAGGCAGGGATCGCATCCTGCTGACTCTCGCCACCGGTACCGGAAAAACCTCGATCGCCTTCCAGATCGCCTGGAAGCTGTTTCAGGCGCGATGGAATCTAGCCGACTGGCGTGGCAAGCATGAACCGACACGCCGGCCGCGCATCCTGTTTCTGGCCGATCGCAACAACCTCGCCAATCAGGCTTATAACGATTTCACTTCGTTTACCGCATTCGCAGACGACGCGCTGGTGCGCATCTCACCGGATGACATTCGCAAAAAAGGCAAGGTGCCGAAAAACGGCAGCCTGTTCTTTACGATTTTTCAGACCTTTCTTAGCGGGCCGCCTAAGGATGGAAAGCCCTCACCGTACTTTGGCGAATACCCGCCGGATTTTTTTGACTTTATCGTCGTCGATGAATGCCACCGCGGCGGCGCCAACGACGAGAGCAACTGGCGCGGCATTCTCGATTATTTTTCTCCCGCCGTGCAACTGGGCCTGACGGCCACACCCAAACGCCGGGATAACGTCGATACCTACGCCTATTTCGGCGAACCGGTGTTCGTGTACTCGCTCAAGGACGGAATCAACGACGGCTTCCTGACGCCCTTCCGCGTGAAGCAGATATCCACCACGCTCGATGAATACGTCTACACCCCTGACGACAGGCTGGTCGAGGGTGAAATCGAGACTGGCAAGCGCTACGAAGAGGCCGACTTCAACAAGATCATCGAGATCCGTGAGCGCGAGAAAAAGCGCGTCGAGGTTTTCATGTCGCAGATCGACCAGCGCGAAAAGACCCTGGTGTTCTGCGCCACGCAGGATCATGCCCTCGCGGTGCGCGACCTAATCAACCAGCTCAAGACCAGCACCGACCCGAACTACTGCCAGCGCGTCACCGCCAACGACGGTGAGCTGGGCGAGCAACACCTGCGCGACTTTCAGGACAATGAGAAAACCATCCCGACCATACTGACCACATCGCAAAAGCTCTCGACCGGCGTGGATGCGCGCAATATCCGCAACATCGTGCTGATGCGCCCGATTAATTCGATGATCGAGTTCAAGCAGATCATCGGTCGCGGCACACGGCTCTACGATGGCAAGGACTACTTCACCATTTACGACTTCGTGAAGGCCCACCACCACTTCAGCGACCCGGAGTGGGACGGCGAGCCAATCGCAGCAGAAATCGCCACCCCCAAAGGCGACACGCCTCCAAGTGAGGTCAAGGCGAAGGAGCCGGACGAAACCTACAAGGTGAAAAAGAAAATAAAGGTCAGGCTCGCTGACGGCAAGGAACGCAGCATCCAGCACATGATGGTGACGAGCTTCTGGCATCCCGATGGCACGCCGATGTCGGCGCAGCAGTTCATGGAAATGCTGTTTGGCAGGCTGCCGGAATTCTTCAAGGATGAGGCCGAACTGCGCGCTCTATGGAGCGCACCGGGCACCCGTGCCAAGCTGCTGCAAGGATTGGCCGAAAAGGGCTTTGGCAGGGAACAACTCGCCGAAATGCAAAAAATCATCGACGCCGAAAAAAGTGATCTATTCGATGTGCTTGCGCATGTGGCCTATGCGCTTGCGCCGCTCACCCGTGAGGAACGTGCAAGCGGCGCGCGGAACGGCATCAGCACGCAGTTCGGCGGCAAGCAAAAAACGTTTCTTGATTTTGTGCTGGCGCACTACATCAGCGTCGGCGTCGAGGAACTCGAACAGGAAAAACTCACGCCGCTGCTGCGCCTGAAGTACCACGACTCCATCGCCGACGCCATTGCCGACCTCGGCGACCCGGAAGAAATCGGGAAGGTGTTCGCAGGATTCCAGAAGTATCTGTACCAGCCGCAGCCCGGGGCCGGCGCAGCAGCGGCGTAGTTAGCAGGTTCCCTCTCCCTTGGTGGGGGAGGGAGTTCCTTCGCCGAGCGACTAGCGCCGCACAGGCACTAGTAATTCCGGAGCCAATCACCCGGAAAACCGCGCCAGGCGGGCGTTTGCAGCCGACGGCACCGGCGAAAGCTACTCCGCCTTTACTCCCGCCGACGAGATTACCTTCGCCCACTTGGCGATTTCCTCTTCGAGGAACTTGCCGGCCTGCTCGGGGGTGCCGCCAACGCCCTCTATGGACAGCGCGTCAAATCGACCCTTGATGTCGGCGGAGTTCACGGCCTTGGCTGTTTCAGCCGACAGGCGAGCGACGATGTCGCGCGGCGTGCCCGCGGGCGCGAGAAACAACACCCAGGTCGAACCCTCGATGGCCGGGCCGCCTGCTTCGGCAATCGTGGGCACCTCGGGCGCACCGGGCGAGCGCTTGGCGGCGAACAAACCCATCGCGCGGATTTTGCCGCCGCGAATTTGCGGCATCAACGCGCTTGGCGTGTCGGTGAACATCTGGATGCTGCCCCCCATCAGGTCGGCCAGCGCCGGTGCGGTTCCCTTGTAGGGAACATGCACGATGTCGATGCCGGCCACCTGCTTGAACAACTCCTGTGTGAGGTGCGCAGCCGCGCCCACGCCCGATGATCCGAATGAGATGCGTCCGGGATTGGCCTTGGCGTAGGCGATCAATTCCTTCACGTCCTTCACCGGCAGGCTGTTGGTCACGGTCATGATCAGCGGTGCAATGCCCACCAGCGACACCGGCGCAAAGCTTTTCACCACGTCGTAAGGCAGCTTGCCGGCATACAGCGTCGCATTGGCCGCGTGCGCGCCGATCACGGTGAGAAAGGTGTAGCCGTCGGGCGCGGCTTTGGAAACAAAATCGGCGCCCAGTATCGAGTTGGCGCCCGGCTTGTTCTCGACCACGATGGTCCAGCCGGTCTGCTCCTGCACCTTTTGCACCACCATGCGCGTGGCGCTGTCGGTAATCCCGCCCGGCGGATACGGAATGATCCACTTGATCGGTTTTGCCGGCCATGAACCCTGGGCGTGTGCCGCAACGGAAGGCAGCAGCGTGGAGATGGCGAGCAGCGCGGCGACCGCAAGCCTGAGCGACGCGCGCCCGGACCGGAACAATTGCATGGTGAATCCTCCTTGTTTGCTTTTTACTCGGTTCCAATACAACGATACAACGTCTGTTGTACTCAACACTTGGGCTGTCCCGGATCTGGTGCCCGGATCCCGCCTTGCGCAACACATTAATGCCTCACTCAAACGTCGATGATGCACCTGCTGGGTTTTACCTTTTGCCAGGAATCTGCGCGCCGTGTCGCGGTGCGCAGCGCAATCCAATCTCTACGAAGGAATGATGCACAAGCGTCTGTATTCTGCACGAAGCACGAACTGCGCGCACGCCGCGGTCCGCGGGCCCGGAACCACAAGGATCCAACAGAGCACGCGCATTCAAAAAAGCGGCACAGCCATTAGAATGGAGCGCATGAACCTGTCGCTGCGCAGCTCCGGAAAAATCCAGGCCTTCCTCATCCACCTGGGAATCAGCGCCTCGGTCGTCGGCCTGCTGATCCTGCTGATGCTCACGCTGTGGTACCCCCAGCCCTGGTTCGCCCACGACGGCGGCTGGCATGTGTTCCGGCTGATCCTGCTGGTCGACGTGGTACTGGGGCCGACCATGACGCTGGTGGTGTTCCGGCGCGGCAAGGCCGGGCTCAGGCGCGACCTGTCGATCATCGCGGCGATTCAGGTCGGCGCCCTCGCCTATGGCGCGGTGCTCATGTTCCTGTACCGGCCGGTCTTTCTCGTCTATGCCGAGAATAATTTCTTCACCGTGCCATGGCCGGAAATCCAGCACGGCACGCTCGACATGGCGCGACTCGAGCCCATGGCCACGGCGCGCGGGCCGGCGCCCGTAATGCTGGCGCTTCCCCAGGACCCGGCGGAACGCGCGCGCGTCTTTGCTGAAACACGCAAGCCGCGCGGCCCCATGCTCACGACGCTCGGTGACTACTACCAGCCGATGACGCCGCAGCTGTGGCAAGAGGTTTTTAAGCGCAGCGCCAACATCGAGCGCCAGGCCGCGGACAACCCGGACATCAAACGCGAGTTCGAGCGCTTTCGCGAGAGCAACAAGCAGCCGCTGGACACCCTCGCCTTCATTCCGGTGGTATGCCGCTACGGCGTCATCATGCTCGTCTACGACCGCAAAAGCGCGACGCTCGTCGGCTGGCTCAATTAGCCGCAGACCGGCATGGCGAAGCCGCAGCTTGAAAACACAACAGTGCGTCCCGATATCAAGGCGATCACCGTCCGGAAAAGCCCGCCTGTCGCGGGTTTCCAGCCATACCCTTCCATGAAAGCAGCCCCCCCATGAGCTCCTCCGCACGCCTGCCGGCCATTTTTTTCGGCCACGGCAGCCCCATGGTCACCCTCGACGACAACCGCTTCAACGAAGCCTGGCGCGCCTGGGGCGAGACGCTGCGCCAGCGCGCCGCACCGCCGCGCGCCATTGTCTGTGTCTCGGCGCACTGGTTCACGCGCGGCACCGCCGTTACAGCGATGGCCAGGCCCAAGACCATCCATGACTTTGGCGGTTTCCCGCAGGCCCTCTTTGACATCCAGTACCCCGCACCGGGCGACCCAGGCGTGGCCGCGCGCGTGCGCGCGTTGCTCGCCCCAACCGAGGTCTTTCTCGACCAGGAGGAATGGGGGCTTGATCACGGCACCTGGGCGGTGCTGCGCCACGCTTACCCCCAGGCCGATATCCCGGTCATACAACTCAGCCTCGATGGCACAAAACCGGCGCGCTATCACTACGAGCTGGCGAGAAAGCTCGCACCGCTGCGCGACGAGGGCGTGCTCATCACCGGCAGCGGCAATATCGTGCACAACCTGCGCATGATGAAGCGCGACGACGAGTCCGCTGCATTTGACTGGGCGAAACGCTTCAACACCACCATCGCCACCGCCCTCGACCGCCGAGACCACGATGTACTGATCGAATTCGACCTGCAGGGCGAGGACGCGCGGCTGTCGGTGCCCACGCCCGAACACTACCTGCCGCTGCTCTATATCGCGGCTCTGCAACGGGACGACGAGAAATGTACCCTCGCCACCGACGAAATCGTCAACGGTTCGCTGAGCATGCTCAGCGCCGTGGTCGGTTAGGCAGCGCATGGGAAGCCCGGACATCGACAGCATCAACCACGTTGGCATGGCGGTGCGCAAGCTCGCCGAGACCACTGCGCGTTACGAAGCCATGGGCTTCATGCTGACGCCCTACTCGCCGCATTCAGGGGCCGCGAAACCGGGTGAGCCGGTGGTGCCGCTCAATTCGGGCAACCGCTGCGTGATGTTTGCGCACAATTACCTCGAGATCCTCGCCAGCGCCGACCCGTCGCAGCCGGCGCCCAAGATCAGCAATTTCCTCAAACGCCACCAGGGCGCGCACATCATCTGCTTTGGTTCCGAACAGGTCGAGTCGGTCGATGGCCGGCTCAAGGCACAGGGCATTGCAACGTCCGATGTCATCCCATTGCAGCGCGACATCGACACGCCAGAGGGTGTGCGCACGGCAAAATTCCAGCGCGTGCAATTCGCGCCCGATGATTCCCCCGAAGGCTACATCCAGGCGGCGCGCCACCTGACGCCGCAGTACATCTACCAGCCGCGCTACATCGCGCATGCCAACGGGTGCACCGAACTCTCCGACGTCATTCTCGTAACCGAGGACATCGCACATTTTTCGGACAAATACAGCCGCTATCTCGGGTTCACCCCCATCGTCGAGGGCGAGGCACTGGTTTTTGGCTTTGAACTGGCATCCAGGCTTACGCTGGTGCATCCGCGTCACGCGAGCGCGCTGCTCCCCGCCAGCCTGCTGCCCCCGCTGCCGGGCATCGCCGGCGTCGTATTCCGCTGCCCGGATCTTGCGGCACAAGGCCTGCGCCTGGAGCGCGCCGGCTTTACGCTTGCCACCGCCGGAAAACGCCTCAACGTGCCCGCCGAGGAAGCGAGCGGCGTCGCCGTGCTGTTTGAGCAGGCCGCCTGATGTTCGGCGTGCGAATGTGCCGCGAGCCAAGCGCCGAAGCCACCACCATCAACAAATCAACGCCAGGGTGACACCATGAAATTCGCACGACTCCTTACCATTGCTATTTCGCTTAGCGCGCTGCTTTGCACGGCGGCCAGTGCCCAGGAATTTCCGGGCAAGCCGGTGCGCATCGTTGTGCCCTACCCGCCGGGCGGTGGCGTCGACGGCATGGCGCGGCCGATTGCCGACCGATTGTCGCGCCTTTGGAATCAACC
>CAITSH010000207.1 GCA_903895005.1 uncultured Pseudomonadota bacterium
ACAGATGGATTGATGATAATGAATCTTCAAGTTTTCCTGTTTTATGTCTCAGGACAATGATCGCCGATATGTTGGCGAAAGCCGAGTCGTTGGCCGGAAGCGTTGGAATGGGTTCTGCAATACTCAACCAAATAATCTCGGCGGATAAGGACTCGCTCGTATAGATTTTTTAAAAAGGAGCTTTTTTGATAAACGCGGTGATCGAGAAAATATGCATATTGCAGCCGAAGTACTCTTCCAGAAATACGCCGGATATGCAGGAAAGGGGGCGGCTCGTTCGCAGTGAACTGGCGTCAGCAGTCCGTGCGGAGATTCCAAGGCTACAGGCTGCATTTGATTCAGTTTTTAACGATTTATACGTTGACGCATCAGACGGAATCGGGCGTAAAACGGAAGCGCCGTGGGTGCGCTTGTATTCTCGGGCAATGTCGCCATCGCCTCGCGAGGGTTTTTATCTGGTTCTCCACTTTGCTGCAGACGGATCTGGCTGCTTCGTTACAGTTGGTTGTGGAAGTACGATTTGGAGGGGAGGCGACCTTAGGCCTCTGCCAGATAAAGATCTATCCGACCGAACCTCCTGGGCCCGTTTAGTGGTTATTGATTCATTTGGAGAGCTTGCGCCATTTTCTGATCAAATGAGCCTGGGGGCGAAGGCGGGCCTTCCTAAGACGTTTGAAAAGGCAACGGCGTTTGCGAAGCGGATACCCTTTGAAGCTGTGTCTTCCGTCGATGTGATCGCCTTACTTTACTTAGCCGCGCAAAGATTAAATGCAGTGTATCGTGCGCAGTTGGACGGTCGGGATATGTCGCCGGGAGAGATTGGTATCCAGGATGTTACGGCTATGTTGCGGCCGCTTGGGCGAAGACATGGGCAGGGGTTTCAACTGTCGGCTGGTGAGCGGCGTGCTGTCGAGATTCAAGCGATGTCGAAAGCAATCGAATATTTGACGGCTTTAGGTTTTAAATGCAAGGACACGTCTTCCACAGAGTCGTTTGATATCTTGGCAACCACTCACTTCGAAGAGCTTAAGGTCGAGGTGAAGGGAACCACGAGCGATTTTTGCGACTCTGTTCTTATGACTCGCAACGAAGTCGATCTGCACCGAAGTGAGAAAGGACACACGGCGTTGATCATTGTCTCGAGCATTAAGTTGTCCAGAGACTGTGAGGTGCCAACCGCATCCGGCGGTCAGGTAGAGCCTCACCTACGCTGGGACATTGATTTGTGGGTCTCTGAGCCTATGGCGTTTAAGGTCGCCAAGGCGACAGAGTCACCGTGATGTCTCTATGAATTCCTACTCAGGTGCCTTGGTGGCTATCACCAACCGATTCCCATCGGCTGTCTCTTCCCAAAAACCAGCCCGAATCGGCTGGCCACTCCAGCCGCATCTATAAGATTTCTATGGGAAATTGGTGGGCCCACCAGGACTTGAACCTGGGACCAGCCGATTATGAGTCGGACGCTCTAACCAACTGAGCTATGGGCCCGAAAACGTGCTCGTTGCAGTGACGTATCTACGCCACACGCTGAAGTGTATTCGCCAAGTCTCGTCCTGCGGTTGGGGGCGGCAAGGCGCGGCCGTCCTGCAGGCACAGTTCGATGGCTTCTTCAACAATCTCGCACAATTCAGCGAAGACGGCCTTTTCATCGTCCCCGTGGCAACCGCCAAGGAACAGGCCCGGGGCGCTTCCGACGTAGCACTGGTCTTCGTCGGACCACTCGACGATCTTCACGTAGTTCGCTGATGCTTTCATTCCTGAGCCTCCTTTACTGCGTTCCGAACTGCACGTACTTGGTAGGCTTGGGCGTCGCCTCCGCTTCGTCCTGATAGCGTGACTTGTGCCCCGGTTCGCGGGTGTATGAAGTTCCTATGACTGCCCTTGCCCCCGCGGTCTGAGAAACCCGCCCTGTTGAGTGCTGCAATCAATTCCCTGATCTTCGGTGGCATCTTCCATCCTCACGTCCATGTGCGGATGAGTTGAAGTCTACGCCCTCAACTCTCGTCCAAGAAACTCCGCAGATGCTCCGAGCGGCTCGGATGCCGCAGCTTCCGCAACGCCTTCGCTTCGATCTGACGGATACGCTCGCGGGTCACGTCGAACTGCTTGCCCACTTCTTCCAGCGTGTGGTCGGTG
>CAITSH010000208.1 GCA_903895005.1 uncultured Pseudomonadota bacterium
CGAAGGTCTCCTCGCCCATGGCGTGGTCGTGCGAGGGAATCTTGCGCTCCGGGTAGACGTCGCCGATGCGCGAAACCTCGACACCGTGCATGTCACGGTACAGGTGCAGCACGCGTGCGCCGCGCGCCGGGAAAGGCGTCCATTCCGCATTCTTGCCGTCGATGACCACGCGCTGGGTGTCGGTCTTGCGGATCGGCACGCGGCGCTTCATGTACAGCACGCAGCCTTCCTTGCTGGCGAGCGCGAAACGGAAGCCAGGCTGGTTGCGCACAAAGGTATGCAGGCCGTATTCGCCGGCGCCATCGGAACAGCCGCCCTCCAGCACGAACAACTCGACACGCTCGGTCAATTGCTCGACCGGTAGCGCAGTGCCGGGCGCGAGGCGCAGGAGCACCGTCTCGCGGCCCTTGCGCGCATCGTGCACGCGCTCCAGCGTCTTGCGGGACACGCCGGGATTTTCCGTCGGTTCCCAGTCCATCTCGTTGGTATTCATCACCACGACCTTGTTCGGGTCGGCGTTGACCTGCTGCAGTGCTGACATAGGATCCTCCTTGCTACTGTGTAGTGGATGCGCCCGCGCGTTTAACGTTTTAGACGGCGCGCGTAGCGGGGGAAGCGCTAAAGGCTTTTGTGGCTGCCGTCGCAGCGCGGACCCTTGCCGGTCTTCTTGCAACCGCAAAGGTAAACCGTCTCGTCCTTGTCCTGCGTGAAGATTACCGGCTTGTGGCCGCCCTTGGACATGGTGTGCGAGCCATCGCAGAACGGCTGATAGTTTGACAGGCCGCAGGAGCACCAGGCGTAACGGTAAGTCGCCATCAACTCGACTTTGTAGGGGGTCTTGCTGGCTATTTTTGGCGCCAGTTCATCGGGCGCGGGATTGGCATCGGACATGGACTCTCTCCTTGGGTTGGCGGCGTGCCCCGTCATCTGCTCGCGCGGGGCTTTTTTACCGTCCGGCGGCTTCGCAAGATACGCCGCAGCCGGAACAACGCTCCTTACTTTATTTGATATGACCTAACTTCGCAAGCGGCATGCACTGCCGCCGCGAAGTGCGTTTCAGGCGCCCGTTGCTGTGCCGCCGCCCTCACCGGCCAGAAAGGCCGCCACCAGGTCGTTAAAGCGCCGTGGCCGCTCATAGTAGGCAAGATGGCCGGCGCCCTTGAACAATTCGCAGCGGCCATTGGGGAAAAGGCTGGAGACTTCCTGCAACTCGGCAACCGAAAACAGGGGGTCCTCGGTACCACCGACCACGAGCACGGGAAAGCGCAACGCCGCGGCATCCTCGGCCGTAACCGGCCGCGTCCAGAACACGGGGAAGGTCTGCGGCGTCGGCGGGCCGCCCGCGGAGGCCATTATTTCGGCGTACAAAAATGTCAGCGCCGGAAAGTCGAGATGCATGGCCTCGCCGACCGGCCCATACGGATGGTAGGCGGTCGCAAAGCGTTCCTTTTCTCCGGCGCTGCGAACAACCGGGACACCTGGCGGCGTCGGCGAAACAGCGGCGCCACCTTGCTCAATTTGCTTGTAGCGCGCCTGCATGCGCTGGTTGCGTCCCTCCCAGCCGGCGCGCAACAGGGGTGTGCTGACGCAGCCCGGGCCGCAGGCGAGGATCAGCTTATCAATCTGATCGGCATGCTCGGCCGCATAGTGCAGCGCCACTGCCGTGCCCAGCGATGCGCCCATGATGTTCAGTTTCCCGCGGTCCAAACCCACGTGCGCGAGCAATTTCTCAAGATCGCGCAAATGCAGCATGCCGTCGCCCGGATCATGGCTGCCGGCAGGATCCGGCCGCGAACGTCCGTAACCGCGCAAGTCGTAAATCAGGCAGGAATAGTGATAGCGCAACTCGGCCACCTGCTGCCACCACGACAAGTGCGTTCCGCTGGCACCGTGGATGAACACAAGAGGCGGGCCTTCGCCGTGCAATTCGTAATACAGCTCCGCGCCGTCCACTGCGAGTAGGGTCATGCTGTTTCCTCATTTTATTGATGTTGTTGGTATTCATGAACGCGACCGGGTCCCGGGGCGGTCTTACGCTGCTCACCAGCGCCGTTGCACGGCACGGGAATTGCCTGCCAGATGGCCGGCTGCAAGGTAACCAATACGGCGTAACCAGTACGGCGACCTTACTTACTTTATTTGATATGAACTAACCTGGCAAGACCGCTCGGAAACCCGCCGCACCCGGTGAGACCGGGGGGGTTCGCCGAGAATCCTCGGCGCCCGACGAACGGCTTCGGCCTACCGGCTGAAGCGCGCCCTGCAAGGGGGTCTCCAGCTACTTTTTCGATCAAGCCGAAGCCCGGCCGCTTTTCAGGTCGTGGCGGGTTTGCCCACCATGCTTACGGGCCTCACCCACAGATCGAACTGCTCTGCGGTCACATGGCCCGAGGCAAGCGCCGCCTCGCGCAGGCCGCTCCCTTGCTCGTGCGCCTTCTTGGCGATCGCAGCGGCCTTGTCGTAGCCGATGTGCGGGTTGAGCGCGGTGACCAGCATCAGTGAATTGCCCACCAGTTCGGCGATGCGCTCCCTGTTCGCCGTTATGCCCACGGCGCAATTATCGTTAAAGCTGCTAACACCGTCGGCTAGCAGGCGCACGCTTTGCAGGAAGTTGTGGATGATGAGCGGCTTGAACACATTGAGCTCGAAGTTACCCGAGGCGCCGCCGATATTGATCGCGACATCGTTGCCCAGTACCTGCGCGCACAACATGGTCATCGCCTCGGACTGCGTCGGGTTAACCTTTCCAGGCATGATGGAACTGCCCGGTTCGTTCTCGGGAATGGACAATTCGCCCAATCCGGAGCGCGGGCCGCTGGCCAGCCAGCGCACGTCGTTGGCTATTTTCATCAGCGACACCGCGAGGGTCTTCAGTGCGCCGTGCGCGTGAACCAGCGCATCGTTGGCAGCCAGCGCCTCAAATTTATTGGGAGCGGATACGAAATGAAGCCCGGTGTCGTCGCATAATTGCCTTGCCACCCGCACACCGAACTCCGGATGCGCATTGAGGCCGGTACCCACCGCCGTTCCGCCCAAGGCCAGTTCTGCGATATGCGGCATGGCGGCCTGCAGGTGGGTAATGCCGTGCTCCAGTTGTGACACCCACCCTGAAAACTCCTGCCCGAGCGTCAAAGGCGTCGCGTCCTGCAGGTGCGTGCGTCCGATCTTGACGATGTCGCGAAATTCGTCCGATTTGGCCGCCAGCGTGTCCCGCAGCGCGGCGATCTCCGGAACTAGGTGACCGTGCAAGGCGCTGGTCGCCGCCACGTGCATCGCAGTGGGAAACACGTCGTTGGAGGACTGTCCGTGGTTGACATCGTCATTGGGATGAACAAGGCGCGCATCGCCACGCCCGCCCCCGAGTAGCTCTGATGCGCGGTTGGCCAGCACCTCGTTCATGTTCATGTTGGTCTGCGTGCCCGACCCGGTCTGCCACACAACTAGGGGAAACTCGTCGCACCATTTCCCCGCGATCACCTCCCCTGCCGCAGCGATGATCGCGCGGGCTTTTGCGGCATCCAGTTCACCCAGTTCCAGATTGACCTGTGCGCAGGCGCGCTTGACCCGCGCCAGTGCCAGGATGAACTCCGGCGGCATGCGCTCGGATGAAATGCGGAAATGCTCCAGGGAGCGCTGCGTTTGCGCACCCCACAGGCGCTGCGCCGGGACTTCTATGTCACCAAAGGTATCGTGTTCGGTACGCGAATCAGCCAACCCGGACGATCACGCAGACGCCGGCGCCACTGAAACGCCGCTGACCGCGTGCCGGGCGATAGCAGCCGCGACAAAGCCGGATGCCTTCAATTCCTCCACCGTGGCGCGCACCCAGTCCGCCCCCGCATCGCCGCGCGCTCGCGGCGTTCCAACAGATTGCTGGATGGCGGTAAAACGTCCGTCAAGGATGCGTGAGCCGGGCAAAGATTTCGCATCGCTTGTCAGCCTTGGCTTGAGACCCGCCAGCACCTCGAGTCCGTCGGACACGAAAACTTCGTACGAGGCGTCGATATCCTTGGCGCGCACGATGGTCGCGTGCTGCAGGTGCCGCTCCAGGAAAAGATCATAAGCGCTCTTCCCCATCAAGGCGATGCGCACGCCCTTGCGATCAACTTCGTCCATGCTGCGGATCGGCGAACCGGGCGGCACCAGGTAGCCCGCCTCGATTTCAAGATAGGCCGCACTGAATACGATTTGCTGCGCGCGCGCCGGCTCGTTACCCATGAAGGCTATGTCCCAGGCATCACGCACCACCGCCTCCGCCATCGGGCCCGGCGCATCAAAACCGGCGACAGCCACCGTGACGCCGAGGCGTGCGGCCAACTCGTCGGCAATGTCGATGGCAACGCCGCTATAGCGGCCTGCAGCATCATGCTGCGACAACAGAAAATTGCTGTGATTGATCCCGACACGCAGTTTGCCTGCCGGTACGAGGGCCGCTTTTGCGGCGGGAGATGGAGAGTTTGTCATGGCGCGGAACGATACCACGGTACTGCGGCCCCGGTGGACAGACGCCGGCACGGCAGACCGGGTAAAACAAGAGAAGGCTGGAAACCCGCGCTAGTCGGGCGTTTCCAGCCGATACGAACAGCGATTGGGTTAGCGCGCGGTCCAGCCGCCGTCCACGGGCAGCGCGGTTCCGGTGATCGACGCCGCTGCATCGCTACACAAGAACACCGCCAGCCCGGCGAGTTCGGCGATCTCGACAAAACGTTTGGTCGGCTGCGGCGCCAGCATGATGTCGGAGATGACTTTTTCATGCGAGATGCCGTGCGCCTTGGCCTGGTCGTCGATCTGCTTGTCCACGAGCGGCGTCTTGACGTATCCGGGGCAGATGGCATTGCAGGTAATGCCCAGCTCTGCATTCTCGAGCGCGATGGTTTTGGTCAGGCCGACCACGCCGTGCTTGGCGGCGATGTAGGCGGATTTGAAGGGCGAGGCAATCAGGCCATGAATGGAGGCGATATTGATGATGCGACCCCATTTATCTGCCTGCATGTGCGGCAGCGCGGCCTTGGAGGCGTGAAACGCCGAGGACATGTTAATGGCGATGATGGCATCCCATTTTTCCTCCGGAAACTCCTGAACCGGCGCGACGTGCTGGATACCGGCGTTGTTGACGAGGATGTGCGCACCGCCCAGTTCATTGACCGCCTGCGCGACCATGGCGCGAATTTCAGCCGGCTTAGTCATGTCGGCCGGCGAGTAGGCCACCTTGACGCCGGTTTCCGCGGCCAGGCCGGCGCGGATTTTTTCGATTTCCGCGGCATCGCCGAATCCGTTAAGCAAAATATTCGCGCCCGATCGGGCAAAGGCTTGGGCAATGCCAAGGCCGATACCGCTGGTAGAACCGGTTACGATGGCGGTGCGTTTTTTTAACATGAGAATCTCCCGGCGAATAACAGATTGGTATAAAAGCTTGGAGGATAGAATGTTCCCGCCATCTTACATTGAAGCACCGTGACCGAACCTGATCCCCCGCAAGCACAGGAACAATACGACCCAGCGGAATCGCCCGCGGCAAATGCCCGGCGCAACCTGCCGGCGAACCTGCTGGCAGCTGCCGTATGCGGCGTGCTGACACTGTGGATGGGCGATAGCATGCCCAACTGGCCGCGCAACAATACGCTGTCGCTCGTCTATATCCTGATGCTGCCCTTTCTGGCGTTTTTCCCGCTCGCCGGGCTGGCCAACCTGGGCTGGGCGGGAAAGATCGTGCTGCAGCGGCTAACCCCGGTCGGGATCGCGCTTTGGTGTTTTTTTGCCGCGGCCCTTGTGATCAACCTGTTTGCGCTGCCGGCGTTTGCGTTCGGGGTGCGGTCCCTTTTATCGCAATGACCGGGCTTCAATAAAAAAACCGCCCGCAGGCGGTTTTTTTCAGGCAAACACGCTTACTTCAGCGCAGCAACGCCCGCCCTTGCAACAACCTCGTCCTGAGAACCGGTACCGCCGGAGCAGCCGATCGCGCCGATAATCCTGCCGCTGTCGACGAGCGGTATTCCGCCGCGCGATGCAATGACATCGTCAAGCGTCAACAGGTAGTTCAGGCCGTTCTGTACGCCGGCCTCGAATGCCTTGGACTCGCGGCGGAACTTAACCGAGGCGCGCGCCTTGTGGCTGCCGATGTCAATTGCCGAGATCGGCGAACCATCCATACGCTTGAGCGACACCATGTGTGCACCCGAATCGACCACGGCGCAGGTGAGTTTCCAATCGCGTTTTTTCGACTCGGCAACCGCAGCGGCAAGGACCGCGTCGGCACGTTCAAGCGAGATCGGCGCGCCGTAGGGCACGTCAAAGGGTTGCTTGTCCGGAACGGCGTCAAGCGGGTTCGGGGCTTGTGCAAATGCGGTGCCGGCGGCCAATACGGCGATGGTCATTATGGTTTTTTTAAACATATCTCCTCCTTGGGGTTGGACTACAAAAAACATCCTGAACACCGCAGGGCACGCCCGGCGTTGTCGCTACACAAGACCAAGCGCAGCGATTCCGGCGTTGGCGATCTGCTCGTCTTCATGCGACTGCACGCCGGAAACGCCCACCGCCCCAACGCATTCACCATTCACCATGATGGGCATGCCGCCTTGCACGGGCAACACCGGCATTTTCAGTATGGCGTGGCGTCCGGCGGCGATACGGTCTTCCCAGCTTTTGGTCGAGCGGCGCGAAATTGCGGCGGAGCGTCCCTTCTCCATGGCAATTTGCGCATTGGCCGGCGTAGCGCCGTCGCCGCGCTGGAGGTACAGCGGATGGCCGCCGTCGTCGAGGATGGCGATCACCACGTTCCAGTTGTGTTTGTTCGCCTCGGCTTCAGCGGCGGCGGCGATTTTCTTGC
This sequence comes from uncultured Pseudomonadota bacterium, assembly GCA_903895005.1. Next base: position 6,830 of record CAITSH010000208.1, read on the forward strand.
AGTCTTCAAGGGTCAGGCAGGGCTTGGTTTTCACGTTGGGGATCCGTTAGGAGATGTAAGCTGAGTGGGGATTTTAACCGCACTGCGCCGACCGGGGTTTGTTGCGGCACGGGATCGCAATACCCCGAACCTGCGCCCATGTCCCGCCCGGGGCTTGTTCAGCCCTTTAGGGCGGTGCGCACCTGCTCAAGCGCCCCCTGATCCTCGATGGTGGTGAGATCGCCCGGATCCCGGCCCTCTGCCAGCGCCTGAATGGAACGGCGCAGTGTCTTTCCCGAACGGGTCTTGGGCAGCAGCGTCACGAAATGCACGGCGCTAGGCCGCGCGATCGGCCCGAGCTGCTTGTCCACCGTATCCATGACCTCCTTCTCGAAAGCCCTGCGGCCTTCCGCCGTCTCCAGCCGTGACGTGTCCTTGGCCACGGCGAAGGCCAGCGGCATTTGCCCCTTTAGCGCGTCGGCCACGCCCACCACCGCGCATTCGGCGATATTCGGATGCATGCTCACCGCCTCTTCAATCTCCCGGGTACCAAGCCTATGACCTGCGACATTAATAACGTCGTCTGTGCGGCCGAGGATGAAGTAGTAGCCGTCCGTATCGCGGATACCCCAGTCGAAAGTGGTGTAGACCTGCTTTTTCGAAAAGGTGGAAAAATACGTGCGTACAAACCGCTCATCATCGCCCCAGATTGTGCTCATGCAACCGGGCGGCAGCGGGGGCACGATCGCCACGACGGCCTTTTCATCGGCGCCCGCCTCGCTTGCATCGGTTTCGCGCAACAACCTGAGGTCGTAGCCGTAACACGGGAAGCTCGGACTGCCAAATTTGAGCGGTATTTTTTCGACCCCGGGCTGGGCGGCGAGTATCGGCCAGCCGGTTTCGGTCTGCCAGTAGTTGTCGATGACCGGCTTTCCCAGCGCGCCGGAAATCCATGAGTGCGTGGGCTCGTCCAGCGGCTCGCCTGCGAGGTAAAGCGCGCGAAGTGACGACAGATCGTGCTTTGCGAGATACGCTGGATCGTGCTTTTTGAGCACGCGGATCGCCGTTGGCGAAGTAAACATCACGTTGACCCTGCGCTCCTCGACGATCTTCCACCAGATGCCCGCATCGGGGCGCATCGGCAGTCCCTCGTAAAGAATGCTCGTCATGCCGGCGATCAGCGGCGCATAGACGATGTACGAGTGCCCCACCACCCATCCTATGTCCGAGGCGGTGAACATGGTGTCGCCGGCCGCACCGCAATAGATGTGCTTCATCGAGGCGGCGAGCGCCACTGCATAACCGCCAGTATCGCGCTGCACGCCCTTGGGCTTGCCCGTGGTGCCGGA
>CAITSH010000209.1 GCA_903895005.1 uncultured Pseudomonadota bacterium
CAAAGGCCTCCGGTCCCTTGCTCACCTTGCCCCAGCCGTGCACGGCGAGGATCAGTCCCGACGAGGCGCGCACCAGCGGCCAGGCGAGCGGGGTGATGCGATCGTAAAACGGTTGCAGCGCCGGAATCAGCAGGCGCGGCTTGGCAGTGGACTCGGACATGGTTTCCTCCTCAAGGTAATTGAAATTGCGGCTTGGGTTCTATTGCCCCGTGACCGCTATTTTTGTGTGCGCAGTATAACGGCTAACGCGACGGACGGCGGGGGTGTCTTCGGGTGATGGCCGTTGCCCGGAAAGCCGCGTGGATAGGGCGTTTCCAGCACGCGCCTTGGGGCGGCAGGATGAAAAGCCGGGCGCAAAAAAAGGGGGCCGCAGCCCCCTCGTTTTTCACGCGCGTCGTTGACGCGTGCGTAAAAGGCTCAGAGCTTGACGCCCTCGTCGGCCATCACGCGCTGCACCGCCGGGCGTTGCGCCATGCGTTGCACCATCGCCGTGTAGTTCGTGAGCTCGGTCACCGGCAGCTCGCGCTTGATGCCCCAGGTGTAGAACACAAAGGCATAGGCATCGAGCACCGAGTAGGTGCCGGTCAGCCATTCCTTGCCGGCGTACATGCCGTCGATCTGCTTGAGGTATTCGTGAAAGGTTTTCTTCCCCATCGCCTGGATGCCGGGGAAGGCCGACTCGTCGGCGGTGTAACGCGCCGGGCGGCCGATGTGGCCGTGGGCCGGATGCACGCTCGCCGCAAAAAAACCGATGACCGACAGCGCCTGCGCATCGGCGATCGCCTCGGTGGGCCACATTTTGAAGCGCTTGCCGAGGAAGGGCATGATCGCGGTGTTCTCGGTGAGCGGTGCGCCGTCATCCAGGAGCAATGCCGGCACGCGGCCAAGCGGATGGATTTTCTTGTAGTCGGCGGTCAGTTGCTCGCCCTTGGACAGGTCGACTTTTGTTGGCGTGTACTTTTCACCGGACTCTTCGAGCACGATGTGGGCGGCCATGGAACAGGCGCCGGGGGCGTAAAACAGGGTCAGCATTGGGATTTCTCCTTGATAGGGTCTGGTGGTGATTGCGGATTGCTCGCAGGGCATTCTACCGCGGCGGCTTATTCGGCCTTGATGCCCGCGGCTTTGACTGCCGCGGCGTAGCGATCGAGGTCTTCGCGGATGAATTGCGCGTAACCCTCGGTGCCGTTTTCGGCGAGTTCCATGCCGAGGTTTTGCATGCGCTCGGCAATGTCCTTGTCGCGCAGCGCCTTGGCGATCACCGACTGCAGGCGCGCGATGATCTCCTTTGGCGTGCCCGCTGGCACCTGCATGCCGATGACCGTGCCCACGTCAAAGCCCGTCAGGCCCTGCTCGGCGAGGGTCGGCACCTCGGGCATCGATGCCGAGCGCCTGCCTATGCTGATGCCAAGGGCGCGCAGGCGCCCGGAACGTATCGCCTGCTGCACATTGGGTATTCCGGAAAAACCCGCCTGCACGTCACCGGCCATGACGCCACCCACCAGTGCGGTGCCGCCTTTGTACGGAACGTGCACGACATCCAGGCCCGTGCGTGCGGCGAAAATCGCCATGGTCAGGTGGTGTATCGAGCCGCCGCCCGCCGAACCGTAGTTGATCGCACCGGGCTTGGACTTGGCGAGCGCAATGAACTCGGCGAGGGTATTGGCCTGTACCGACGGATGCACGATCAATATGGTGGGCACCATCATCAGCGCCGTAACCGGCGCAAAGTCGCGCAAGGGTTGGTAACCGAGCTTGCTGTTCAAAGCGATGTTGATTGCGAGCGCCCCCGAGTCGCCCAGCATGACCGTGTGCCCGTCCGGTGCCGCCTTGGCCAGTTGCTCTGCGGCGACCACACCGCCTGCGCCCGGCACGTTTTCGGCGATGAAAGGCTTGCCGAAGGCGTCGGCGAGTTTTTGCGACAGCATGCGCGCGAGCAGGTCGGGATTGCCGCCGGGCGCCGCCGGAATGATCATGCGCACCGGTCGCGACGGGTAGGCCGCCTGTTGCGCCTGCGCCGTCAGCGCCATGCACGCCGCAAG
>CAITSH010000210.1 GCA_903895005.1 uncultured Pseudomonadota bacterium
ACCACCACGCCATCATCGTCGGCTACGATCACGTCGCCTGGATTGACCAGCGCACCCGCGCAAACCACCGGGATATTCACCGAACCCACGGTGGCCTTTACGGTCCCCTTGGCCGAAATGGCTTTTGGCCAGACCGGGAAACCCATTTCACGCAACACGCTGACATCGCGGCAGCCGGCGTCAATGACAAGGCCTTTTGCGCCCCGCGCCTTGAAGGATGTAGCCAGCAGGTCGCCGAACATGCCGTCCTCGTTATCCGCGCTAAGGGCCACTACGACCACATCACCGGGATTGATCTGCTCGGCGGCCACATGCAGCATCCAGTTGTCACCCGGATGCGCAAGCACTGTGACCGCGCTGCCGGCGATGGCGGCGCCAGGATAGATAGGCCGCATATACGACTTCATCAGGCCGGCACGGCCGAAGGCTTCGTGCACGGTTGCAACGCCCATGCGCCCCAGGGTGTCGATGACCGCCTGGTCCGCGCGCGGGATGTTACGAACGACAACACTCATGCTTTTTCTCCAGACTGAACCGCAATCCACAATTTTCCTAACCCTAGACCCTAGACCCTCGACCTTAGACCCTCGACCTTAGAACTTAGGCATTGAGGCGGCTGAATACGCGGCGTGCGTTACCCTCGAATATCTTTTTCTTGTCCTCGGCGCTGAGCGTTGAAGCTTCGATGTAGCGCTTGGTGTCATCGTAGTAATGCCCGGACTCCGGATCGACGCCGCGCACCGCCCCCACCATCTCAGACGCGAACAGGATGTTGTCCGCCGGTATGACCTTGAGAAGCAGGTCTATGCCGGGCTGGTGGTAGACACAGGTATCGAAAAAAACGTTCTTCAACAGGTGTTCCTTCAGCGGCGGCAGCTTCATATCCTGCGCGAGTCCGCGAAACCGCCCCCAGTGATACGGCGCGGCGCCGCCGCCATGCGGCACGATGAACTTGAGCGTCGGAAAATCCTTGAAAAGGTTCGAGGTCAGAAACTGCATGAACGCCGTAGTGTCAGCGTTCAGATAATGCGCGCCCGTGGTGTGAAAACAGGCGTTGCAACTCGTGCTAACGTGCACCATCGCAGGCACATCGAGCTCGACCATTTTTTCGTAAAGCGGATACCACCACTTGTCGGTAAGCGGCGGATCCTTCCAGTGACCGCCGGAAGGATCCGGGTTGAGGTTGCAGCCTATGAATCCGAGTTCCTTGACGCAACGTTCGAGTTCCGGAATGCAGCTTGCAGGCGGAACGCCCGCTGACTGTGGCAGCTGGCATACGCCGACAAAATTCTTCGGGTACAGCTGGCAGACGCGGTAAATGAGGTCGTTGCAAATCCGCGACCAATCCGAACTGGTGATGGCATTTCCGATGTGGTGAGCCATGAAACTGGCGCGCGGCGAAAAAATAGTCAAGTCGGTGCCACGCTCGCGCTGGATCTTGAGTTGCGCGCCTTCAAGGGATTCACGGATCTCATCATCACTGATGACCAGTTCCGACAGCTTGGGCGCCGCCGCGGGGTTTTTCAGTGCGTCGACCTGCCGTTGCCGCCAGGTTTCGAGCTGCTTGGGGGCCGTCGTGTAATGGCCGTGGCAATCGATGATCATGTTTTCCGTTTCCCTTTTGTGAACCTTCAGCGGTTAAATCTTCGGCGCATAGACCTTTGGTTGAATTCCCGGCGGCAGCGTCCTCAGCCCCAGACCTCATGCGCCACTTCGACGATGAGCTGCAGTTTTTTCCACTGGTCCTCGGCGGTTAGCTTGTTGCCGTGGTGCGTCGAGGCAAAACCGCACTGGGGTGACAGGCACAGGTTTTCCAGAGGTACGTACTTGGCCGCCTCATCGATACGGCGCTTCAAAAGATCCTTGGATTCGAGCACCGGCGACTTGGAGGTCACCAGCCCGAGCACGACCTTCTTGTCCTTGGGCATGAAGCGCAGCGGCTCAAACCCGCCGGCACGGTCCGAGTCGTACTCCAGGAAAAACCCGTCAACCTTTACCTCGTTGAACACCGCCTCGGCCACCGTATCGTAACCACCCGAGGCCACCCACGAACTCATAAAATTGCCGCGGCAGGTGTGCATGGTGACGTTGAGCCCGGCGGGGCGTCCGGCCAGCGCCTTGTTGATCGCTGCGGCGTAGGTGTGCACCAGCTCGCTCGGGTTGTCACCGCGCGTCACCGTCATCGCACGAAATTTTTCATCGCACAACATGGAGTAACTGGTGTCGTCAATCTGCAAGTAATTGCAGCCGGCGGCCGCGAGGTCACGAATTTCTTCCTGGTAGGCGCGGCCGACGTCATCCCAGAATTCAGCCATGTCCGGGTAGGCTTCCCTGCTGACCGAGTTGCGCCCGCCACGATGGTGCAGCATGGCCGGCGCGGGAATGGTCATCTTGGGCGTGTTCTTGGTGACCGACTTTAAAAATTTGAAGTGATCGACAAACACCGGCTTGGTGCGGCGCAGCTTGCTGCCTACAAACATGATGGGCGGCATATCGTCGTTCTTGATGCCCTGGAAGGCCGCCACGCCGGGGTCGGGCTTGGTTTCCACGCCGGCAAACCCGGACAAAAAGTCCACATGCCACCAGTCACGGCGAAACTCGCCGTCGGTGACCGCCTGGATGCCGACGCCCTCTTGACGCGCGACCGCTTCGCGTATGCACTTGTCCTCGATTACCGTCAGCGCGTCCCTGGTGATTTCTCCACGCTTGAATTTGGCGCGCGACTCATGCAATTCGACGGGACGCAGCAGACTGCCGACTTGGTCGGCGCGAAACGGGGGTTTGGTGGTTACGCTCATTACTCTCTCCTTGTGTTGTTTTAGTGTGGTCTTCGTGCTGCTTTAAGTTTGTTGCTGTTTTGGTTCTCATTGCGTGCAACCGAGCGGCGTTTGGCATACGGCTTGGCCCTTGTTCAGTGCTATGCGCCAAGCCCCCGGGTGGTGTCATCAAACAACTCATCCACCGTCAGGCGACGCGCCAGCAGGCCCTGGGCGTACGCGTACTCGAGAATTATTTCAAGACTGGGGCGGCAGGCTTCAACCCCGAATGGGAAAAAATCGGTCGCCCCCGGCGCAGGAGCAGGCGACCTTGCCTTGCTCTCCGATAGCATTCGATAGACCTCGCGCACCACATCCGGCCGGGTCTTGGACAGCGTTTCACTCACCACCACAAGATGATTGACCGGCACCGCCTTATGGCGCTCGCACCAGGCTTTCGCCGCGGCCTGTGGATCGGGGATAACCGGCATGAGGCGCGCATCGTCCGGCGCATCGTTACCCACAATGATGGCATCGAGTTCGCCCGCAAGGAGCATGGGCAACAACTGCTTTTCCTTGCCCGCACGCTCCACCTGCGGCGGATCCTTGTATTCGGCCAGGTGTCCGTCCTCGAAACCAACCCACTGGATACTGTCGAGGTCAACCGCATAATCGCGCTGCAGGATCCCGCGTATCCACGCCGGCGTGGTCTGCGCATAGGAGCGCATCCCGACGCGCTTGCCCGCAAGTCCGGACGGATCCAGATATCCGCGTTCAGCGTTATAGATGAGGCACTGGTGTTGGAACCGCCCCGGCCCCACCACAGCCGGCATAAGGACGAGCGGCTTGCCGTAGGCCTTGGCCTGTAGAAAAGTGACAATCGCCAGTTCGGCAACATCAAACTCCAGATCGCGCACGACGCGCTTGAACGACTGGTTGGGTACTTTGGCCTCGACAAAATCAAAGGCCAGCAAATCAGACTTCAGCGCCCCGCCCTTCAGTGCGCGGGTATTCGGATAATCGCCCAGCAGGGTATGGAGCGGGGTTCCGGCGGTCGATGGGGTGGTCATGGTGTAAGGCAAGTCAGGGAGTCGGGGTTCGCGGCGGAGCCGGGTTTGTCTTATTTTTGCGTGTCGGTGAAGAAGGCTTGGGAAAAGGGCTGGAACGCGGGGATTCTGGATCGATGCCGCAGGTAAGTATTTTCGCTCATGACCCCGCAAAATAAAATGGCATTATCTTACTAGCAGCTATAGCATTGCAGCATTTCCCCGTACCTGAACATCTAAAACCTTACCAGCCGTGGATCTCAAACAACTGGACTACTTCGTCCATGTCGCCGAACTGGGCAGTTTTACCAAAGCGGCCTCGCTGCTCTCGATCGCGCAGCCTGCGCTCAGCCGGCAGGTACGCCAGCTTGAGGTTGAGCTCAAGCAGACGCTGCTTTACCGCAATGGTCGCGGCGTCAGCGTTACCGAGGCGGGCAAGCGCCTGGTCTTGCACGCGCGCGGCATTCTGCAGCAGGTGGACCGCGCCCGCGGCGAACTCGAGGACGTCAAAGGCGCACCGGTCGGGCGCGTTGTCGTCGGTGCCCCCCCAAGCGTCGGAAAAATGCTCACGGTGCCGTTGGTCAAGGCCTTTCGTACGCACTACCCAGGCGCGTCCCTGGGCATGGTCGAGGGCCTTTCAGTCACCATCCAGGAATGGCTGCTGACCGGTCGGGTCGATCTGGGACTCATCTACAACCCGGTGCCGGCACCGGCCATAGAAATCACCCCCTTCCTCGCCGAACAACTGTTCCTGATCCGCCCCGCCGAAGCGGGGCGCGCCCGCCAGCCAAAGGCTCTGGCCTTGCGCGAATTGCCGGACTTCCCTCTGATCATTCCGAGCCGCCCGCACGCAATCCGCATGTACGTCGAGACACAACTGGCCAACCTCGGTCTGAAGCCCACGGTCGCACTGGAAATCGACGGCGTATCCTCGATCCTGGATCTGGTGCACGAAGGCCACGGCTGCGCGGTTCTCTCACTCAATGCCCTGCATGGGCACAAGCGCCGGTTTACCGCCACGCCCTTCAAGCGCCCGCGCCTCACCAGCCACCTGACGCTCGCCGTCTCGGCGCAGCGACCGACAACGCCGCTTACGCGCAGCACCATTGAGCTGATTCAGAGCATGGGGCCGCAATTGCTCATCAAGGCCTTGCCTCGGTGACCCGGTGACGAGGTGATCCCATGGTGAGAGGTCCATTACTGCTGCTGCCCGGACTCCTGTGCGATGCCACGGTATGGACGCACCAGGCTACCGCACTGGGCGACATTGCCGACTGCCAGGTGATCGGCTACGGCAACGCCGACAGCATAAACGCCATGGCGCGCACGGTACTGCGCCAGGCGCCGGTGAAATTCGCGCTCGCCGGACATTCGATGGGCGGCCGCGTCGCGCTGGAGGTGGTGCGCCTCGCGCCGCAGCGCATCACCCACCTCGGGTTGTTCGACACCGGCTACCAGGCGCGACCGGCTGGGGAGACTGGAGACCGCGAACGAACCGAACGCATGGCCTTGCTGGAACTTGCCCGTGGCGAAGGCATGCGGGTCATGGGCGAACGCTGGGCAAAAGGCATGGTGCACATTGACCGTCTTGGCGAAAAGGCGCTGATGAACGCCATTCTCGACATGATTGACCGCAAGTCGGCGGACACCTTTGCCGCCCAGATCAACGCACTGCTCGGGCGGCCCGAGGCGACTGGCCTGTTGCCGCATATCACCCAGCCGACCCTGTTACTGTGCGGTCGTGAAGACAGCTGGAGTCCGCTGGCACGGCATGAACAAATGGCGGCGCTGATACCGCACGCCACGCTCACGATCATCGAGAACAGCGGGCACATGTCAACCATGGAGCGACCGGAGGCGGTAGCCGCGGCAATGCGGGAGTGGCTTGCGCGCATGCCCTAACAGGGTGATGCACTGATCAAGCAATATCCTGATCAGGCACTGCGCTGGAAATCCGCGCCAGTCGCGGGTTTCAAGCGCATCACTAATCGGCTTTTATGTTTGCGTCGCGGATGGTCTTGCCCATGCGTGCGAGGCCGTCACGGATCGCATCGGTCAGTTGTTCCGGCGAACTGGCGTAAATGTCGTAGCCCTGCTTGGTCAACTGCTCACGAATCTCCGGCACACTGGCCGCCCTGACGATCTCGGCATTCAGGCGATCGACGATGTCCTTTGGCGTGCCGGCCGGCGCTACGACGGCAAACCATGTCGCGAATTCAAAGCCGGCGATACCCGCTTCGCGCACCGTCGGCACATCCGGCGTCAGCGGCGAGCGATTCGCGCCGGTGGTGGCGAGCAGGCGGATCTTGCCGCCCCTGGCCTGCGCACTCATCACGCCCATGCCTTGCGCAAACACCTGCACCTGGCCGCCGATAAGGTCAGTCAGCGCCTGCGCGGCGCCCTTGTACGGCACATGCGTCATCTTGATACCGGCCGCGGCGTTGAAAATTTCCATCACCATGTGCTGCGGGCTGCCGCCGCCACCCGAACTGAAATTGATGTCCCCGGGCTTTGCTTTGGCCATGGCGACGAGTTCGCCGAGGTTCCTGACTGTCGAGTCGGTGCGAACGGCAATCGCAAAACTGTTGCCGGCAACACGCGACACCGGCGCGAGATCCTTGAGCGGGTCGTAGGCCAGCTTGGGATTGAAATTAGGCAGCATTGTCAGGATGGAATCGTTTACGAAGCCTATGGTGTAACCATCGGGCGCCGCCTTGGCGATGCGCTCGGTGCCGATCTGCCCGGCCGCGCCGGGTTGGTTTTCCACCACCACCGGGCGCCCGAGGCCTTCCGACAGTTTCTGGCTTAGCGCCCGCGCGACGTTGTCCACCGCCGTGCCGGCCTGCAGCGGCACAATCATCAGGATGGGCTTGACCGGATAGGCCTGCGCCACCGCGACACCGGTGCAAACCAGCCCGGTCGCCAGCACCGCCATTCTCAACGCGAGTCGTTTCATATTGCCCTCCTCCGTAGTGCACGCCGGCATGCGCCGGTCAGAAATTTTTATTCGATGCGCAGCAGCTTTGCCGCCGTCTTGCCCAGGATCAGGTCGCGATCCGCCTCCTGCACATCGACGAGGCGCTCGACCGCCTGCACCGGCTGCTCAAGGCCCATGTCAAAGCAATAGTCGCTGCCAAGCAATACCCGATCGGCACCGACCTGCCTCACCAGATTAAGGTTGATGGTGTCGTCGTGCCCAATGGTGTCGTAGGTGAAGCGGCGCAGGTAGGCGCTCGGTAACTGCTTCATAAACTTGAGTTCAGCGCGCACTTTGACGCCATGGTCGAACCTGCCGATGATGCCCGGCAGCGTGCCGCCGGCGTGCGGCAGGTTGATCTCGAGTTTGGGGAAGCGGTCGAGCACGCCACCAAAAATCAACGCGGCCGCGGCAATACCGGTGTCGTAGGGATTGCCGATCAGGTTCTTGAAGTAAAAACGCGCCAGCCGGTCCGTTTGCAACGTGTAGACGGGATGCAGGAATATCGGCCAGCCCAGTTCCTCGCAACGCGCATAGATATCCCAGAAACGCTTGTCATCAAGATCGGTGCCGGCGATGTTGGTCGCGAGGTACAGCCCGCGCATGCCCGGCAGCTTGGCTGCGCGATCAAGCTCCTTGAGCGCGAGCGCCGGATCCTGCATGGGCACCTGCGCCATGCCGATGAATTTTTTCGGATACTTTAGATGCGCCGCCGACATGGCGTCGTTATAGACCTGTGCCAGCGCGAGGCCGAGTGCGGGCGAAGCCCAGTACACCATGGGCGTTGTCAGCGACATCACGTTCACGTCCACGCCCTGGCGCTTCATGCCTTCGAGGCGCAGGTCGAGACTGACGAATTCGTCTGTGAACGCGTTGACGAGGCCGCCGCCGACGAATTTGTATCCCGCCGCACTGCGTTCTATCTTGCCGCCCTCCCTCCCGCCATCCTTGTCCACGAGGTCTATCCACTCCTGTGGATACCAGTGGGCATGGGTGTCTATGGTGGTTCCCTTGTAGCGGCGCGGCGCGACCTCGCCTTCGTGCTTGTGTTCGTGGCCGTGGGTGTGATCGTGTGCGTGATGCGTCATGGAATCTTTTTCCAACTTAACAATGGGGAAGTGGGAGGGACTTCTTGTTCCGCTTATTCCGACTTGGCGCCGGTTTCGCGCACGACCTTGGACCACTTTTGCACCTCGGCCGATACATAGCGTCCGAATTCCGCAGGGCTGCCACCGACAGGCTCAAAGCCCAGCGCGGCCAGCCTGTCCTTCATGTCCTGCGTCGCGAGGATCTTGTTCATCTCCGCGTTCAGGCGGTTGGCCGCTTCGGGGGGCGAGCCCACCGGCATGAAAAACCCGACCCAGGTGTAATCCTCGAATCCGGGGAACCCCGACTCGGCGACGGTGGGAACGTCCGGCAACGCCGCCACGCGCTTGTTACTGGTAACGGCAAGACCCACCAGGCGCCCGCCCTTGATCTGCGCCACTGCCGGTGGCATCGCAACGCTGGCAATTTCGACCTCGCCCGCAACGGCGGCGGTCACCGCCGGACCTGCCCCCTTGTAGGGCACGTGGGTGATATTGACCTTGGCCAGTATCTTAAACAGGTATTCGGCCGAAAGATGCGGCGTTGTACCGGCACCTGCGGTGCCGTAATTGAGCTTGCCCGAGCGCGCCTTTTCGATCAACTGCTTCATGGTGCCGACACCGGCTCCCGGATACACGGCAAAAATGTTGGGACTGGAGGCCATGTTGATGACGGGCATCAGGTCCTTTTCAAGGTCGTAGCCGGCATCGCGCGACAGGCTAGGATTGACCGCCACCGAGGTCGTCGTGGCGAGTACCGTATAGCCGTCCGGGGTCGCGCGCGCCACCGCAACGGCACCGACGTTGCCGCCGCCGCCGGCGCGGTTCTCCACCACAACGGCCTGACCCAGCGCTTCGCTCAGCTTGACCGAGATCAGGCGCGCCGCCACGTCGGCGATACCGCCGGGCGCAAATGCGACCACAACACGAACGGCTTTGTTGGGCCAGGCGCCTTGCGCCAGGCAAGCGGGCGCCAGCGCGATGCCGGCGAGCAATGCGATCAAGTTAACGTGCTTCATGTTGTCCTCCTCGGGAAAGTTTTTATTTGACCGACGCGAGCACGTGCTGCGCCATTTCCATGCGTGTGCAGACCCACACATCATCGAGTTTTTTCACCCGCTCGATGATGGCCTCGTAGACCCAGGCCCCCGACGGACGGCCGAAAACGTGGGTATGCGCGGTGACATCGAGCATCAACGGCACCGACTCGCGCTCGCGATAGGCCTTGATAGTGTCATCGAACGTCTGGATCAGCTCGCCCGGCGAACGACCGTAACGAATGCAAAACGGCAGGTCGTTGATGTCCATCGTGAGCGGAATGGCGACGATACGTTTGCCACCCGATTCCTGCACGTAGGGACGGTCGTCATCATTACAGTCACCATGATGCACGAAGCCGGCCTCGGCAAGCAGGCGCGGCGTGGCGAGACTGCCGGTGCCGCGCGGGCTGATCCAACCGTGAGAAATCGTACCCATGGCATTTTGCAGGGCGTCCTGGTTGCGCTGGATGTTTTTCGCTTCGTCCTCCTCGCTGAAATACGCCGGGATGACATCCATGCCCCACGAGTGCGCAACGATTTCATGCCCGCGTCGCAATATATCCGCCACCGACTCAGGGTAGCGTTGTGCGAGCACGCCGTTCACCATGACACTTGCCTTGACGCCCTGCCGATCAACGATATCCAGGAGGCGGTTGATCCCCCGCACGGCGCCAAAGGTCGCCCACGAATGCGCATTGGTGTCAAAGAACCCGGGCTTGAGCACGTTGCCCATGGGGCCGATCCCCGGCGCCTGGCCGTCGGACCAGGCCTCGTAGGCGATGTTGAAAATCACAGCAACACGCTTGCCTCCGGGCCAGCGAAAATCCTTGTCGAGCCTGATATTGCGCGGCTCTTGAAGCGCGGGCGTAGTAGACGCCATAAAACTCCTCCATGATTGGGCCGCATGTTCAATGCCCGGGTATCAATGCCAAGCTGTGAATGCCCAGATGCCCAGTGTCCTCGTCTGCAGGACTGGGTTGGGCGGACATTCTAGCGACTTCGCCATACCCGCGCCCGCTCTTTCTCCCTTTGGTCTAGGTGTGTGCAACGCAACATGCCGACTTGTGTACGCACTGTCCCGCGAACTAATGCCGGCTTGACATTGCCGGCGGCATATCTGAACATGAACTTGTTCAAAAATAACGGGCAATGCGGCGCACATTCCCGCTCCGCGAAACCGATGCAATGACCAGCCTGCTTGCGCTTCTTACCCTGCCGGAAAAAGTCAGGCTCCAATACTACGAAGGTATCCGGTCCCGCTTTCCGGAAATCGAGGTCAACCTCGTCGACCATCACAGCAAGGTCGATCCGTATATCAGCAGGGCCGATGTCCTCGTTACCTTCGGCCCGATGATGGCCGAGCATGTCCTGGAAAAGGCCCCGAAGCTCAAATGGATACAGGCGCTGGGCTCCGGCGTGGACGGCATTACCGACCGTCCGTCCCTGCGCGCCGATGTGCTTGTCACCAACCTGCATGGCATCCACGGCGCCCCCGTGTCGGAGGCGGCCCTCGGCGCCATGCTTGCACTTGGTCGCGGCCTGGCGCGCAACCTGCGCAACCAGGAGCAACATAAATGGGAGCGCTTTCCCGCCAGCCTGCTCAAGGGCAAGACCGCAATCATCTACGGCGTGGGCATCATCGCGGCCGAACTCGCGCCCAAGTGCAAGGCCTTTGGCATGCGCGTAATTGGCATCAGCTCCACGGCGCGGGAGCTTCCCGGCTTTGACCGCATTCTGCCGCGAACCGATTTGATCCCTGCTGCGGCCGAGGCCGACTACCTGGTTCTGCTCACGCCGTATTCCGCCGCGACGCGCGGCAGCGTCGGTGCGGCGGTGTTCAACGCGATGAAGCCCACAAGTTACCTGGTGAATCTGGCGCGCGGCGGCGTGGTCGACGAGGCGGCACTGATGACCGCACTCGAAGCGCGCCGCATCGCCGGCGCCGCGCTCGACGTATTCAGCGAGGAACCCCTGCCCGCGTCCCATCCGCTTTGGTCGATGGACAATGTGCTCATCACCCCGCACCAGGGCGGCTTTTATGACGAATACGTCAATGAAGCCCTGCCGGTCATCGCGCACAATCTGCAAAAATTCCTGTCCGGAGACACTGCCGGCATGATCAACCTGGTCCAGCGCTGATCTGGGTCAGCTATGACGAACACCCGACAAGAGGAAACACCGATGGCCGACCCCGCCGACCGAATTAACGCACCGATTTCGACCGCCGAACTCGAGCGACGCTGGACTGCCGTTCGCGCGGTCATGACGGAACGCAAAATTGACGCGCTGCTGATGCAGGCCAACAACGATTTCATGGGCGGCTACGTCAAGTATTTCACCGACCTGCCCGCCACCAACGGTTACCCGGTCACCGTGGTGTTCCCGCGCGACGAGCGCATGACTGTTGTCGGCCAGGGCGCCTTTGGCATGGTGCAATCACTGCCGCCCGAAGGCAATGCGCTGCGGCGCGGCGTCGCGCGCTTTCTTGGGACGCCCAGCTATGCCGCGGCGCACTACACCGCAGCCTACGATGCGGACCTGGCGCTGAGCGCGCTGGAACCCTACGCAGCCGGCACCATCGGCCTGCTCGGTACCGCTGCGATGTCGCATGCCCTCGTCGACACCCTCAAGCGCGGCAAACTTGCCAGCGCACGTTTTATCGACGCCTCAGACCTGGTTGACGCCATCAAGGCGGTCAAAAGCGAAGAGGAAATCAGCTTTATGCGCCGCGCCGCCGCGATGCAGGACGCATGCATGGAAGCCGTCTTTGCTGCCATCCGTCCGGGCATGCGCGATATCGAGGTGGCGGCCGTTGCCGAGCAAACGGGGCACAGCCACGGCAGCGAGCAAGGGCTGTTCATGTGCGCATCCGGGCCGGTAGGAACAGTGCCGGTATTCGCCAACCGCCATTTGCAAAACCGCGTGATCCAGGCGGGCGACCAATTCACCCTGCTCATCGAAAACAACGGGCCGGGCGGCTTTTACACAGAGATCGGCCGCACCTGTGTGCTCGGCAAGGCGTCTCAGGAAATGAAGGACGAATTCGCCTTCGTCATCGAGGCCCAGCAATTCACCACCAGCCTGCTCAAACCGGGCGCAGCCCCCAAGGAGGTCTGGGAGGCCTACAACCAGTACATGCGCGAGCACGGCCGCCCCGAGGAAAAGCGCCTGCACTGCCACGGGCAGGGCTACGATATGGTCGAGCGGCCGCTGGTGCGCTTTGACGAGACCATGCCGCTGGGCCGCAACATGGTACTTTCGGCCCATCCGACCTATGTGACCGAGCGCACCTACAGCTGGTGCTGCGACAATTTTTTGGTCGGCGAAAGCGGCGTCACCGAGCGCCTGCACCAGTTCCCGCAAAAGATTTTCGAACTGGGCTGAGCTGTGAAAAAGCCCCTGATGAGCGGGGAAGCCGCGGCCGAACCGGGCCGGCGCGAGCAGAACAAGCTCGACAAGGCCGAGCGCATTCGCGCGGCGGCGAGCAGCCTGTTCAAGACGCACGGCTACGGACAGGCGACCCTGCGCCAGATAGCGCGGCGCGCCCATGTCGGCCTGGGCACGTTGTTCAATTACGCCGAGGACAAGCGCGACCTGATTTTCCTGATTTTCAACGAGGAACTGGGCCAGCTGACCGACGAGGCGCTGGCCCTTTCGGTCGACGGTGATGTCGTCACCCGCCTGCTTTCCATTTACCGCCACCACTATGAGTATTTTGGCGCGCGGCCGGAGCTGTCGCGCATCCTGCTGCAGGAATTGACTTTTTACTCGTCGGGCAAACAGTCCGAGGCATTCCTGCAAACACGCCGCCGCCTGATGAAGGGCATAGAGGATATCGTCCGGCAGGCGCAGCGCGACGGCAAAATCACCGGCACGGAGGATGCAAGTTTCATCGCGCGCAACCTCTTCTTTGTTTATTCGGCGGCGATCCGCTGGTGGATTTCAAATCCGCGACCCAAGGTCGCGGCGGGACTTGAGGAATTACGACGCGTCATCGAACTGCAAATGACCGGACTGACTCCGGCCGCCCCGAAAAGAAAACGGCGGGACTGACCCGCCGTTTTCTTAATTGCTACACGCATTGCCTGCGCCACACAGCGCATCAACGACTATAGTCCCAGCACGCGCTCGGCATTTCCGTGCATGATCTTTTCCATGATCTCGTCCTTGTAACCGAGCTCCCCCCATTCGCGCAGGATGCGCTCGTAGGGCATGCTCGGGTAGTCACTGCCGAACATGATCTTGTCCTGCAGTCGGGCACGCATGTCTATCTTGAGGTTGCCGGGAAAATACTTGGGCGCCCAGCCCGACATTTCCCAATAGACGTTGCCCTTGTGCAAAGCCACCGCAGTGGTCTCGTCCACCCACGGCCAGCCAGGATGGGCCATGATGATTTTGAGATTGGGAAAGTCCGCGGCGAGGTCGTCAATCGCCGACGGATGCGCGTGGCGGATGCGTGCGCCCATACCCCCCGGCATTCCGGCGCCCATCCCCGTCGTACCCACGTCTATCATCACCGCCGCACCCATGGCGTTGATTTCCTCGAACAACGGGTAGTAGCGCGTGTCGTTCACGGCAAAGTGCTGCATGATCGGATGAAAGTGAAAGCCGATAAAACCCAGCTCTTTCACCGCCTTGCGTGCCTGCTGGATGGCGATTTCGCCCTTGGCCGGCTCGACCGCGCCCCAGGCCTGGATGATGCGCTTGGGGTGGCGTTTCCACATCGCGTGCACGTACTCGTTGGTGCAAGGCGGGGTTGCCACCGTCGTTTCAAGATCCAGCGCCACCAGAAGCGCCTCGACGCCGGCCCCGGTGAATTCCTTGAGCACATCCTCTTCGGTCTTGGGCGCCCAGGTGCGGTTCCAGTACTTGGCAAGCGCATCTACATAGGGGCCCTGGGCGGTGATCCACTCCTGGGTGCCCGGGTAGCAGTGCAGGTCGATGATCCTCATTTTTTCTCCATTTCCAGTTTTTTGGTCACCATCTCGACCAGCGACTTTTTCGAAACCTTGCCGAAAGTGGACAAGGGAAATTCACTCATCAGCTCAAGTCGCTCCGGCAGCTTGAAGCGGGCGATTTCCTTGGTCGCGAGAAAATCCACCAATTCCTTGAGCGCAAGCGTCTTGCCGGTGCGCGGGATGATGCAGGCGCAGGTCTTCTCACCCATCGCCGGGTCAGGCATGGCCACGCAGGCAACGTTCTGCACCGCGGGGTGCATCAGGATCAGGTTCTCGATTTCCTCGGCGCTGATCTTTTCACCGCCGCGGTTGATCAGGTCCTTCTTGCGCCCTTCGACGACGTAGTTTCCCGAAGGATGCAGGCGCATCAGGTCGCCGGAACAGTAAAACCCATCCGGCGTGAACTGCTTGGCGTTGTATTCGGGCACGCGCAGGTAACCGCGCAAGGTGTAGGCGCCGCGACAGGTGAGCTCGCCCACTTCTCCGGGTGCGACCTCCCTGCCATCATCGTCGATCAGCCGCACCTCGTCATCCTCGCAAATCGGCCGACCGCAGGTCTCGAGCATGACCTCCTCCGGATCGCCCTCGCGCACGAAAAACAACATGCCCTCGGACATGCCGAAGTTCTCCTGCACCCAGACGCTTGGAATCAGCTGTTTCGTGCGGATACGCACCTCCGGTTGCATGCGCTGCCCACCGCTCTGGATGACCTTGAGCGACGACAGATCGTAATTTCCGATTTCCGGGCTGTTGATCAGACGTATCAGCAGCGCCGGCACCACCTTGAGGTGGGTGACGCAGTGCTTCTGGATGATGGCGAACATTTCCTCGGGCCGCGCGCTGGCGGCCACCACCACCTTGCCGCCGTTGAAGGCATAACCCTGGATGCCGGGACATGCGAGCGCGAGGTTGTGCGCAATCGGGATCACCAGCAGCAACACGGAGTCCCCGCTGACTGCACAAACCGGAGAGGCCTTCTTCGAGTTATAGGCGTAATCGTTGTGGCTGCGCGGAATCAGCTTGGGCACGCCGGTGGTGCCGCCCGAGAGCTGGTAGATACACGGATCGGTGGGATCGAGCTTGATCTTGTCCAGGTCTGCGCGCACCGATTTCGGCTCGCGCTCGATCAGCTCGGCCAGCGAATGTTCCCCCGGCCCCGCCTTGCCCAGCACGATGGCGAATTTCATGCACGCCGATTCCTGCTGGACGCGCTTGATCATCGGCCCGAACTGGAAGTCGCCCTGCGACTCCGGGTAGACACAGGCGGTCGCCGAGGCGATGCGCACGAACTGGCTAACCTCGGTATGCCGGTGAGTGGCCAGCGCCGCGATCGGAATCGCGCCGATTTTCTGCAACGCGAAATACAGGATGACAAACTCGGCAACGTTGGGCAGCGTCAGCACCACCGGGTCAAGCGGCTTGAGGCCCAGGTCAAGCAGGTTTAGTGCAAGACGCTCGCTCAGCCTGTCGACTTCTGCATAGGTGAACTGCCGATCGCCGTCGACAACGAACACGCGCGGCGCGAATTTGTTGAACACATCGGCGAATTCATCGCGGAGGGCACGGTCCTGCCAGTAGCCCTTGGCCCGATAGCGCGCTGCGAATTCGGGCGGGAACGGAACAACACCTTCTATCATCGCAACTCCCGTCCGCTCAGGTTGAAGCGGTGAAACCGCCGTCGATGACGACGATCTCGCCGGTGACGAAGCGGTTGCCGTTGATGAGGCTCATCATCGATTCGGCGACATCGTCGGCGGTCACGCAGCGCTTGAGCGGCGTCGCCTTGGCGCGCTTGCCCATCAGATCATCGTACTTGTCCTTGAGCATGCGCTGCATCCAGTCGCCCTCCATCCAGCCCGGTGCCACGGCATTCACGCGAATCTCCGGACCAAGGTTCCATGCCAGGGTCTTGGTCATGTTGACGACGGCGGCCTTGCTCGCCGCATAGGGCAGCGGCTGCGGACCCGGCCGCAGGCCGACAATACTCGCGGTATTGACGATGCAGGGCTTGTCGCCTTTTTTGAGCAGCGGCACCGACGCGCGCGTTACCTGGAACAGGCCGCGCACGTTGACGTTGAACACGCGGTCCCAGTCATCAAGGTCAAGGCTTTCCAAATCCTTGGGCTTCCATGGCGCGGTGGTGCCGGCGTTGTTGATCAGCACATCGAGCTTGCCGAAGGCTTCTTCCACTTTTTTCAGCATCGCGCGCACGCCAGTTTCGTCACTGACATCGCATTTGAGCAACAGCGTCTTTGCACCGAGCTTTTCCGCCTCCGCAGCGGTGGCCTTGGCCGCCGCCTCGCTCGAGCTGAAGTTGATCGCAACGTCATAGCCTGCGGCCGCCAGCGCAAGCACCGCGCTCTTGCCAATGCCGCTGGCTCCACCTGTTACCAATGCCGCTTTTCGGGCTGCCGCCATACATTCCTCACTGGGTTATGCGCCACTTAATGGTCAGAAAAAGGATCAGAAAAAGCTCATGGAATCCAGAATTGATTGTATAAGAAAATATTCGAACATGTTCATTTTTAGCGAAATCGCGACCAGGCGCCCTGAGGAAAAGTGATTATTTAACGTTGCGGCGCAGCAAATCACCCCTGCCACCGGCCCACCCTACTGGCGGCATCCAGCCCTGGATCAGACTGACGCGGGATTCAGTCGCGATAGGAAGAATCGATGCGGTCTACCAGGCGAAGCTGGCTGTCCCATTCAAGGCGGCCCAAGGGCTGTCCGGGCGCATCGAAGCCGCGCTCGGCCGTCTTGCGGCTGACCTCGGCCGACGGGATCGTCAACTCGCTGCCGGTAGCCATAGCCTTGAGCTGCGCACGGCAGGCCTTTTCGAGGTGGAAGCACATGCTGAAGGCCTCCGGTATGGTGCGACCGGCGATGAGCATGCCGTGATTGCGCAGAATCAACACCCAGTTCTGCCCGAGGTCGGCGGCAAGACGCCCGCGTTCGTCGATTTCGTTGGCGATCCCCTCAAAGCCGTGATACCCGACCTTTTCATGAAACAGTTGCGCGTGCTGCGACAGCGGCAGCAGCCCGCACTTGAGCATGGACACCGCCATTCCCGCTTCGGTGTGGTGATGAATGACGCATAAAGCATCCTTGCGTGCGGCGTGGATGGCGCTGTGAATCACAAATCCGGCCTTGTGAATGCGATAAGGCGTCGGATCGACGGCATTGCCCTCGAGGTCCACCTTGATAAGGCTGGAAGCGGTGACCTCATTGAATGCGTGGCCGAAAGGATTCAGCAGGAAGTGCTCATGGCTGCCGGGCACGCGAGCAGAAATGTGGGTGTAGATCAGTTCATCCCAGCCGTAGTGCGCCGACAACCGGTACAAGGCCGCCAGTTGCACACGCGCTTCCCATTCGGCCGGTGCGATGCCTTCCCTTCCCGCATGCTGTGCACAGCTGTTTTTAACGTTCATTATTTGCTCCTCATTGACGACCGGTTACCGTGCGCAGGACAGCCCCCGCATCAACCTCGGCCGATTCCCCGCGCCATGCAACATGCTGGTCGGGACGTATCAGTGCAAGATCCGCTTCATACAAATCACGCAAGCCGGGCTCGGTGACACGCAGGACCGTCAGCGGCACGCCAAGCGAACTCGCCGCGGCTTCAAACGCCGCCGCTCCGGCCGCCGCATCCGCATTCATTTGCAGCAAGGTGAATTCGAAACCAAACGAATCGTAGAGCGATCGTTCGCCGGCCATCCACCAGTGCGGCGCGCGACCGCCGGGAACCGCACTCGGCACGTAGACATTCGCGTTATCAGGCGGCGGAATCTTGCCATCCGAAACAATCACCGGCGAACCGTCATAGCGCGTACCGAAGGTGACGCCAGGGATGTTGAACTCGCGCCGGGCGTGATCGCCAAGATAAGCTCCGGCCTCGGCGCGGGTCTTCTCGCCTTCGGTCGAGTCATCCTCGATGTTGTCGGGCGGCACGAACAAGCCGACGCTGTCGGCATAGCCGCGGGCGATGCGTGTATTGCGAATGGCCAGGGGACGACGTTCGGTTTCGTAGCTATCGAGCAAGGCCTCACCGCCCCAGCCCTTGAGCACCGCGGCAAGCTTCCACCCCAGATTGACCACATCATCGACAGCGGTGTTGTAGCCTAGTCCGCCCATGGGCGTGAATAGGTGCACCGCATCGCCGGCAAGCAGGACCCGCCCGCGCTTGTAGTGATTGGCAACCAGCGTATAACCGGCATTCCAGTTGGACTTGCCCATGATCTCGATATCACAGGTGCAGCCCAGAGTCTGCTCGAAGAATCCCTTTGCCTCGTCGTCACCGATATCGCGCCTTTCCTCATCCAACTTAAGCTGGGTGTGAAAGGCGAAGGTCTCGACCCCATCGATTGCGGTCATGAAGCTGCGCCGCTCGCCATTGACCGACCAGTACATCCAGGCCGGCGGTCCGGCAATTTTTTTGTACAGGTCGGGGGCGCGAATATACAGCGCGATCATGCGGCCTCCGACGAAATTACGCGTGACCTTACGCTCCCCTTCCAGCTCGAACCCCAACCCCTCGCGCACCATGCTGCGGGCGCCGTCAACACCGATGAGATAGTCGCAGCGCAAGGTCATGCGTTCGCCGCCTTCAACTTTCTCTGCGGTTACGGTGACGCCCTTGCCGTCATCCTCGAATGCAGCCGCGCGCCAGCCATAACGCAGCGACACGCAGGGCTGTAGTTGTGCATGCTTGTGCAACACCTGTTCGATGAAAAGCTGCGAGCAACGATGCGGCAATTCCGGGGTGCTCCACGACCCGCCCGCCTGGCGCGCGATCTTGTCAGCGTCGCCCGAGGGTGGCAGCGAAAAGCGCGCAAGTTCGTATTTGCTGTAGCGCGTGAAATAGGTGATGTCGGTGGGATAGTCGCGCGGCATGCCCAGTGCGCGAAGCTCCTGCGAAAACCCGAGTCGCCTGAAGTGCTCCATGGTGCGCGCCTGGGTGGCGTTTGCCGCAGGCAGCGTCACGGTGCCGGGCTTGTCATTGAACACTACGCACTCGATGCCGCGTTTGCCAAGTTCGATGGCAAGCGTAAGCCCACCCGGGCCGCCGCCGACGATAATTACGGGTACTGACTGCATGCTGCTCCTGCGGAAATGGGGGTGGTTCGGAAACTCAATCGATTTTCGCGCCGGAGCGCTTGATCACGTCGGCCCACTTGGCGCTGTCCTTGCGGATCAAATCCGCAAACGCCTCCGGCGTGCCGCCGCCCCCCTCGCTGCCCAGGGCCTCGAATTTATCCTTGTAGGCGGGGGAATTGATGGCCTTGTTGACCTCGGCGTTCAATCTGTCAACGATGGCGCGCGGCACCCCTGTGGGCGCCACCAGGCCAGACCATGAGGTTACGTCATACCCGGGCACACCGCTCTCGTTGAGGGTCGGCAGTTCGGGGAAAACAGCCGAACGTTTCGCCCCGCTTACTGCGAGGCCCCGCACTTTGCCGGAGCGAACGAAGGCGGCCATGGAATTTAGGCTCTCGAACATGACCTGGACGTGCCCTGCCATGAGGTCGTTGATCGCCTGCGCGCCGCCCTTGTAGGGGACATGCACGATGTCGGTCCCGGTCATGTACTTGAACAGTTCGCCGCTGACATGGCCGGGCGATCCATTGCTCGATGACGCATTGGTCAATTTGCCCGGATTTTTCTTGGCATAGTCGATCAATTCGCGCACGCTCTTCACCTGGATGACCGGCGAGGTGGCGAGCACGAGATGGCCGTAGCTGATGAGGGCGACGGGATGAAAATCACGCTCGATGTCGTAGGGCAGTTTTCCGACCATATGGCGGGTTATGGCGAGGGCGCCGACCGGTCCGAGAGCCAGGGTGTAGCCGTCCGCCGCGGATTTGGCGACGATGTCCATTCCGATCGTGAGCGCACCGCCGGGACGGTTGTCGACGACAACCTGCTGTCCCATTTGTTGACTGAGCGCCGCGGCAAGCACGCGCGCGAGATTGTCAGAGGCGCTGCCCGCAGCCTGCGGAACAATCAGGCGTATCGGTCGTTCCGGATACTCCGCGCGGGCTGCGAACGACAGGGCGAGCGTGAACAGGCTGCCCAACACCACAAAAAACAACCGGGGCGGCGCAATACGGCGGAACATGGCACTCTCCTCTCTCTGGCCCTGCGCTGGACGTGTGCCTCTAAGGCGCAGAAGCGCCGTGCGATGCACCTGCACCCCCGAATCAAGCCCTGACTGCGTCGACCGTGAACCCGGCGACCTTTTTATAATTTTCCGAAATCTGCCGCAGGTCCGCCTGGCTGATGACATCGTCGATGTTCTCGAAGGGCTTGCCGCCGGTAAGTTCATTGACTTTCATGATGATGAAATCCGGCGGCGTCGAGCGGTTGGTACGAACCACCGTCGCGGTGGGCTCGACCCGGGCTTTCTCGTAATCTTTGAGCGCCACGACCGGGTCTTTTGTTTGCACCAGCAAATCGGCGAGCGTGCGCGCGTCAATGACCGCCTGCGCCGAACCGTTGGAGCCGCGCGGGTACATCGGGTGCGCCGCATCGCCGACAAAGGTGACACGACCGAAGGTCCATTGCGCCACCGGATCCTTGTCGACCATGGGATACTCAAAGACATCCTCGGAATTCCTGATCATGGCGGGCACATCCAGCCAGTCGAAATGCCAGTCTTCGTAGGGTGCGATGAAGTCTTCGATATTGCCGCGCTTGTTCCAGTCGTTCATGCCGGAGCCCTCGCGCCCGATCTCGGTGGTCCAGTTGATCAGCTGGTTGCCCTTGCCGTCGACGTTATCCAGGATGGGATAGATGACGATCTTGCCTGTGTCTATGGTGCCGATGCGCATATAGGTCTGGCCGTCGAAAATCGGCTTGTGGATACTGACCCCGCGCCAGGCGTTGATGCCGGTGAACACGACACTCTCGTCCGGATAGAACACCCGGCGCACGGCGGAGTTGACGCCGTCGCAGGCAATCACGATATCGGCCTTGACCGGTGCCAGCTGCGCACCCGATGAGCTTTCCTTGAAGCTGAGTGTCACACCCTTCTCGTCTTGCACAAGGCCGGTCAGGTGATGATTGGTCAGTATATTTTCAGCACCGCACTGCGCCCGCGCCGCATCGTACAGCACCGTATGCAGTTTGCCGCGGTGGATACCGAACTCGGGGAAGGGATAGCCGCCGAATATCCCCCGTGGCTCGCTGTAGATGAACTGACCGTAGCGGTTGAAAAACGCGCTTTCCTTGTTTTCAACCGAGACCGCGCGCAATGCGTCCTGCAGGCCCAGCGCCGTGAATTCGCGCATGCCGTGTGGCAGCAGGGTGATGCCTACCCCCACCTCCTTTATCTCGCGTGCGCTTTCATAAACGCGACACGCCATGCCGCGCTGCTTGAGTGCGAGTGCCAGGGTAAACCCGGCTATGCCGCCGCCTATTACTGCAATATTCATGGTGCGTGCCTTACTTTTGCGGGAACTTCAGGATCGGGAGCAAATCCGGCGCACCAGATCGAAGGGGGGTGCCGGACAGCGTGGGCGATATTGTAGGCGCAAACCGCCGCCGTGGTGGTGCGTCGGGTGCAAGGCCGCGAAAAGCCGCAGGAAAAAACTACGATCGATAGACGGGAAACAGATTCAAGTCCAGCAAGGCTTCAAGAACCTGCGCGACGCAGACACCGAAATGCTGCCGATACGCATGTCCCAGGATCTGAAAAACCGGCTGGATGTGACCATCGCGACGGCATCGATCGTGATGATCCTCGCAAACCTCGTCATGGCGATCTTCACGGAGCGCGTCACCGGGCTTTCCAAGCGCATGCGCCCCCCCATAAAGCCTTGCCTGGCGATGCTTTCCAGCCATCGCCCCTGCAAGCAGCCTTACTCGGGCACGTGCGGCATGCCCAGGCCCATGCGTATTTTCAGGCCCTTGATGACTTCCTTGATAGTGCCGCTCAAAGGCAGGCTCAGACGTGCTTGATCGGCCTCCTGCAACACGATGTTCATGTCTTTTTCCGCCCAGGGCATGCCGCTCGTTTCGGCGCGCGTATCCATGGACCAGTTCTGCGCGCTGCTGTGATGCAGTGCCGCGCGCAGTTTTTCCGAATCCACGCCCAGCGCCTCGCCAAGTCGCAATCCCTCGTCATTGGCGGACATGCACGCCCACAGAATGAGGTTGTTAACCATCTTGCCCACCTGCCCGGCACCCGCTTCCCCCAGGTGGAAGATATCGGAGGCAAACGTGCTGAAGGCCGGACGGCAGGCCTCAAAGGCCGTCATCTCACCGGCGCCAAGAATAAGCATCTTGCCGGTGATTGCGGCGGCCTCGCCGCGGGTCAGCGGAATGTCGAGCAACACTAGTTTTTTCTCGGCAAGACGTGCCGCGAGGCGCTTGGCATACTGCGGTGCAACGGTCGATCCGAGCGCGACAATCAGCCCAGGCTTGGCGCCCTCGACGATGCCATCCCTGCCAAAAACCACGCCCTCGACGTCACGGTCAAAACCGACGACGATGATGACGACATCGCAGGCCGCCGCCACTTCTCGGGGCGAACCCACGATGCGGGCACCATGGGCGCGAACTTTTTCACAGGCGGCCGGAACCGGGTCGTAGCCGATCACCTCGAAACCCTTGGTGACCAGATGGCGCGCCATTGGCTCGCCCATTTTTCCCAGGCCCAGCAGGCCCACCTTCTTGATTGCGTTCATGCGTCTGCGATTCCTGTGATGTTAGTGAAGTTCAGTCAATACGATTGAGTCGTGAGCCTAATCAGCCTTGATGCCAGCGTCGCGCACGACCTTGGCCCAGCGCGCGTAGTCGTCCCTGACGATTTTGCTGAACTGCTCGGGCGTTCCGGTGTTGGGTACAAGGCCCTGGCCGGCCAACTGGTCGCGGGTCTCGGGCAGGGCCACGATCGCGCGCATTTCCGCGTTCACCCTGGCGAGCACGTCGGACGGCATGTTGGCCGGCCCCCACACGCCCAGCCACAGGTCGACGTCGTAACCGGTGATGCCCTGCTCGTGCAGCGACGGGATTTCCCGGAACAGCGGGTGGCGCTCACGCAGCGTCGAGCCGAGCAACTTGATCTGGCCGGCCTTGAGCTTGGGCAGGGCGACATGGATTGGCAGGAACATCGCCGGGATGGTGCCGGCGATAAGATCGTTTTCGGCCCCCGAAGAACCCTTGTAGGGAACGTGCACGAGGTCTATGCCCGCCTGCAGCTTGAGCAACTCCATGCAAAGGTGATGGTGGGTGCCGTTGCCCGGCGAACCGTAATTGAGCTTGCCCGGACGCGATTTGGCGTAGGCGACGAACTCCTGCACGTTGTTCACCGGCACGTCCTTGTGCACCGCCAGCGCAAGACTGGTGGAACCAATGTTGGTGATCGGCGTGAGGTCCTTGATGACATCGTAGGGCAGCTTGGAGTAGAGCAGCGGCGCGGTCAGGGCCGATGCCGGCCCGACCATTATGGTGTGACCGTCGGGAACCGACTTGGCGACAAAGTCTGCGCCGATCGTTCCGGATGCGCCCGGCTTGTTCTCAACGATGACGGTCTGATCCCAGCGCGCCTGCAGCTTGGGGGCGAGGATACGCGCGACGATGTCCGGCCCGGCCGCAGGGGTAAAGGGCACGATAAAACGGATCGGGCGCTTGGACAGACCTTGCGCCATGACGCCGAAGGGCAAGCTTGCCGCAGCCGCGCCCATGGCGGCGATCAGGCGACGGCGAATGATATCGGGGGTGTGATGTTTCACGGAAATGCTCCTCGTAGGTGTTCTGTCGACCGGATCAAAGTGCCCGCGCCTTGTTCTTTTCCTGCGGCGCGATTCTACCTCCGAATGGTCCTGTCTCACATCCTTCGCCGGATGCCTCGACGATGCAGATTTGCACCGCTGGAGTGCAGCAGAAAACAACCACGTTCGGTCGATGCATGCGCATTTTCGGGCTAAACTTACAGCCACTGAAACCAGGAGGATTCGATGCTGCACAGCAAACGCTCGGTTTTTAACCCGATTCCCACCGCCCGGCGCATGGTATGCGCCCTCGCACTGTCCGCCATTGCAAACTGTGCAATGGCGCAGGGCTTTCCGACCAAGCCCATCCGCATCATTGTTCCATTCGCAGCAGGCAGCGGCACCGATATCCTTGCCCGCGCGACCGGCGAGAAACTTGCGGCCGCCTGGGGCCAGCCGGTGCTCGTTGAAAATGTTCCAGGCGCAGGCGGCACCATAGGCATCGGACAGGTGGCGCGCGCCGCTCCCGACGGCTATACCCTCGCGGTCGTATCGACCGGGCACGTCGTCAACCCCGCCCTCTACCCGAAGCTTTCCTACGATTTAAAAGACCTTGCCGGGGTCATTCCGCTTGGCACCGTGCCAAGCGTGCTCATTGCCCCGGCCGACACAAACGCCAAAACGCTGCGCGAACTCATTGATGATTTCAAGGCGAAGCCCGGTAAGTACAACTACGGAACGGCCGGGATCGGCAGCGCCGCCGATGTGCACATCGCGAAGTTGCGGGCCGCAACCGGATTCGATCAGGTGCATGTGCCGCTGCGCGGAACGCCACAGATACTGGTGGAGGTGATGAGCGGCCGCGTGCAGCTCGCGGCGGTACCCGTCACCTCAGGCTTGGGGCCCATCCGCGACAAAAAGGTTGTCGCGCTTGCGGTTAGCACGCGCGAACGCTCCTCCATCCTCCCCGGCGTTCCGACTTCGGCCGAGGCAGGATTCCCGGCGGCCGAATTCAATTTCTGGTTCGGCATGCTCGCCCCGGCGGCCACCCCACGCCCCATCATCAACCAGCTCAACGCCGAAATCACAAAGATCATGGCGACGCCGGAAATGAAGGATCGACTGGAAAAACTCGGCACTGAGCCGTTTGTCCTCACCCCGGAGCGCTTCGATGCCTTTCTCGCCGACGAGGCGCGCACCCTGCAGGCCGTGATGCGCTCGGTAGGGGCGAAGGCTGAGTAAGACCAGCCGGTTTGCCGCAAGGCTGAATTCCGGCCGATTACATCCCGATTGCCCCAAAACTATAAAGCTCTAAAAGGTCTAAAAGCTCTAAAAGCTCTAAAAGCTCTAAAGCCATAACCCTAACCCCATCACATCCTAGAACGCCCCAAATGACAGAACAGCCCCCCCTCCCCGCGCGCCTTCGCGCCATTCTCGACGCCCCCTACCCGCGTTTCTCAGAAGCAGAAATGGCGCGCCGGCGCGCGCAATTGATGGAGGCCATGAAAAAGGCTGGCGTGGACACCGTCCTTGTCTGTGGCGAAAACCGCGCCGGTGGTGGCGTGGTGTGGCTTACCGGCTGGCCGGTCACAACAGAGGGCTACGTGGTGTTTGACGGCAAACGCCGCGACACGATGTTCGTGCAGTATCACAACCATGTCCCGCTGGCGAAGCGCGTGGCGCTCGGAACAGACGTCCAATGGGGCGGGCCGGCGACGATGGACGCGCTGGTCACGGAACTGCAGCGGCGCGGCGCAAAGCGCATCGGCATCATGGGACCGATGGCGGCCCCCAAACAAGCGCGGCTTGCCACGCGCTTCGAACTGGTCGAGATGGGCGCGGCGTATGTCCGAATGCGCCTCGTAAAATCGGCGGAGGAAACCGACTGGGTGCGCATCGGCGCCTGGCTCTCCGATCGCGCAATCCATGCCCTGCGCGAGCAGATGCGCAGCGGACTTTCGGAGCGGGAGTTATGGCGCATCACAGAGGACGCCTATGTAGGGGAAGGCGGAATCACCGCAATCCACTACTTCGGCACGACCGCCATGGCAGATCCGAGCCTTTGCGTCCCGGCGCAATACCCTTCATCGCGCCGCATCGGGGCAGGAGACGTCGTCTTTACCGAAATCAGCGCCGCATTCTGGGATTACCCGGGGCAGGTGTTGCGCAGCTTCACGATCGAATCCGAGCCCACACCTTTGTATCGCGACCTCTACGACACAGCGGAGAGCGCGCTCGATTCCATTCTGGGGGTGATCCGCGCCGGGGCATCGCTCGAGTCTCTGGTCGCGGCCTCCGCCAATATCGAGAAAGCCGGTTTCACGACTTGCGATGATCTCGTTCACGGTTACGTCGGCGGATACGGGCCGCCGGTAATCGGCAGTCGCAGTCGGCCGGCCGGCCCGGTTCCGGACGAATGCCTCGAAGCGGGGATGATGCTCGTCGTCCAGCCCAACGTCGTGACATTGGATGGCCGCGCAGGGGTCCAGGTCGGTGAGCTCATTGCTGTCACCGAAACGGGCTTCGAGCGCATGCACGCCGCCCCCCGGGGGTTCTTTCGCGCCGGTTAGACAGGCCCATTGAGCGGGCCTTACCCCCGAAATCGGCTGGAAACCCGCGCCAGACTTGGGTTTCCAGCCGGTGCCCTCCCAAAAGTCCCACCGCCCCTAGCCGGCGTGGCGCGAGTCGGCTATATTTCAGTTGAGTGAACTGGCGTACCCGCCGGGCCTGCCTGCGGGTGCCCCCTAATGAGGGAGGGAGAACACAGTGCTCGCTACGCAGATTCGCCAAAAAGACGGCATCTTCTACTTCGGCAGTTACCGCGCGACTGACCTGCTGCAAAAAGTGCGCTTCATCAGCCGCTTTTACGGTGAGGGGGAGGAAATCGCCGCCTCGCGCATCGCCGCCGGTGACGAGATCGCGCAGTTCATCGCCAAGATCGAACGCACCGACAGCGCCTTCCAGCGCACCATCTCGCGCGCCAAGGTCAAGGCCTTGAAAAATTTTTACGAGACCGCAGTCAGCCAGCCCCCCATTCCCGGCACTGTGCTGCTCTTCACCTCGGAAAAACTCGGTTTTCGCACCGCCGGTGTCGAGGGCGTGGGCCACCTTGCCGAGCCGGAAAAAAAGTTCCTCATCATCGACGGCCAGCACCGCCTCGCCGCCTTGCGTTTTTACATGAACGAGCACCCGGACGAAGCGGCCACCATCAACGTGCCCTGCATGATTTTCGATGGCCGCAGCGAAGACTTCGCCACCGAGATGTTTGTCACCATCAATTCGACGCCGACTCGCATCAACAAAAGCCACCTCATCGACTTGTACGAGCGCGTGTCCTTCACCGAACCGCACCGCAAGTTTGCCTCGCGCCTGGTCGCAAGCCTCTACAGCGAGGCCGACAGCCCATTGCGCTACCGCATCAACCGGCTGGGCGGCCGCAGCGCCCAGGAAAAATGGATACTACAGGCCGAACTGTTCAACGAACTGCACCGCTGGGTCAACCGCGACTGGCGCAAGATCCAGTTGCACGGTGGCAGCCGTACCCAGGTGCCGATCTACTACGGTATCGTGCGCGACTTTCTAAAATCCGCCGAACGCGTATGGGGCGATGCCTGGGGCAATTCCAATTACATGGCGACCAAGCCGGTCTCGCTCAAGGCGATGCTGCGCGTCTGCGCCGACCTTGCGCATGTCGATGCCGACCCTGCCGACGGACGCGTCAAACGCTGGCAGGAACGCCTTTCACCGTGGAGCCAGCAGGTAAAGGGGTTCAAGGCCGAGGGTTTTTACGAACGCTTCCCGGCCAAGGGTGAAATCGAACGCGTGGCACGCATTCACCGCGAACTGGCGCACATCTCAGGCATCGAGACGCGGCCGGCAAAATAGTAGGACCCGCGCGCTTTACCCGCCCTTAGCCACTGCGTCGAGAATGTCGCCCATGGCGGGCGGCTCGGGCGCGTCCTTGAATTCTTCCAGACGGCCGTAGATTTCGGCCGCTGCGAGGTGAAAGCCGCCGGGCAGGCCGGCCGCCTCAAAGCTGACGGCGATCTCATCCATCTCGCCAATCCATCGCCAAGCCTTGCGCACCTGCGTGGTAATAACCTCTGAGCGCTTGGCGATTTCAGGCACATTCTGCTGCCATGCCTCCATAAGCGCGTCATCGACGCCTTCGTGCTGCGCCAGTGCACGCACCGCGGTCAGAAGGGCG
>CAITSH010000211.1 GCA_903895005.1 uncultured Pseudomonadota bacterium
AGCCACCGAGCCTTGCTTGCCGCGCAACAAAGAATCCAATGGATTGAAAGCCTTACATTTTGGATTATGTATACAACTTTCACCATACGCATTCCACCCCCTCAGTGTCAACTGAAGATGCAACATGTGTTCTGGCAATGGCGAACTCCCCGGCGGCGTGCCGGCCTCTGCGCCCCGATT
This sequence comes from uncultured Pseudomonadota bacterium, assembly GCA_903895005.1. The sequence continues at coordinate 181 of CAITSH010000211.1, forward strand.
CAGAGCGAGGACATCTCCCGCGCCACCGACTCCACGAAGGCCGCCTGCACGCTGCCCTCTTTTTTGTGCAGTCCGTACAACGGCATGTAGCGCACCCGCGCATCAGCGGCGACAAACCAGCGCAGGTAGCGGGTGACCATTTTTCGCGGCGGGTCGCCCAACCACCATGATTCGAGCCGGTCGCGGCCATACGTGGTGACCGCAACCAGGCGACGGATATGCCGCAGATTGGAGCGCATCACACCCTGCTCGTCGAGCGCGAAAGAGACGCCGGGAATCATCACCCGGTCCATGAACCCCTTCAGGATTGCCGGCGGGCCGAAGCACCAGACCGGGAAACACATCACCACGGCCTCGGCAGCGAACAAGCGCTCAACATACGGTTCGACACCCTTGCGGTTAGTCTCCAGGTCGAAGTAGCGGCGACGCGCATCCGCGTCAAGGACCGGATCAAAACCCTCTGCATACAGATCGCAATCATCGACCTCATGCCCGGCCGCAGCGAGGCTCTCGAGAATGGCTCGATGAAGCACGCCGTGAAAACTGTCGTGCAGCGGATGTGCAAAAAGAACGAGGACGCGCATGGATCGAATCGCCCGGTTTAAAGAGAGCGCCCATCAAAACAGGCGAAGCGCCCGCCCGTCAAGCGCGGTGCAGTTTGACCGAATTAAAGCCGGCTCAACCGGCCCGTTGGCAGTTCAATCTATCCTGGCGCCCGATTCCCGGACGAGCCGCACCATCAGCTTCTCGTCTTCGGCGAGGAACGCCGCAAAGTCAGCGGGTGAACGCGACATCGCCGTCTCCGTGCCCTCGCGCGCGAACGCCTGGATCACGCCCGGTTCGCGCAGCGCAGCGGCGGTCGCATCGAATATTTTCTTGACGATGTCAGGCGGGGTACCCGCAGAAACAAAAAACCCGTACCACAGCGACATGTCATAGCCCGCAAGACCCGCCTCTTCCATGCCGGGTAAATCGCTTATCAGAGACGATCGTTTGGGGCTGGTAATGGCAATCGCCTTGAGGCGCCCCGCCTTCACCAGGGGCAGCACCGAAGGCGGCGTCGCGAACGTCACCTGCGTGTCCCCGGCAAGCACGGACTGCACGGCAAGGCCGCCGCTTTTATAGGGCACGTGCACCATCTCGGTTGCGGTGAGTCGATTGAACAGGATCGTCGCCATGTGCGGCGCCGATCCGTTGCCGGAACTGGCGTAATTGAGTTTGCCAGGATTTTTTTTGGCGTAGGCGATCAACTCCTTGATCGAGTTCACGCCTACCGACGGATGCACCGCCACCACCTGCGGCGAAGCCGAGACCTTGGTCACGGGGAGCAGGTCGCTGGCCTTGTAACCCAGCTTGGGGTTGAGCGCCGGATTGACAGAAATCGCCGCCGGGCTGGCGATGAGAATGGTGTACCCGTCGGGGGCCGACTTGGCGACGAAGTCGGCCGCAATACTCGAACCCGCACCCGGCTTGTTATCGACAACGACCGGCTGGCCCAGGGCGCGGCTGAGCGGCTCGCTCATCGCCCGTGAAACATAATCGGCCGCACCACCCGGCGCAAAACCGAGCACCAGCCGGATCGGCTTGCTCGGGTAGCCCTGAGACCACGCCGTGCATGGCGCGAAGCACAACCAGACCGCAAACGCGACGGCAACTCGTTTCATGCCATTCCCCTCTCTTGCGCCGGCGGGTGGTGCCCGCTCTCGTAACGGCGTACAGCCCTCGCTTTACTTACCCTTGAACTGCGGCGTGCGCTTTTCCATGAAGGCGGTGCGGCCTTCCTTGTAGTCCGCACTGGCGAAGCAGGCATCCACCATCGACTGCACCTTGTCCTGCACGTCCTTGTCCGCCTCAAAACTCATGTTGGCGATCGTGTACTTGGCCGCGGCAACGGTCAACGGCGCGTTCTCGGCGATCATTTGGCAGTAATCGGCAACCGCCTTGTCAAGGTCGGCTACAGGCACGACCTTGTTCAAAAAACCCATGTGATACGCCTCGGCCGAATTGAATTTGCGCGCCGAGCAAAAAATATCCGCCGTATTGGCCTGCCCCATCAATTCGACCAGGCGACGCAGCCCCGAGTAGGCATAGCCCAGGCCCAGTCGCGCGGCCGGCATCCGAAACACACCGTCGTCGGAGGCGATGCGCAGGTCACACACAGATGCGAGCCCGAGGCCCCCGCCCACGCAAACGCCGCGAATCTTGGCGATGACCGGCTTGCTGCAGCGCGCCGGCGCAAGATAGGCTTCCGCGGTCGCGGCGTTATAAATCGCCTGCGCATCCGCGGTGCCGCGGTTTTTTTCGAACTGCGAAATATCGGCACCCGACACAAAGGCCTTTTCACCATCGCCGGTGCAGACAATCACGCGCACCTCGGGGTCGGCGTCAAAAGCGGTCAGCGCCTTGGGAAAGTCCACCCACATGTCGTAGGTCATGGCGTTGAGCTTGGTCGGATTGGAAAAAATGACCCAGCCGATGCCGTTTTCTTTTTTGGTAATAAGTTCAGCCATGATGTTCCTTGATGGTCCTCAATGTAGCGTGATATTGCGTCACGTTGCGTAATGTCCGGTCAAGCTCCTTGATGGACGCGGCCGCTTCAGACCGCCTTGATCTCGCGCAGGTGGGTGATCTCGGCGGCGCTGTAACCGGCCTCGCCCAGCACCTCGGTCGTGTGCTCGCCCAGGTCCGGCGTCGCCGTCGCCAGCGTCGCCGGCGTGCGTGACAGACTTGCCGGCTGGTTGACGAGTTTGATGTCGCCGCGCGTAGGATGTTTCACCGTGGCCGCGGCGCCGATGTGCTGCACTTGCGGATCGGCGAACACCTGGTCCACGGTGTAGATCGGACCGCAGGGAACGCCGCCCTCGTTGAGGACGGCGATCCACTCGTCGCTGGTCCTGGACTTCAGCGTCTTGTTGATCTCGGCGTTCAGCGCAATGCGGTTCTTGGCGCGGGCGCCGTTGCCCTTGAACTCCGGGCGCTCGAGCAATTCAGGCCGGCCGATCGAATTGCACAGGCGCACCCACATGCCCTCGCCAGAAGCGCCGATGTTGATGTAACCGTCGGAGGTCGTGTAAGCCGAGGTCGGCATGCTGGTCGGATGGTCATTACCCACTTGCGGCGGAACCTCGCCGTCCATCAGGTAGCGTGCGGCCTGGAAATCGAGCAATGCGATGCCCGACATCAGCAGTGAGCTCTGCACCCACTGGCCCTCGCCGGAGACCTCACGCTCGAGCAGCGCCGTCATGATGCCAAGCGCGGCGTGCCAGCCGGCGGTGAGATCCGCAATGGCGGCGCCGGTGCGCATCGGGCCCTTGCCCGGCTCTCCCGTGACTGACATCAGTCCGCTCATGCCCTGCGCGATCTGGTCGAATCCGGGGCGCTTGAGGTAGGGGCCGTCCTGGCCGAACCCTGAAATGCTCGCGAGGATCAGGCGCGGATTGATGGCCTTCAGCGATTCGTAATCAACACCTAGACGGTACTTGACGTCCGGCCGGTAGTTCTCTACCACGACGTCGGATTTTTTTGCCAGCCGGTTGAATATCTCGCGCCCCTCTGGCAGCTTGAGGTTCAGCGTAATCGAGCGCTTGTTGCGGTGCAGGTTCTGAAAGTCTGCGGCTTCGCGCGGACCGCCCATGCCCTCGTTGGCATCAACACCGGGCGGTGATTCGATCTTGATGACGTCGGCGCCAAAATCAGCAAGCTGCTTGACGCAGGTCGGGCCTGCGCGCACGCGCGACAGGTCAAGGACGCGAAAACGGGAAAGTGCGGTTGAAGCGGGAACGTGGGGCATGCGATGTGTTGATGCGTATGAACGCCCGTGTTCCGCCATGACAACCGGAAATGCACCCGGAACAACCGGGAACCTCGGGCCGGACGCAGATTATCGCGTCAGGCGCGGCCACTCGCAAGCTTTGCCATGGTTTTTAGCGCGGCAGAGTAAAATTGCCCCCTCAAGCGCTGAAAAACGTCATCAAAAGACGGCGACATAACCGGACACAAGGACACTGTCGCGGCACGCGGACGCACGAAAAAGAGGATGCAAACCATGAATCGTATTTTGCTTACCGCGGCACTGGCCATCGGCACCGCAAGCGGGCCGGTTTTCGCACAGGCTAACTTCCCGTCAAAACCCATCACCATGGTGGTCGGTTTCGCTCCGGGCGGCGGCACCGACACCGCGGCACGCATCATCGCCAAGAAGCTCACCGAAAATATCGGCCAGAACGTCATCGTTGAAAACCGCTCGGGTGCGGGCGGCAACATCGCCGCCAACTACGTATCCAAGGCTGCGCCCGACGGTTACACCATCATCCTGACCGCGCCGGGCGCGGTGGCCGTTGCGCCACACCAGAACAGCAACCTGCCCTACGACCCGCGCACCGACCTCACCCCGGTTACGATGGCCGTCGTGTTCCCCAATGTGATCGTGGTCCATCCTTCTGTTTCGGCGAAGACGCTGGCCGATTACATCAAGCTGTCAAAAGCCAAACCCGGAAGCATGTCATACGGGTCATCGGGCATAGGCAACGCGGGGCATCTGGCCGGGGAATTATTCAAGATTGTCACCAAAGCGGACATAACCCACGTGCCCTACAAGGGCGGCGGCCCGGCCATGGCCGACCTGCTCGGCGGGCAGGTGCCGTCGGTATTCGCATCGGCACCGTCGGCAGTGCCGCAGATAAAATCCGGAAAAATCCGCGCGCTGGCCACCACGGGCGCCACGCGCTCGGCCTTCCTGCCCGATGTACCGAGCGTCGCCGAATCGGGCTTCCCAGGTTTCGAGGCGACCAACTGGTACGCCTACATGGCGCCGGGCAAGACACCCCGCGCGGTCGTCGATTACCTCAACCGCGAACTGGTCAAAGTACTCAATACGCCGGAGGTACGCACGCAATTGATGAGCCAGGGAATGGAACCCTTGCCGATGAGCGTGGAGCAACTGGGCAAGTACATCGATCGTGAGTACGCGACCTGGGGTCGCGTGGTCAAGGAAGCCGGCATACAGGCGGAATGACGGGCACGCAGCCGCAATAAAAAAGGGGCGCAAGCCCCTTTTTTATTGCGGCGGTACCGCCATCCGGTACGGATACCGCGCCTACTTCGGCACCCCGCCCATGACCACCGGCTTCAAGGACCGCAGGTAAGCGACAATCGCGCCCATATCCTCGTCGTTGATATTGCGATACCACGCAAATGCCATCGGCGGCTTGAGCGGCGAACCATCGCGGCTGACGCCTTCGCGAATGGCGCGTGCGATCTCCGCATCTGTCCAGTTCTTCAGGCCGGTTTCGTGCGGCGTCAGGTTACGCGCCACGCTGGCTCCCCAGGGCCCTTTGAACACAAAGCCGCCGGCGCCGGTGCTGTTGGCAAAATCAAAGCGGCCGTTGACCATGGGGGTATGGCATTCGACGCAGTGCCCGAGCGGACCGGCGAGATAGCCACCGTAAGCAACCTTGTCGGATTTCGCCGGCGCGCTCACCTTGGTGAGCGGCGGCCCGTAGTTTGGCGGCAAGGGAATCTTGTATTCGGAGGTGGCAACCTTGTTCTTCACTGCAGGCTGGGCGCGAAGGTAGGCGATGATGGCCTTCAGGTCGGCATCCGAAATACCGCGGTATAAACCGATGGGCATGGGCGGCCCGATGACCTTGCCATTGGGGCGGATGCCCTCGCGAATGGCCTTGGCGAGCTGAGCGTCGGTCCATTTGCCGATCCCCGTCTCCTTGTCAGGGGTGATGTTCGGGGCATAGGCGACAAAGGGACCGTCGTCGAATTTCATGCCGCCTGCCATGCCCATTTCCGGGACGGGTTTGCCCTGCGCATCGCGTACCGCATGGCAGTTGGCACAGGCGACAATGCCGTTCATGAGCGCGCTGCCCCGCTTGACCAAGGCGTCGTCCTTGGATAATACGGGCGCGCTGGCCAGAGCAAGCATCGCCGCGACGGCCAGTAACACACGTGACTTTTGAGGCATGCACATCTCCCTGATTTATTGTTGTGATTGCCGGCAACGCGGCTTCTGTGAGCCACATTGGATTTCACCGGCGAACAAATTATGCCAAGCCCGGCGGCACGGCACAAATCCCCCTCTGGAACGTAGCCCGGTAAGGCCGCTCTCCGGGCCTGCGTCTCAGGACGGCAACAAGAACACGAAAGTGGCCCCATCACCGGGCGCCGACTCCGGCCAGATACGGCCGCCGTGGCGTTCGATGATCCGCGCTGCCAAAGCCAGGCCGACGCCGCTGCCGGGAAATTCCTTGATGCCGTGCAGGCGCTGGAAGGGCATGAACAGCTTTTCGGCGTACGCCATGTCAAACCCGGCGCCGTTGTCACGCACAAAAAATGCCTTTCCCCCCTCATGGTCGCGAACGCCGATTTCGATTTTTGCATCTAACCTGCGACCGGTGAATTTCCAGGCGTTGCCGAGCAGCTCGTGCATCATCGAACGGAGCAGCGCCTTGTCACCGTTCACGAAAAGGTCAGGGCCGATATTGACTTCGACGACACGCCCCGGTTCGCCGGACTGAAAGGCGTGAAGGCTGGCGCGTGCCAGTGCGCTCAGGTCGACGGTCTCGCGAGACAGTTCGCGCTGGGTCAGTTGCGCAAGGCGCAGCAAGTCATCGATGAGCGCGGCCAGCCGGATACTGGCCGAGCGGATTCTCCCGACGTAGGCCTTGCCCTCTTCGCTCAGGGTTGCGGCGTGCTCCGCCTGCAGCATCGCGCTGTAGCCGTCCATCGCACGCAGCGGCGTGCGGAAATCGTGCGCGATCGAGTAGGCAAAACTTGCCAGTTCGCTGTTGGAAGCCTCGAGCTCGGCGGTCCGTCCGCGCACCCTTTCCTCGAGTTCCGCGCTGAACCGGCGCTGCCGCAATTCGGCGTGCTTGTGCTCGGTGATATCGTGGATCAGCACGTAACATCCGACCACGCGGCCGTGCTCGTCGACGTCCGGTTGCCAGGTCGCCTCAATCATCCGCGGCGTGGCGGTCTCGGTCATCTCGCGCTGGTAGGAGACGCGTTCCCCGGCGAGGACCTGCTTCAACTTCGGGACAATTTCAGCGTAAATCGCCCCGCCGACGACTTCGCGCAAGGTGCTGCCTATCACCTGCTCGCGGGTCCGGCCATACCATTGCAGAAACGTCTGGTTGACGAAACGATAACGTTCGTCGGCATCGATATACGCGATCAGGGCGGGAATGTTGTCGGTGATGGCGCGCAGGTGCGCCTCGCTTTTCTGAGACCTCCGGCCGGCCTCGCTGATGCTGTGCACCAACTCATTGAAGGCGCGCGCCAGCATGCCGACCTCGTCCCTGCGATGGGCCAGCACCGGCGTGTAAATCTCCGGAACATGCCGGACACGTTCTATTTTTTTGCGCAGTGCCGACAAGGGGTTGAGCAGGATCCAGGCGATGGCCCAGAAGGCCGGAATGAGCAAAAGCGACGCGACGATGATGATGCTCACAAGACGCTGCTGGGCCCGACGGATCGGAACGAACGCCTCCTCGGTCGGCAACACGGCGACCAGCAACCAGTCCACGGTCTTCAGTGACTTGAAGCTGTATAGCGCATCGAGTCCGCTGGTATTGCGGTCCACCGCAGAGCCCTCGAATCCGGCAAGCGCTCTGGTCACCGCCTCATTGCGTGCGGACGGACGGGGCTTGAGGATCAGTTCCTTGCGCGGGTGCACGACGAACACCGGCACCGCTTCCTTGGAAAGGATGAAGTAATAGCCGGTCTGCCCCACCCTGGCCCCAGCCAGTTGCGCAAGCGGGTTTTTTGCGAACAACCGGATCACACCGCCCAGCACCGCGACCACCCTGCCGCTCTTGTCGATGATCGGTGCACCCACCTGCACAATGGGCTCGCCACGCGCCTTGCCGATAACCGGCTTGGCGACGACCGGCTTGCCCGTTGCCATCACGCGTGTGAAGAACTCCCGGTCAGAATCATCGCTGTTTGCCCGCCCCGGCACTTCCGGGTAGTCGGCGATGATGCGCCCGTCCGGACCAAGGATCAGCACGTCGTCGAAACTGGCAAAAATGCCAGGCCGGTTGCGATAAAAGTCCCGGATGGCCTTCGGCGAATTGAGCGTGTCCGTCGGGAATATCGCGGCGGAGCGGACAAGCACGTCGACCCTGGTGGCCATATCGATGTCGAGGTCCTCCGCCTCCCGGCTCACCAGCGTGAATTGCTGGTCCGACAGCATGCGCGTCAGGTCCTCTTCCAGAAAGCGGCTTTGCGCGAAACCGACGAGCGCGAGCACTACGATCAGCATCAGCGTCGCAGCCAGCGCAACCTTCCACTTGAGGCTGAGGAACTTCAAGACCTTGGCGGTACTTTGAGGGGGTATCTCTAGTTATCGGCAGCAATCGGCCAGACTTGAGCCCGGATTGGCGCCGGACGATCCCGGCGGCAATCGGGCCGCCCTATCAGGCCGCCTGCATCCGCAGGATGATTTTCCCGAGATGGGCATTCGACTCCATGTAGGCCTTGGCCGCCTGCATTTCCGCAAACGGGAACACCTTGTCGATCACCGGCTTGATGCGGCCATCGGCGAGCATCGGCAGCACATCGGATACAAACCCGCGCACCGTGCCGGCACGCTGGTCGGCATTGCGCAGTTTGTTGGAAACACCGAACAGCGTGAGACGCTTGGTGTGCAGCGCCTCGATGTCCATTTCGCCCTTCATCACCTCATCGACATAGCCCACGGTGGCATGGCGCCCTTCGAACGCCAGCGAGCGTATCGTTTCGGCGAAGACCGAACCGCCGACGTTGTTGACGACCAGGTTGGCACCCTTTCCGTCCGTGGCCTTCATCACCGCATCGGCAAAATCGGCGCCGCGGGTGTTGATGCCCACATCCAGGCCCAACGCCTTGAGGCGCGCCAATTTGTCGGCCGAACCCGAGGTGCCGATGACCTTGGCGCCCAGCGCCTTTCCGAGTTGCAGCGCTGCCACACCGACGCCCGACGAAATACCGGTGACCAGCATCCATTCCCCGGCCATCAGCGCGCCCTTGGCAACCAGCATGTCATGCACCACCATGAAGGTCAGCGGAATGCTCGCCCCCTCTTCCCAGGACAGGTTCGCCGGCATCACGATCGCTTCGCGCGCATCCACGACTGCGTATTCCGCAAAAGCGCCGGGGCATCGCGCCATGACGCGATCGCCCACCTTGACGCTGCTGACACCCTCGCCCAGTTTGGTCACGACACCCGCGCCCTCCTGCCCGACCTGCTTGGAAGCGCCCGGCTTGGTCAGTCCGCCGACGATGAGCTCACCACGGTTAAAGCCTGCCGCATGCAGCCGGACCAGCACCTGCCCCGGTTTGGGTTCAGGAACCGGAGTTTCTCGCAGGTCAATGAGGGTCTTGTTGCCTTCGGTCTGGATCCAGTAAGACTGCATGAACGGGGCTTCCTTGTTTGAGGATGAGGATGGGGATAACTTTTCGAGCCAGCATCATAGCAAGCCACCGCGCCGGCGGCGCGCGGCGGGGGCGAGGCGGCGCGCCAACTTGCGCAAGGCCCGCGCAATCAGCCGCCCGCACACCGCATGCCCCCGTCAGGGGATATCGACCGCAAACGCCCGCCTGGCGAGGCTTTCCAGGCATCGATCGCGCCGACCAAGGGCCGGATGCGCGCCTGTTGTCATTTCCGCCCGCAGCCGGCGCGTGCCGCATTGCTACGACTACGGAGGCTTCACCCCGCTTTCGCGTTGGCGGTCGGTGACCGGCACACTTCAGCGCCAAGCCTATTCGTCGACGACGATTCAAGCACGACGCGGCGTAAAACACCGGACCGGCGCAACGCCTCCGGCCTGCCACGATCCCGAACCCTGAATCACTTGAATTACTAAGAATTGCAAAGACGCCCCAAAAAGATTGTGAAGCGACTAGTATTTGTGCGTGCACGGGGTGGACATCACTGGAAATGCGTTACGAAGAAGTCAGTTGCGGACCTTTGATGCGCGCCCTGGATCATGCTGTATGCGTTGCACTGACATGTCGCTGTCCTTGCGTAAAGTCCTTGCGTATATATAGTGCGCTGGATCGGCAGAGGCACCCTTTGAAACCTTGCATCACCCACAACAGAAAGAAAACCCACTCATGAAAAAAACGATAAAAGCCGTAGCCGCCCTCGCCTGTTTCCTGGGCATGTTCGCCAGCGCAGGTGTGCACGCCCAGGCCCTTGCCGCAGGCGCTAGAGTGACCGATGCGGCAACCTGTGAAAAGATCCCGGTCAAGGGCAAGATCGACGCCTGCAAGACCTGCGTTGCCAAACCCGGGCAATCGTGGGTCGTCGCAAAAGGCTGCGTAGTTTCCCGCGCCGCCGCGCCCGCGGCCCCCGCCAAGCCCGCCGCCGCCGCCCCCCTCGCCAAAGGCACGAAAGTGACCGACGCGGCGACCTGCGACAAGATCACGGTCAAGGCAAACATCGGCGCCTGCAAGACCTGCGTTACCGGCGGCAAAACCTGGACCACCGGGACCGGCAGCCCCGCAACCGCCTGCGCAGCCAAGTAAGCCAAGCCAGCAGTAAGCAATCGTAAGGGCCGCGCGGTTAGCACCGTTTCCGCTGCGGCCCTTCGCTTCCCCCGCTTGCGGGGTAAAAGGGCCAGGCCCAATTGCACGGAGTCAGCGTATAGCGCTGCGCTTCGGGGCAATTGGGCCTGGCCTTTTTAATGGCCACCGCCTTGCACCTCGAAAACCCCGACCGAACCGGCCGCCTGCAGAACCGCCGCCCCGATCAAGCGCCGGCGGCACGCAGTACCGTCATTGCGGCGGCGACTATAATCAAGTCCTGTGGCGCCCGTTGCGTCGTGCTTCCACCGGGGCGATTTCAACCATCGGGGGACGGCGATCGTATCGGCCTGCTGCCTTGACTTTGTAAAATAAAAACCAAGGGGGAAAGCCATGAAGCATAAAAAACAGAATCAACAAAGTACGCCAGGCACACTGGCCCGGTGCCTGACCCGGCTTGGCTTGGCGGCAATCCTGTCTCCGGGCGCCACGCATGCCGCCGATCTGCACGTGATGATCTCGGCCGGCTATTACGGCGTCTATGCCGAACTGGGACCGGCCTTCGAGCGCGCCAGCGGCCACCGCCTCATCACCACCCGCGGACCGTCCATGGGGGATTCGCCCGAGGCGATTCCCACGCGTCTCACCCGCGGCGAAAACGCCGATGTCGTGATCCTCGACGGCGGTGCCGCCGACGAGTTGCTCCAGCGCGGCCTGGCGCGGGCCGGCAGCAAGGTCAACCTGGCGGGCTCGGCCATAGGCATGGTGGTGCGTGCGGGTGCGGTGAAGCCCGATATCAGCAGCGTCGATGCGCTCAAAAAGACGCTGCTTGCGGCAAAGTCCATCGGTTACTCCGACAGCGGCAGCGGCACCTATCTGTCGACAGTGATGTTCGCCAAACTCGGCGTCGCAGACCAGATCATGGGCAAGAGCCGCAAAGTCCGCGGCCCGCCCTCAGGCGAACCGGTCGCCGCAGCGGTAGCCCGCGGCGAACTGGAAATCGGCTTCCAGCAGGTAAGCGACCTGATACACGTGCCGGGCATCAGCTTTGTCGGACAGCTCCCGGCTGAACTCCAGCCGGTGATTTTTTTCTCGGGTGCACTCACCAGCAAGGTCAGGCAGCCTGAGGCCGCCGCAGCCCTGCTGCGTTTTCTCACCTCGCCCGAGGCGGCGGCGGTGATAACCAAGGCCGGCCTGACACCGCTCACAGGTCGGTAAAGCCCCCGCACCGGGCAGAAACACCAAGATCGCTGAAAAGCCGCGCCTGGCGCGGGTTTTCAGCCTGCCAGGCATGCAAAACAGTCCGGAGCGCTGCCGCAATGCATCACTCTTCAAAGCGGCGCCAGATGTACCGCGCTAGCGTACTGCGGCACTAACGCATTACTTCTTGTTTTCAGTCGCGCCGGCGGCGCGCTGTTTGGCGCGCTCTTCAT
>CAITSH010000212.1 GCA_903895005.1 uncultured Pseudomonadota bacterium
GAGAAAACCCGCCAGTACGCGCGAAGTGTGCGAACGCGCCGGCGCGCGCGCGAGCATGGCCGGCGTTCCCTGCGCGGCGATGCGCCCGCCGGCGTCGCCGCCTTCGGGACCGAGGTCGATGATCCAATCGGCATCCGCCATGACATCGAGGTTGTGCTCTATCACCACCACGGTATTGCCGGCATCGACCAGGCGGTGCAGCACGCGTATCAGTTTTTCCACGTCGGCCATGTGCAGGCCCACCGTCGGCTCGTCCAATACGTAGAGCGTGTGGCTGGAAGCGCCTGCGCGGCCGGGCCGCGCCATGGCGTTGCCTTCTGCATCGATGCGTACCTTGGCCAGTTCGGTGACGAGCTTGATGCGTTGTGCCTCGCCACCGGAGAGCGTCGGGCTTTGCTGGCCGAGCGTGAGGTAACCGAGGCCCACATCCTGCAACAAGCGCAATGCGTGATGCAGCGCGGCATGCGCCGAAAAGAACTCCACTGCCTCGTCGATACTCATCATCAGCACGTCGCCGATCGACTTGCCCTTGAACTGCACCGCCAGCGTTTCCGGATTGAAGCGCGCACCGCCGCAGGCCTCGCAGCCGACCTTCACATCGGGCAGGAAGCTCATTTCAATGCGCTTGACGCCCTGTCCCTCGCAGGTCTCGCAGCGCCCGCCGGCGGTGTTGAAGGAAAAGCGCCCCGGGACGTAGCCGCGCATGCGCGCTTCGCTGGTGTCGGCGAATAATTTCCGGATGGTGTCCCAGAAGCCCACGTAGGTTGCCGGGCAGGAGCGCGGCGTCTTGCCTATGGGCGTCTGGTCGACTTCGAGCACGCGGCCGACCTGCTCCCAGCCCTTGATGTCCTTGCAGCCGGTGAGCGGCAGTTTGGTTTTGTTACGGCCCTGCGCAACCAGTCGTGCGAGGTTGGCGTGCAACACGTCGCGTGCCAGGGTCGATTTGCCCGAGCCGGACACGCCGGTCACCACGGTCAGTCTGGCGAGCGGGATGCGTGCAGTCACGTCGCGCAGGTTGTGCAGGTCGGCGCCAACAATGTTCAGTGACGGCGTCTTGGCATCAACGCTGCGCGGCGGGTGCAGCGGATGTTGCAGCGGATGGCGCAAAAAGCGGCCGGTAATGGATTCAGGATTGGCCATCAGTTCTTCGGCGGTTCCCGCGCCGATGACGCGGCCACCCAGCTTGCCGGCGCCGGGGCCCAGGTCGATCACATGCGCCGCGCGTCGTATGGTGTCCTCGTCGTGTTCCACGACTACCAGCGTATTGCCTTTTTTCTCGAGTTTCTCGAGGGTATTGAGCAGGATGTCGTTGTCGCGCGGGTGCAGGCCTATGGTCGGTTCGTCCAGGATGTAGCAGACGCCGCGAAGGTTGGAACCCAGTTGCGCGGCGAGGCGGATACGTTGTGCTTCGCCGCCGGACAGCGTCGGCGCCGAACGGTCGAGCGACAAATAGGGCAGGCCGACTTCGCCGAGAAAGCCGAGGCGCGAGCGCAGTTCGGCAATGATGTCGCGTGCGATTTCCGCTTCGCGGCCCTTCAGTTGCAAGGCCTCGAACACGGCACCGACCTTGTTGACCGGCATGGTCACCAACTCCGAAATCGAACGCTTGTGCCAGCGTACCGCGAGTGCTTCCGGGTTGAGGCGCTGGCCGTTGCAGGCCGGACACGCATGCTGGATGCCATCGTCCCCGGCCTGGTCGTCGATCCAGTTGTCGAGGCGCCGGTCTTCCTGTTCGCGGCTCACTTCCTCGTCTTCGCTGTAGCCGGTGATCTTGATGCCGGTACCAAGGCAGCTGGTGCACCAGCCATGGCGCGAGTTGAACGAAAACAGCCGCGGGTCGAGTTCGGCGAAACTGCGCGCGCAGACCGGGCAGGCGCGCTTGGTCGAGAACACCTGCAGCGGTAGCGTCATCTCAAGGTATTGCTTCTTGGATTTGCCCGCCGCATAGGCCAGAACGCCCAGGCCACCCAGCACGTGCACGATGCCCTTGCCGAATTCGAGCGCCGTCTTGAGGCCTTCGCGCAGCGCAGTCTCGTTGGTGCCGACGGTGATGTCGGCCACCGGCAATTCGATGCTGTGCTCCTTGAAGCGGTCCAGGCGCGGCCACTTGGCCGTGGGCAGGAACTCGCCGTCTACGCGCAGGAAGTCATAGCCCTTGGCGCGCGCCCACTTGGCGAGGTCGGTGTAATAACCCTTGCGCGCCGTAATCAGCGGCGCCAAGAGGCCGATGCGCTGACCGCGGTAGTCGCGCTGGATGCGCGCGGCAATGGCGTCAAAACTCTGCGGCTCGATCGGCACATTGTCATCGGGGCAATATTGCGTTCCGAGTTTGACGTAGAGCAGGCGCAGGAAATGGTAGATCTCGGTCATGGTCGCGACCGTGCTCTTGCGTCCGCCACGGCTGGTGCGCTGCTCGATTGCCACCGTCGGTGGAATGCCGAAAATGGCGTCCACGTCCGGCCGTGACGAAGGCTGCACGAATTGCCGCGCATAGGCATTCAGTGATTCGAGGTAGCGGCGCTGGCCTTCGGCGAACAGGATGTCAAAGGCGAGGGTGGATTTGCCCGATCCGGATACGCCGGTCACCACGGTGAACTGGTTGCGCGGGATGTCGACATCGACATTCTTCAGGTTGTGCTCGCGCGCATTGTGGATGCGTATGGATTTGCTCTGGTCGAGCAGGCGTTTTTGCAACGGCACACCGCCGGAGAAAGCCGCCAGGCGTGCCTTTCCAGTCGATGACTTGTCCAGCGCCTCGGTATATTCGCGCAGCGCCTTGCCGGTGTGCGAGCCCCGGTGCGTGGCAACTTGAGACGGCGTGCCGGTGCACACCACGGCGCCGCCGGCCTCGCCGCCTTCTGGGCCGAGATCGATGATCCAGTCGGATGCGCGAATCACGTCGAGGTTGTGTTCGATCACCACCAGCGAATGCCCGGTGGCGATCAGGCGCCTGAAGGCGCGCAGCAGCTTGGCGATATCCTCAAAATGTAGGCCTGTGGTCGGCTCGTCAAAGAGGAACAACTTGCCCTTGCGCGCGACCGCACCTGATGAGGGCGCAGGCGCGGCCTTGATGGCTTCCACGAGGTGGCCAGCGAGCTTGAGACGCTGGGCTTCACCGCCCGACAATGTCGGCACCGGCTGGCCGAGCTTGAGGTATTCAAGACCCACTTCCGCGAGCGGCGCGAGCGCCGCCTGTACCTCCGGCTCGCCGGCAAAAAAAGCCAGCGCTTCGCTGACGGTCATGTCGAGGACATCGGCGATGGAGCGCTTGCCCAGCTTGTTCTCGACGGTGATTTCCAGCACCTCGGCGCGAAAGCGCTTGCCATCGCAGTCCGGGCAACGCAGGTATACGTCGGACAGGAACTGCATCTCGACGTGCTCGAAGCCGTTGCCGCCGCAGGCCGGGCAGCGGCCGTTGCCGGCGTTGAAGCTGAAGGTGCCCGCGGTATAGCCGCGCTCCTTCGCCACCGACTCATCGGCGAAAAGTTTACGCACCGCATCCCAGGCGCCGACATAACTCGCCGGGTTGGAGCGCGCGGTCTTGCCTATCGGGGACTGGTCGACCATGACAACGTCGCCAATGTGTTCTGCACCGCGCAGTTCCCGGAAAGCGCCGGGCGTTTCCGTCGGCTTGCCCTTGGACTTGAGGAGGGCTGCATGCAACACGTCCTGGATCAGCGTTGATTTGCCCGAACCCGACACGCCGGTGATGGACACCAGGTGGCCGAGCGGAATGGCGACATCGACCTCCTTGAGGTTGTGTGCCGTGGCGCCGAGCAACTCAATTTTCGGCGCGTCGGGTTTGGGAGGATTTGGCGCGATACCGGCGTCGGCGCGCTTTTCACCGGCGAGGTATTGCGCCGTCAGCGTATCCGCGTCGCGCAATTGCGCCTGTGTACCGAAGAACACGACGTTGCCGCCGCGCTCGCCCGGGCCGGGGCCCATGTCGAGCAGGCGGTCGGCCGTCAGCATGATTTGCGGATCGTGCTCGACCACCACCAGCGAATTGCCCGCGTCGCGCAGTCGTTGCATCACGCCGATGACGCGGCCCATGTCGCGCGGGTGCAGGCCGATCGAGGGCTCATCCAGCACGAACAGTGTGTTGACCAGGGAGGTACCCAGCGCGGTGGTGAGGTTGATGCGCTGCACTTCGCCACCCGAGAGCGTGCGCGACTGGCGGTCAAGGGTGAGGTAGCCGAGGCCGACTTCAGTCAGGTAACGCGTGCGCCCGCGAATTTCCGTGAGCAGCAAGTCTGTGGCTTCATCCAGCGGTGAGGGCAGGTGCAACGTGTCGAGCAGGCTGCGGCAGCGGTCTATTGGGAGCAGCATCAAGTCATGCACCGTGAGGCCGGGCAGTGCCTCGAGTTTGTCGCGCGCGAAGGCCACGCCGTTGGGCATGAAGCGTTTTGCCGCGGGCATCGCGGCGTCGGCGTCGGCCTTGGTGCCGAGGCGCCACAACATGGATTCGGTTTTCAGCCGCGCGCCGTTGCAGGTTTCACAGGGTGTGTAGGCGCGGTACTTGGACAGGAGCACGCGCACGTGCATCTTGTAGGACTTGGTTTCCAGCCACTTGAAAAAATGCGCCACGCCATACCAGGTGCCGGGCCAGGATTTGCTCCAGCTTTCCCATTCCGGCTCTCCCTCCAGCACCCATTTTTTGTGCGCGGCAGAGAGCTTGTTGAAGGGCACATCCAGCGGCACGCCGCGCTTTTTGGCGTATTTCTCGATGTCGTCCTGGCATTCGTGAAAGGCCGGCGTTTGCCACGGCTTGATTGCGCCGTCCTTGATTGACTTGGATTCGTCCGGAAGCACCAGCCCGAAGTCGAGGCCGATCACGCGCCCGAAACCGCGGCAGGTGTCGCAAGCCCCCAGGGGAGAGTTGAACGAAAACAGCGATGGCGTCGGGTCCTGGTATTGGATGTTGCAGTCGGGGCAGTGCAGGTCGGAGGAGAAACGCCATGCGGGGCCGAAGCTCGCGGTGTCGCCCTCTGCCTGCGGATAGATATTGATCTTGCCCTGGCCGACGCGCAGCGCCGCTTCGAGCGCGTCCATGATGCGCGTCTTGTCCTCGGCGGAAAAACGCAGCCTGTCCTGCACCACTTCGAGCAGCGCGCCGTCCCTTGCGTGAATGCGCGTATAGCCCTGGTGGGCGAGCATTTGCTGCACTTCGGCTTCGCTGAAATTGGCCGGTACGGTGATCGGGAAAGTGACGATGAGGCGCGGGTCACCGGCGAGGGCCGCACGCGTTTTCAGCGCGGCGTAGATTGCCTCGGGCGAGTCGCGCCGCACGGCATTGCTGCAGCCGCGACAAAACAGGTCGGCGGTGCGCGCGAATAATAGTTTGAGGTGGTCGTTGAGTTCGGTCATCGTGCCCACCGTCGAGCGCGAAGTGCGCACCGGGTTGGTCTGGTCGATGGCGATGGCCGGTGGAATGCCTTCTATGGCGTCGACCTGGGGCTTGTCCATGCGGTCGAGGAACTGGCGCGCGTAGGGGCTGAAGGTCTCGACGTAGCGTCGTTGCCCCTCTGCGTAAAGCGTATCGAACACCAGCGAGGATTTACCCGAGCCGGACACACCGGTCACCACCACAAGCTCGCCGGTGGGTATGGACAGCGTCAGGTTCTTCAGGTTGTTCTGGCGTGCGCCGCGAATGACGATTGCTTCGACGCCTGCCGGTGTGGCGGCGGACTTTTTTTCAGACATTGGCGTTTTGTATTCGGGAGGGGGCACGGGCCGGGATAGGCGCGGTGCGGACGGGGGGATAGTGCAGCCTCGTCGTGTGTTTGCAGTCTGCCACAGGTCATTGCGGCGCACAATTGACGTGCGTTCGCGCACATCGGACAAACAAACGCGGCGTTGGAGTGGCGGCTAGCAGGCAACTGCGCGTCACTTTGCCCATTGCGCGCTTGACGCTGTCATGTGTCGGTTATAGCCTCTGCCTGCGCGCTTTTTTGCCCCCGCGGATTCCGGGTGCGGCAGGCGAACAGCTTCACGATTCCACAGCCCCGGGGTTCCGCAGCCCGAGGCGACCCAGAAACCCCAGGAGACGCACCATGATCAAACTCACCATCAATGGCAAGGCCCGCGAGGTCGATGTCGAACCGGAAATGCCGCTACTTTGGGTCCTGCGCGATGAACTCGACCTCAAAGGCACCAAGTACGGCTGCGGCATCGCCCAGTGCGGTGCCTGCACCGTGCATATTGATGGGGAGCCGGTGCGTTCGTGCTCTTACCCGGTTTCGGCCGCGGTGGGACTCAAGATCACCACGATCGAGGGGGTCGCCAAGGGCAAGCAATTGCACGCCGTGCAGCAGGCCTGGATAGACCACCAGGTGCCGCAGTGCGGTTACTGCCAGTCAGGGCAGATCATGGCCGCCGTGTCTTTGCTGAAAAAGAAACCCAAGCCCACCGACGCTGATATCGACGCTGCGATGAGCAATATCTGCCGTTGCGGAACGTATGCGCGCATTCGCACCGCCATCCACGCCGCGGCGAAATCCGCGAAGCCCGCCAAAGCGGCAAAAGCGTAACGCAAAGGGCCATGACCATGACAATCCAATTCAAAGCTTCACGCCGCAGCTTCCTCAAATCTACCGCGGCCGCCGGCGGATCGCTCGCCATTGGCATGCACCTGCCTTCGGCGCTCGCCGCCAAGGCCGGGGTCGCCGATAAATCCACGGAAATCAATGCGTGGGTCGTTGTCAATTCCGACGACAGCGTTGTGGTTCGTTACGCACGCTCCGAAATGGGCCAGGGCAGCATGACCGCCTGCGCACAGCTCGTCGCCGAGGAACTCAATTGCGACTGGAAAAAAGTCCGCGTCGAATATGCATCGACCAACGAACAGATCAAGCGCAAGCGCGTCTGGGGCGACATGGCGGCCGTGGGCAGCCGCACTGTGCGCAACTCGCAGGATTACCTGCGCAAGGCCGGCGCTTCAGCGCGCGAGATGCTGGTTGCCGCCGCCGCAAAGCAATGGAATGTGCCGGCCGCAGAATGTGTCGCCGCCAACAACCTGGTCAGCCACAAGGCGAGCGGCAAGCAGGCGAGCTATGGCAGCCTTGCCGAGGCCGCGGCCAAACTCGACGTGCCGCGCGAGCCCAAACTCAAGGACCCGAAGGACTGGACCATTGCCGGCAAGCCGGTAAAGCGCGTCGACATTCCCGCCTCGGTCACCGGTGCGCAGCGCTACGGTATCGATGCCCAGCTGCCCGGCATGTTGTATGCCACCGTTGCGCAATGCCCCGTGTTCGGCGGCAAGGTGAAATCCTTTGATGCGAGCAAGGTGACCGGGCGACGCGGCATCGTCAAGGTCGTCAAACTCGACGAGTTTGTCGCGGTGATCGCCGACAACTGGTGGCGCGCCAAAGAGGCGATGCGCGACGTGGCGATCGAATGGGATGTAGGTGCCAATGGCAATGTGTCGAGCGCCAGCCTGATGGAGTTCTACAAGGCCGGTCTCAACCAGCCCGAAGCGGCGACCGCGCGCAAGGATGGTGACGTTGATGCGGCGCTGGGCTCGGCCGCCAAGGTGCTCGAAGCCGAGTACTTCACGCCTTATCTTGCGCACGCGACGATGGAGCCGCAGGTGTGCATGGCGGTGGTCAAGGATGGCAAGGTGGATGTCTGGACCTCGACGCAGAATGCCGAGGCGACGCTCGCCACGGCCGCGGCTGCCGCGGGTGTCCCGCTGGAGAATGTTCAGGTGCATCGCGCGCAACTGGGCGGCGGCCTCGGGCGTCGCGGTGCCCAGGATTACACGCGCCAGGGCGTGCTGATCGCCAAGGCGATGGAAGGTACGCCGGTCAAGATGCTCTGGACGCGCGAGGAGGATACGCAGCACGACCTCTATCGCCCCGCCAGCCTGGTCCGTCTCAAGGCGGGTCTCGATGCCGCAGGCAACCCGACCGCCTGGTCGATGCGCGTGTCATCCACCTCTATTATCGCCACGCTGCTCAAGCTGCCGCTCAAGAATGGCGTTGATCCGCAGGCAGTGGCCGCGTTCGAAGACATGCCGTATTCCATCCCGAACGTAAAGGTCGAGTATGCCCAGCGCAACCCGCACGTGCCGGTCGGTTTCTGGCGCAGCGTCGGCCATTCGCAGAATCCCTTTGTGCGCGAATCCTTCATCGATGAGCTCGCGATCGCCGCGGGCAAGGATCCCTATGAGTACCGCCGCGGGCTGCTGTCCAAGTCGCCCAAGGATCTGGCGATTCTTGACGCCGTGGCCAAGGCGGCCGAATGGGGCAAGCCGCTGCCCGCGGGCGTGTTCCGCGGTATTGCCGAAACCGAGGGCTATGGCAGCTTTACCGCCGCCGTTGCCGAGGTGTCGGTCAACGCCAAAGGCGAGTTGAAAATCCATCGCATGGTGGTGGGCATCGACCCGGGCTATTGCGTCAACCCGGACAACACCGCGGCGCAGATCCAGGGCAGCGTGGTGCACGGTTTGTCGGCCATCCTGTGGGGCGAGATCACCATCAAGGAAGGTCGCGTCGAGCAGGGCAATTTCGACAACTACCGCATGATGCGCCTCGTGGAGATGCCCAAGGTGGAGACGGTCATCGCCCCCACGGGCGGTTTCTGGGGCGGCGTCGGCGAACCGGCGCAGGCCCCAATCGCGCCTGCCTTGTGCAACGCCATTTTCGCCGCCACAGGCAAGCGCGTGCGTTCGTTGCCGCTGAAGAACCACGACCTGCGCAAAGCCTGATCGCGGTGCCGGCGAAGACGGTCGCAGCATGTGTCCATCGCGACTGCGGATTCTGGCGGTGTGTGCCGCTGTGGTCTGTGCGCCGGTGATGGCGCAGGGCATTGCCGCGTATCGCATCGAAGCCGGTGCGATAGCCGCACCGCTGGCCGCGGCCGGTGACGCCGTGCGCGGTCGCGCCATCGCCGGCAACCGCGAGCAAAGCGGCTGCGTGCTGTGCCATGCCATCCCGGGCGAAAAAGTCACCGGCAACATCGGTCCGCCGCTCGCCGGGGTCGGCGCGCGGCTGACTGTGCCGCAACTGCGCTTGCGCATGGTCGATTCGACCCAAATAAATCCGCAGTCGCCCATGCCCGCCTACTATCGCGTCGACGGCCTTACCCAGGTCGCGGCGGCCTATCGCGGCAAGCCGGTGCTAAATGCGCAGGAGATTGAAGACGTGGTGGCCTGGCTTGCCAGCCTGCGCGAGGCGCCACAATGAAGCGCCGCGGGTTCATGACTGGTGTCGCCGGCGCGGCCGCGACGCTGGCGCTGCCGGGCGTGGCGCGCGCGCAGGTGCCGGTCACCCCTGCCAGTACGCTCGATCCGCTGATCTGGGTGGTGACAAAAGGGGAGTTGATTCGTCGTGGTCGCGTTACGCTGGAAATGCCGCAACTGGCCGATAACGGCAATTCTGTTGCGATGCGCGTGGTTGTCGACAGCCCGATGACGGCGACCGAATACGTCAAGGCCGTCCATCTTTTTTCCGACCGTAACCCGCAGCGCAACATGGCGGTGTTTTACCTGGGGCCGCGGGCGGGGCGCGCCGAAATTGTCTCGCGCGTGCGGCTTGCGGGCAGCCAGCGCGTCACCGCGCTTGCAGAAATGTCCGATGGCACGTTCTGGTCGGGCTTTTGCGACGTGATTGTGACGCTGTCGGCCTGTATCGACAGCCTGGACTGAGCCCGGAGGCGTCGACATGACCGCACGCATACAACTGCCGGCGCAGGCCAGGCGCGGTGAAGTCATTGAGGTGCGCATCCTGATCCAGCACGCGATGGAAACCGGTTTTCGTTTCGATGACGTGGGCAAGCCCATTCCACGCAATGTGATCAACGCGCTTTCATGCCGCTACAACGGTGTCGAGGTATTCCGTGCCGACATGTCATCGGGCATTGCCGCCAATCCTTATCTGCAGTTCTATACCGTGGCCGAGGCGAGCGGCGACTTTGTCTTCAACTGGGTTGACGACGAGGGCCGGCAGGACACGGAGCGGCAACGCCTGAATGTGGTCGGCTGAGGGCAGGCTGCGCCCCTTGCGTTTCTGGCTGGTGCCGGCCGCAAGCTGCGTGCTGCTCCATGCCTTAGGCGTGGCGGCGCAGGAGCGCGCGATCCCGCTTGAACAACTTCAGTCTGGCCGAATGTTCCAGAGCGAAGACGTGCGTGCGCTGCAGGCCGATGACTTTGCCAATCCGGGCATGCTCTGGGTGGAGAAGGGGAAAAAGCTCTGGAACGAGGCGGCCGGCGCCGACAAGCAGTCCTGCGCCAGCTGCCACGCAGATGCATCGGTCAGCATGAAAGGGGCGGCGACGCGTTACCCGAAAATGGATGCTGCGTCGGGTCGCCTGCTCAATCTCGAGGGACGCATGCAGCAATGCCGCGTCGACCGGCAAAAGGCACCGCCGTTTCGCTACGGCGCCGATGAGCTGCTCTCCTTGTCAGCCTATGTCAGCCACCAGTCCCGCGGCCAGCCGGTGAAAGTCGACATCGAGGGCCAGGCGAAAAAGCATTTTGACGCCGGCCGGGCGTTTTATTACGAGCGGCGCGGCCAGATGAACCTCTC
>CAITSH010000213.1 GCA_903895005.1 uncultured Pseudomonadota bacterium
CTTGCCCGAAGTCTCGATAAAGCCGCCATTACCGCCCGTCACGCCGCCGCGCGCACTGATAGCACCATAGGCGCGAGTAGTGTCGTCCGCCCACACAATCACCTTGCCGCCATCGCCATTTTGCGTGGCATCGGCCCGCAACATGGCTTGGGAGCCGATAAAGGTGTGGGTGGCGTTCTGGATATCCGGATTGTTGCCCTGATAATCCCCGCCGACGAGAATAGTGCCGCCACCGGTGGCGCCCAAGGCAACGATTGCACCGGTAATACCTACGTCGGTACCCAGCACCTGAACCGTTCCGCCCTTGCCGGACAAGTTCGACGCGTCAAGTTTGCCCGCCACCTGCACGCTGCCGCCCTCGAGCACGATCTCCCCGCCGACCATCGCAAGACCGGTGGCGCGGATGACGCCGCTGTTGTTGACCACGCGGTCCAGGGTGCCCCGCGCCTGTCCGGCGGTCAGCGCCACTTGCGTGCCGGTAATGCTGCCGGAGTTTTCTATCGTTGCTTTGAGCGCCGGGTCGACCACGCGCGCCCGGATCAGCCCGTCACTGGTGAGGTCAACGGCAACCGTGTCGCCCGCGGCCAGTGTGACCGTGGTTGCAATGATGGTGCCGGCGTTCTGGATAGCGCTGCCGACAAGTGCAACGCTGCCGAGGGCGTTGATCAGGCCTTCGTTGCGGATGAGTCCCGTGCCCGGGCCGGTGAAGCGATAGTTACCGGCCATGAAGTCGCTGTTGCTCAGGTTCATGGTGGTGGCCATCAGGCCGCCCACGTTCACCTCGGCGCCGCGCGCAAACAGCATGCCGTTGGGGTTGGTGAAGAACACCTGGCCGTTGGCGTTAAGTTTGCCGTAGATCTGGCTAGCCTCATTGCCGACAATGCGGTTGAGCGCGACGGCACTCGAATTGGGCTGCACGAAATTGACGGTGGCTGCGGCGCCGATATTGAAGCTCTGCCAGTTGAGCGCGGCGCGCTGGCTCGCCTGTTGCACCGTCAGCACATTGGCGGTCTGGCTGATGCTCGCGCTACCCGCGACCACGCTGCCGCCGGTGGGCAGTGCGTTTTTGTCAAGTGCATAAGACGGAATACCGATCACCGCCAGCGAGGCTGCGAGGACATTCAGTCCGATGGCACGAACACGAACACGAACACTAGCACCGCGCACCCCGCTCCTTGCACGACCCACGGTGCCACTGGTGCGCTTGCCGCGCCCGAGCGCAATCTCGGCCACGGCCACCCAGGTGTGGGTGATGTCGTTCCAGATCAGGCGGTAGACGCGGTTCATTCCTGCACGCTCATCGACAATGACAGCGACGGAGGCGAAGACAATGGGGTGAGATGGCGCATGCGCGTATCACCAACCGTAGCCGACGCTGAACCACATGCGCGGGCGGGCGTTGTCCGCAACGTTGGGCGCTTCCTGCCCCGCCCAGGCTACGATGGCGCTTGCATTCACGCCCTTGCCGATCAGCCAGTCAATGCTGACGCCGCTGTCTGTCATACGCTTGTCATTTTTGGTCGTGGCGGGCAGCGGGTCACGCGAGAGCTTGAGGCGACCGTAGTCGGCAAACGCCGACAACGCCACTTCAGGCAGCGCCTGCCATCGCAGCGCCAGCTTGGCCAACACACCACTGTCGCCGCTTGCCTCGCCATTGGCGTAACCGGGCATGATGGTGGGGCCGCCGAGCACGAGTTTTTCCGACGAATCAAGGTTCTTGCCAGAGGTCTGCCATTGCAGGTTACCCAGCAGGCTCCAGTCACGGTTGATGGTCTGCTGCCGTTGCGCGGTGAGGCTCAGCTTGTTGAAACGCCCCGCCGTGCCCAGTCCGCCAGGAGGGGCATCGGTCGCCGCGGCCGTGGGATCGAGCGTAAGCCGCGCGGTCCGCAGCGCAAGGTCGGCGCGCGATGAACCGCCCCCCATCCATTCGTCGACGGCATCGGCGCTCAGCGTTGCCGTGACGCCGTGGCTTTGCTTGGCGGTTTCGGTGCCGGCGGCGCGGAACCGGTCGAGCAGCTTGGCGCGATCGAGTTCAACCTGCATCTTGAGGTTGGCGGTGCGGCTGCGAATGAACGGATAGCCCGCGCCGATGCGCCACGAATCGGCCTGGCCGTTGGCATTGAGCGCGGCGAAGGAACCGCCCAGGCTGTACTCGGCGCGCGAGGCCGCGGCAATCAGGCGCCAGCCCGCGCCACCGACCGGCAACTCGCCCCTGAGGTTGTAGCTGATCAGGTTGTTGGTGTCGGTGTTCATCACGCTGGCGGTGATACGTTCGCCAAGATGAAACGGGCTGTTGGCATTGACGTTGAGACTCAGGCGCTTGCCGCCCGTGGAGGGCGAGCCGTGATCGTTGAATTCGATGCGCCCGGTGGTGACCTCATCGGGCTGCTGCGCCAGCACAACGTCGGTGCTGCCCTCCTGCTGGCCGGCCTGCAGGTCGAGGCTTGCACGCGCACCGGCAACCTCGTTGATGAGCAGTATCTGGCGCTCGAGCACGGGCAGCGTCAAGGCCTTGCCCTTGGGGAGCCGGTCAAGATACGCAAAGAGGACCTCAGAGTTGACGCGGCTTTCGCCCTCGAGGCGGGCATCGCCGAGCGTGCCCTCGCTGATCGCGATCTCGATCGCACCATCCTTGATTTTTTGCGGCGGCAGGTAACCTTGCGCCAGGAAATAGCCGGCCGACTTGTACGCAGCTTCGACCGCCTCGACCGCTTCGATAAGCTCACCAAAGGTCAGCGCGCGATTGGACCACGCGGCCACGACCGCACGCAGCCGCTCGGTCGAGATCGTGTTGTTGCCGGTGAAATCAAAATTGGTGACATTGACCCGTACATCGTTCGCGCCGGAGGCGGGAACGGATGCGCGCGGTGCGGCCGGGCTCTGGATGGGCGGCAGGTTGGTTTCGGGACGGCGCTCGGGCGCGGGACGCGTTTCCTGCAGGATGCGGCCCGCATCGGGCTGGGGAACCTGGGCGATTGAGAGGCCGGCGACGAACATTCCGACGAGGGCAAGCAGCCCCCGGCAAAGCGTGACTCCGTTTTTGTTCAACGGCATCGAAGGCGCCACACGCTCTCCCAAATCCAATTTCGATTTATCCCGCCAAGCTTTCAATCCGCCTCGTGGCCTTTAACGCAAAGCCTGTGTCCTGCGGTATTCAACTCGTGGCCGTTTTTTTGAGCCGGCTTCTCTCCGATCTTGAAAAGAATAATATCAAGAAAACATATAGTTAGACATTCGACCTAAGTCTAGGTGGTGGGGGGGGGCGGAGCTGTTTTAGGGCAATATCGCAGGTGGATCCGATTGAGCGCCCCCTAAAAAAGTCGGGCTCGGATGTGCCCCCGGTATCCATTTACTGCCGGATTGCGCGCGCGTCGTTCGAAAAATTTACCTAACCTATTATTTTAATTAATAATTTAGCCGATTCGTCCATCATATTAAATGCTCCACGGCCTTTCCGCTAAGCTCCAGACCATGACGAACCCACTGCATCCGAAAAAACTGCTGCTGACCAAATGGACGGCCGTGAAGCCGGTCGCGAAGGAAAAACATTTCCTCGTGACCAAGGTGATCGAGGCTGATCCGCCGGAAGGCGCGATCGAGTGGGTGGAGATCGAAGCGGCTTATTCGAGAAAAACACGCCGCATCGCCTGGCGCGAGTTGCGCGACAACGCAGTGTGGCGCCAAGGCTGGGTCTGATTCTATTGCCGCAGATTCAGGTGCCGCGGCGATTCTGCCTCAGGTCTTGAGCCTTAGGACCCAGGTCTCAGGCCTTGCGCATTTTTTCGCGTGCAAAGGCGATGACCAGCGGCAGCAAGGACAAGCCGATGATGCCGAAGATCACCGCAGTCAGGTTGTTGCGGATGAACGGCAGGTTGCCGAAAAACACGCCGGCGTAGACCAGCGACACCACCCACAACAGCGCGCCACCGACGTTGTAGGCGAGAAAGCGCGGATAGCTCATGCTGCCGATTCCCGCGACAAACGGCGCGAAGGTTCTAATGAAGGGCAAAAAGCGCGCGATGACGATGGTCTTGCCACCGTGCTTTTCGTAGAACGCATGGGTGCGATCGAGCGCCTTGCGGTTGAACCAGCGCGAATCCTCCCAGTGAAACACCCGCGGCCCGAGATAGTTGCCGATGGCGTAATTGACACCGTCGCCAAGAATCGCCGCAACCACCAGCACCACCACGAGGGCATGCGGATTCATGTCAGAGGCCGCCCACAGCGCGCCTGCTACGAACAACAGAGAATCACCGGGCAAAAACGGCGCGACCACCAATCCGGTTTCACAAAAAATAATCAGGAACAGGATGGCGTAAACCCAGGTGCCGTATTGCGCGAGCATGGCGGCAAGGTGTTTATCCAGGTGCAGCAGCAGATCCAGCAATTGCATCAGCAAGTCCATACCCATAGGTTTCGCGCCGCCCTTTTTTCGTTCGTGATCCGATCAAGGCGAGCATTCTACCGACTGTATAATCGCGTCGGTCTGCGAAATACCTGAAATTGGCGTGCAATCGCCTGAATTTACGCAATGTCCCTTCCCAAACCGCCCATGGCCTCGATCAAGCTTCTCCCCGACACGCTCATCAGCCAGATCGCCGCCGGCGAGGTGGTGGAGCGCCCGGCCTCGGTGCTCAAGGAGTTGCTCGAGAACAGCCTCGATTCGGGCGCGACCGAAATCAGCGTGACCCTGCTGCAAGGCGGCGTGAAGGGTATCAAGGTCACCGACAACGGCGGCGGCATCCCCAAAGCCGACCTGCCGCTCGCACTCGCGCGCCACGCCACGAGCAAGATCGCCAGCCTCGATGACCTCGAGGGCGTGATGTCGCTCGGGTGTCGCGGCGAGGCGCTGGCGAGCATCGCCTCGGTCGCGCGCGTCTCGCTCGTGAGCCGCACCGGCGATGCCGCGCACGCGTGGTCCATTGCGGCGGCGGGCGGTCCGGCCGAGGCTTCACAGCCGGCGGCGCATCCGCCCGGCAGCAGCATCGACGTCGACGACCTTTACTTCAACACCCCGGCCCGGCGCAAATTCCTCAAGACGGAAGCGACCGAGTTCGCGCACTGCGAAGACCAGTTCAAGCGCGTCGCACTGTCGCGACCCGACGTCACGATGAGCCTCAAGCACAACGGGCGCGTGTCCTGGCATCTTGCCGCCGGCGATTCGGCGCGCCGCGTTGCCGCCCTATTGGGCGAAGAATTTGCCGCCGGCGCGCGCGCAGTCGAGGCCGAGGCTGGTGACCTGCGCGTGTCGGGCTTTGCCGGCTCTCCGGCGCAGGCGCGCGGCTCGCGCGACCACCAGTATGTGTTCGTCAACGGCCGCTTCGTGCGCGACAAGTTGCTGGTCCACGCGCTGCGCGCCGCCTACCAGGACCAGATGCACGGCGACCGCCACCCGGCCTACGTTATCTTCGTCGACATCGACCCGCACGGCGTTGATGTCAACGTGCATCCTGCCAAGACCGAGGTGCGTTTTCGCGACAGCCGCCCGGTCCATCAGTTTGTCTTTCACAGCGTCTCCCGCGCCCTCGCCGGCACGGCGGCCGAAACGCCTGCAGCAAATGTTGGGGTCGGCTTTGCCGCGCCGCCTGACGCAGCGCCTGAGAACACCGGGACCGGCGCATCGCCGGGAAACAGCACGCTTTCCGCGCCCTCGTGGGCGGGCACGCGCCCCCTGCCCTACATGATGCGTCCGCAGCAGGGCTCGCTTGCCGTGGCGCAACCGGCGGCCGCCTATGCCGCGATGTTTGCCGATGCGCGCAACGAGGCCAGCTCTGTCAACGCCCCTGCCGCAGACCTTGAGCAACCGCTCGGCTATGCAGTGGCCCAGTTGCACGGCATTTACATACTCGCGCAGAACAAGGCCGGGCTGGTGCTGGTGGACATGCATGCCGCGCACGAGCGCATCCTCTACGAAAAGCTCAAGCTCGCGCTCGACCTGCGCGAACTGTCGACACAAAAGCTGCTGATCCCGGTGACCTTCAACGCCGACCGGCTCGATGTCGCCACCGCCGAAGAACAAGGCGATACGCTGGCGAAACTCGGCTTTGACATCGCCCCGCTGTCGCCCACCGCGCTCGCCGTGCGCGCGGTGCCTGCGATGCTCACCTCGGCCGACATTCCGGAGCTCGCGCGCGCCCTGCTCAAGGACGTGCGCGAATACGGCGCCACACGCGTGCTTACTGAACGCCAGAACGAACTGCTGGGCACCCTCGCCTGTCATGGTGCGGTTCGCGCCAACCGCAGCCTCACCACCTCGGAGATGAACGCGCTGTTGCGCGAAATGGAACAGACCGAGCGCGCCGGCGAATGCAACCACGGCCGGCCGACCTGGTACCAGATGAGCCTTGCCGACCTCGACAAGCTGTTCATGCGCGGGCGTTGAGCACGCCCAAACGCATGCTTGAGGACCGCCCCCCACGCCTTGATGCGATAGGCTATCGACTGGAAAGCCCCGCCAGGCGCGGGTTTCCAGCTACTTCCGCCCTGAAAACTAAGGGCTCAAGGACGAGGGCATACACCCCCGCGACGACACGCAGAACAATCTCCTTCACGGTCGCACATGGATAAGCAGGACATAAACCTGCCGCCCGCCATTGCGCTGCTGGGTCCGACGGCCAGCGGCAAGAGCGCCCTCGCGATGGCCATCGCCGCACGCCACCCGGTGGAAATCATCAGCGTCGACTCGGCCCAAGTGTTTCGCGGCATGGATGTGGGCACGGCCAAACCGACGGCCGCCGAACGCGCGGCGGTACCGCACCACCTCATCGACATCCTCGATCCGACCGATGCCTATTCGGCGGCACGTTTTCGCGCCGAAGCCCTGATCCTGATGCAGGAGATCTGCGCGCGCGGCCGCACGCCCCTGCTGGTCGGAGGCACGATGCTTTACTTCAAGACACTGCGTGAGGGGCTGTCCGATCTGCCGGCGGCCGACCCGGCGCTGCGCGCCGCGCTCGAGCTTGAAGCGACGCGCCATGGCTGGCCGCGCATGCACGCGCGGCTGGCCGAAATCGATGCGCCGACCGCGGCGCGCCTCAAGCCGACCGATGCCCAGCGTATTCAGCGCGCACTGGAAGTACATCACCTCACCGGCAAACCCCTGTCATCGTTACAGCAGCGCAGCGGCGCGGCATTGGCGTTGCCTGTGCGTATGGTCGGTCTTGCACTGGTGCCATCAGATCGCGCCAAGCTGCACCAGCACATCGCGATGCGCTTTGACGCCATGCTTGTAGCCGGCCTGGTGGACGAGCTGAAGGAATTGAAAAAGCGCTTCGCCTTGCGCGCCGACCTGCCGGCGATGCGCTGCGTCGGCTACCGCCAGGCCTGGGAATACCTTGCCGGCGACCATGACCGCGCCGGCATGCGCGACAAGGGCGTGTTTGCCACACGCCAGCTTGCAAAGCGCCAGCTCACCTGGCTGCGCGCGATGCCCGAGTTGCAGGAATTCGATTGCCTTGCGCCGGACCTGGAGCAACAGGTGATGGATCACCTGAACGCCGAATCGGTTTTCTGAACAGCGCGTTGCTCAGAACAGCCAGGGAATAAAGCGCCGCACACGCGCGGCGTAGGCCCCATAGTTGGCGAACTGCCCGGCAAGTCCGCGCTCTTCAAGAACGGCCTTACCCAGCAACACCGCAAACAGGGCTGCCCACGCAAGGATTTTCCACGGGTCAGAATAAGCGACTACCTCGGCGGCGGCGAACAACAGCACTGCCGAATACATCGGATGGCGCATGTACCGGTAGGGGCCGGTCGTCACCAGCACCGCAGACAGCTTGGGTTCGGGGCGGATATTGAAATTACCCGGACGGTTATGCCACAAGGTCCAGGCACCCAGCGTGGCCGCGGCGGTGACCAGCAGCAGTGCCGGCACCGCCCA
>CAITSH010000214.1 GCA_903895005.1 uncultured Pseudomonadota bacterium
GCAGTCCCACGCAACAGCGCCAACGGCGCAAAGTGACACTGGCCGGCCCCGCCGGAACGTGCACTTTGCGTCTTTGCGTTTAAGGTTCCCACCAAATGGCAAAACGAGACTATTACGAAGTTCTGGGTGTCAACAAGGACGCTGACGAAGAGGCGATCAAGAAAGCCTACCGCAAGCTTGCCATGAAACATCACCCGGACCGAAACCCTGACAACCCGAAGTCGGAAGAGCAGTTCAAGGAGGCCAAAGAGGCCTACGAGATGCTCTCCGATGCCAACAAGCGCGCTGCATATGACCGTTACGGCCACGCCGGTGTAGACCCGTCCGCCGCGGGCGCCGGGGCTCAGGGTTTTTCCAATTTCTCCGACGCATTTGGTGATATTTTTGGAGATATCTTCGGCCAGACGGCTGGCGGACGCGGTGGTCGCTCCGGCGTGTCCCGCGGGGCGGACCTTCGATACAACCTGGAAATCTCACTTGAGAACGCAGCCAAGGGCACGGAAACTAAAATCCGCGTTCCGACAATGGTTGCGTGCGAGCCTTGCAAAGGCTCCGGCGCCAAGCCCGGAACCTCGCCGAAAAACTGCCCTACCTGCGAAGGACACGGTCAGGTGCGCATGCAACAGGGGTTCTTCTCAATCCAGCAAACCTGCCCGCGTTGCCACGGCACCGGCAAAATCATCCCCGAACCCTGCCCGACCTGCTCCGGCGCAGGCCGCACAAAGCAACACAAGACCCTGTCCGTAAAAATACCGGCAGGCGTCGACGAAGGCGATCGCATCCGTCTCGCGGGAGAAGGTGAGGCCGGGCAAAACGGCGGACCGGCAGGAGACCTTTACGTGCAGTTGCAGCTCAAGGCCCATGCGGTATTCCAGCGCGACCATGACGACCTGCATTGCGAAATGCCGATCAGTTTCACAACGGCGGCGTTGGGTGGAGAAATTGAAATTCCCACGCTCGACGGTGCCGCAAAAATGAAAATTCCCCCGGAAACGCAAAGCGGCAAAGCGTTCCGTCTGAGGGGCAAGGGTATCCGTGGCGTACGCAGCCAAAATTTAGGCGACCTTTTCTGCCATGTCGTTGTCGAAACGCCGGTGAAACTGACCGATAGACAAAAAGACTTGTTACGGGAACTGGAAACACTGAATCTTTCCGATGGTGATCGCCACAATCCCCGCGCAAAATCCTGGATGGATAAAGCAAAGGAATTTTTTGGTTCTTAAGCGCCATAACGTCGGAATCTAACCCGTTAGGATTTGGTTTAACGCCCCGGTGCCGGCGGCTATGCCTTGTGCGTGAACCTGCTCGCGAGGCGACGAAGAACCGGTACAATGTCAGGCAAGAATTCGTCCCCCGACCGAGGCTCGCCACGCTTTGAAGAACGCCGGCCAGCGGGGTGGTCTGCCAAAAAGAGGGAGCTCAATACATGGAAAACCGCAGCTGGCGATTTGCATTGTTGGGACTGGCGCTTACGCTACCGCTAACGGCAGCGTCTCAAGCCCCGATTGCCGGAGTCACAACCAAGTCCATTCTTATCGGTCAATCGACGCCCCTGTCCGGTGCCAACAAGGAGCTTGGAGAAGATATACGTAGCGGCGCTCTCGCGTACTTCAAGAAGATAAACGATGCCGGAGGCGTAAACGGTCGCACGATTGAGTTACTTTCAATTGACGATGCAAACGATACCAAACGCTCGGGCGAAAACGCGAAA
>CAITSH010000215.1 GCA_903895005.1 uncultured Pseudomonadota bacterium
TGACGCGGCCGCCGTCGAGCAGCATTTGCCCGATCAGCGCCTGGTCGGCACTGCCGATTGAAATGCCGCCGCCCCAGTGCGTGCCGCCGGGTACTGATTGCATGGGTTTGCCGTCGATGTTCACCCAGCTGTTGTCATAGCCCACCCAGCGCCAGTGGTTGCTCGCGCCGCAGGGTTGCGCGATGGTCTCGCGGAACACCTCGGGGAGGGGACGGCGAAACAGGTGCAGCAGCGCGAGTGAAAGCTGGTTGATGCGAACGTCGTTGTATTCCCAGAACGTGCCGGGCGCTTGCAGCGGGCGGGCATCGCCCTTGGCGTGGCCGTCCGTGCTGCGTGGCGGCTGGAATTGCAGGTGGCGGTAACGATCGACCTGGTCGGGAACACCGAAGCATTCGCCTTCCCATTCGCTGGACTGTTGCAACAGCTGGAGCCAGGTCACCGAACGGTTGTGCGTGCTGTCAAAGCCGATGCCGCGCAGGCGCGCCCCCACCGGTTCGTCCAGGTCGGGTAAGAGTCCGCTTTCGTGTGCGACACCGGTGAGCAGCGCGAGATAGGTCTTTGCCACCGAAAAGGTGAGGTCGGGGCGGTGCGGCTCACCCCATTCGATGACGCGCTGTCCACCCACGTGCACCACGCCCGAAACGGGGCCGCGCGGGTGTACCGGTCCGAGCAGCTTGTTCCACGGCGGACGATCGGCGTTGTGAATGCCCCAGTTATCGCTGTTGTCGCGGTCCCACGAGGTCTCGTGGGTGAGGGTGTATGCAACCGCTGCTTCAAGCCCCGCGCGGTCCGTCACGCCGTGTTTCGCGGCAGAGGTCTCTTGCGTCATTCGACTTTGGCACCCGAGCTGATGACGACCTTCTCCCATTTGTTCGTTTCTTCGACGATGATTTTGCCAAAGTCCGCCGGCGTGCCCGGAATCGGCTTGCCGCCCAGGTCGGCAAGCTTGGCGCGCATGCCCGGATCGGCCAGGGCGCGGTTCACCTCGGCATTGACCTTTTCAATGATGTCCGCCGGCGTGCCCTTTGGCATGCCGATGCCGAACCACGCGGTGGCCTCATAACCGGGTACGGTCGCTGCGACCGTCGGGACACCGGGCAGTGAGGGTTCGGGGCCGTCAGAGGTTACGGCGAGGGCGCGGATACGGCCGCCCTTGATATGACCGATCGAAGAGGGCAGGTTGTCGAACAGCACATGCACCTGCCCGGAAATAAGCTCGGTGAGCGCGGGACCCGCACCCTTGAAGGGCACATGCAGCATGTTGCAGCCGGTCATGGACTTGAACAGCTCGCCCGACATATGCACCGAGGTGCCGCTGCCCGAGGAGGCCATGTTGATCTTGCCCGGATTGGCCTTGCAGTACGCGATGAATTCAGCGACGGTTTTGGCCGGGAAGTTGTTGGTGACTTCCATTACGTTGGGGGATTTCACCAGGCCGGCGACCGGCGCAATATCGCGGACAAAATTGAACGGCAGGTTTTTGTACAAGGTTGCGTTGATGCCGTTGGCCGGATTGACGAGCAGCATGGTGTAGCCGTCCGGGGCGGACTTGACTACGAAGTCCACGCCGATGTTGTTGCCGCCGCCGGGCTTGTTCTCGACGACGAAGGGCTGCCCCAGCTTTTCCGACAGCCATTGCGCGACGATGCGTGCCAGTACGTCTGTGGTGCCGCCGGGCGTATAAGGCACCACCCATTTGACCGGACGAACCGGGTAGTCTGCTGCAGATGCGGCGCCGGAGAACAGGGCCGTTGCCGCTAGGAGTGTGGTGAACAGCGCCGTTGCGGCCAGGCGGGGCGTCAAGCGGGTGAGACGGGTCATGGGTTTCTCCTCATTGAGCGCCGCACAGGCGGCGGTTTGGGTTCCCGATCGATCTTCTTCGAGTCGATTCAAGTTGCGCAA
>CAITSH010000216.1 GCA_903895005.1 uncultured Pseudomonadota bacterium
GATAATTAACTTAATGATAAGTTTGCAAATTATATATTTTTTATACTGTAATTCTTATTATTGAGTTATCGATAAAAGATCGAAAGAACGTCTCTTTAATCCACGCAGATAGGATTTTGCGGTTGGTGAATTTTTCTCGATACCGAAAAGCGGAACCAGACCCGGACTCGGAACCGGCCTATCAAACGCAAGACAAATGGCTGCCGCGGCGCGCATCAAAAGGGTTGTTTCAGTTAAGCACTATGGTGTCAGTTGGCTGCCGGCACCACAGCCAAAGGCGTAATCGGGTGGCTTTTGCTTTTGTTTCGGTGGAAATAAATGAGGAACAGGTCAGTCGCGATGGACGCTAAGAAGGTCAACCGCTTCGTCTAGACTTTTTGGAATGAGATAAGGAAAGGGCGCTGGCTTCACGACAGATCAATGTACCGGTAAACGAGTGCAACGTATTTCTGCCAGCGCCCAAATTTTAATTGTTTTAATTGGACTCCGCCCCGATTGATTTGATTATCGGACCGATTCGCTCGAGATCGGCACGAATGAATGCATCAAAATCCGCAGGACCGAGATCACGAGGGAAAATCGCTTGGGCGGCAAATTTTTCCCTTAGCTCCTTCTCCTCTGTAACCTGCCGAATGTCTCTGCTCAGTTGATCGATGATCGCTTTCGGGGTTTTTGCCGGCGCAACAAAACCATAATAGGTGGCGTACTGGAATCCAGGAAGACCGGCTGCCTGCTCGATTGACGGAACTTCCAGCGGCGACTGCAGGGGTTCACGCGTCGTCACACCAAGAGCCTGCAACCTTCCGTCCTTGATATATTGCAGGAGAAACGCAACAGGCACGACCATCGCCTCAACACGGCCAGCAACCATGTCCGCAATGAGCTCGCCGCCCTTATAGGGGACGTGCACCAGGTCAATGCCGGCGCGTGAAAAGAAATACGCGGCACCGATGTGCGTCGTCGTTCCGACTCCGGCAGAACCGTAATTTATCTGTCGCGGCCGTTGTTTTGCCAGTGCGACAAACTCTTTTAATGATCGCACCCCCAGCTTGGGATGAACAACAACAAGACTCGGCGCCTCGCCGATTTGCGCAATCCCGGAAAACTCGGACAAAGTATCGTAGGGAAGGTTGCGGTAGAGCGTAGGATTGATCGTGTGCTGCGAGTTAACAATCAGGATCGTGTAGCCATCGGGCGCGGATTTCGCAA
This sequence comes from uncultured Pseudomonadota bacterium, assembly GCA_903895005.1. The sequence goes on from CAITSH010000216.1 coordinate 1,210, forward strand.
CGAACTGTCCGGCTATCGTGCCGCCGGCACCGGGACGGTTTTGAACCACTACCGGCTGCCCTAAACGCTGGGAGAGCCGTTCGGCATAAGCTCTTGCAACAAAATCGATGGTGGTACCCGCCGCCAACGGCACAACTAACTGGATTGGCCTGCTGGGAAACTTATCTTGCGAATAGGCAATCCCCGCCATAAATAAAAAAATCCCCCCAGCCGCGAGAACGCGCAGCATCATGCCTTTTGCTTGCCGCATATCTGACTCCCCTTTAAATTATTTTTCTCGCGTTGCGCGAGTGGTCTGGCGTTTCAACGGAGACTTCGGTGCCACCGCTATGTTTGCCTTGATGCGGCCAAGCAAGTTAACCAGCGACACGATCTCCTGCTTGGAGAAATCACTCGTCGCCTGAGTCCTTACTTTTGATGAAATTGGAACAAGCTTTCGCAACAAAACACGTGATTTCGGGGTGAGATAAATTCTCACCTTGCGACGGTCGTCCTTGTCGGACTCCTGGCGGATAAGACCTAAGCGTTCCATTTGCTTTAGTGCGGCGCTTGTTCCCGGCTGCATCAACCCGGCGCTATTGATCAGCTCTTTTTGAGTCAGTCCATCTTGCTGGCGCAATGCCCTAAGAAACATCCACATTCCCATCGAGACACCGAATCGCTCGGCTTCTGCCTGAAAGGCCCGAGCTATCGCGCGATACGTATCACGCAATTCATATGCAATGTTATCCACATACGAATTTTCCGTACTGTGTTCACTCCCCTTCAACGTTCGCATTGTTTTAACCAAGAAGAAATTGTTAGGCACTACTGACGCTATGCTGCATTGTTTTTCTTAACGCAGCCGTCTTCGATTCGTCGATTGTCATTCTGTCACTATCAATCACAACGCCGTAGTCCGTCTTCGCCCCTTCAACCGTGACATAGCCTTGGCGGACGTCATCGAGCACCCGCGCCACGTCGCGCTCGTATGCGTGTCCGTAGCCACCACCGCCGGCTGAAAGCAACTCAACCTCTGTCCCGGCGACGACAGCGATTCCGGTGCCCTTTTGGTATGTTTTCCACTCCGTCTCACCCGGGTTCCTTACCCGGGCACACCCAACCTGGGCAGCCCCACCGCCGAACAAACCCCACGGGGCGCATTTGGACCGCTCAAAAGCAACCGTCAGCCTCGCATCCATCGGCATAGCGTAAACCTTGCGCAATCCGAGTCCACCGCGAAACTTGCCCGGCCCCGCAGAATCGGGCCTCCATTCGTACCGTTTAATGACCAGCGGCCAGAAAGTTTCCTCAACCTCAGTGGGAACTTGCCGCGTATCCCCGTGCGTGACCGTCTTGAGCGGTGAGAATCCGTCCCCATTGGGATGGGCGCCCCATCCACCGAGCACCGAATCCACGGTTGAAAACCGGCCGCCAGTGTCAGGGTGACGACCGGCAAACATGAACGCTCCCATGGAACCATGGTGCGCCGCCGGTATTCTGTCCGGAATTGCGTCGGCCATCGCCCGGAGTATCGTGTCAACGATGGTTTTGATTGTCACCGTCCACAATGACATCGCCGCATTGTCAACGGCGCTCATCAGGGTTCCGGGCGGAAGGATGACGTTTAACGCACGAAATGTCCCTTCATTCGCCGGGACACCAGGCACGAGCGCGCTCTTCATCGCGACCTTTGCCGCACTGATCCCTGCGCTATATCCGCAATTCATCGGACCCGGCGTCTGCGGGGCCAATTGGGAATAATCGACGGTCAGCGAATCACCCTTGACGATGACGCTGATTTTTATCGGGATGATCTTGTCCGGCGTGACACCATCGTCATCTAAAAAAGATTCGGCGTGGTAGGTTCCGTCGGGCATTGCCCGAATCTGCTGACGTGCAAGCGCCTCACATTGATCCCACATGTAGTTAATGCAGTCATGGACCTGGGTCCAGCCATATTTCTCAATCAGCGCCACGTACCGTTGCCGCCCCAATTCGCAGGCAGCGATTTGCGCTTCCATGTCACCCATGGACATCTCGGGCATCCGGATATTGTGGCGGATTACCCTCAGGATTTCCGGATCTGGCTTCCCCGCCTTATAAACCTTCAGCGACCGCATTTGCAGTCCTTCCTGGAATATTTCGGTGGAATCCGTGCACCAGGATCCGGGGTTCTTTCCGCCAACATCGGACCAGTGTGCCCGCGATGCCATAAACCCGATCAACTCCTTGCCAAGAAACACCGGTATGTAAACGACGACGTTATTAAGGTGCTGACCGCAAATATCTGAGAAATTCATCAGCAGCACGTCACCGGGCTCAAAGCCGTCCTCGCCGTAGATATCGATGCCGTCCTTTACCGAATCGCCGAGGTCGGACATGAACGTTGGAACGCTGCCGCGACTCTGCGCGATAGTGCGACAATTTTTATCCAGCAGGCCAATGCAGTAATCCTTGACTTCGTAAATAATCGGACTGAACGCCGTTCGGGACAGGTTGATCTCGCACTCGTCCATGATTGCGACCAGCAGACTTCGGACAACCTCAAGCATGATCGGATCGAATTTAGCCCTCACCGGCAGGCCGCCTTTCCCAATTTCGTTCGAGGCTGTGCTCATCTTTCGCTCCGTATATCAATGATGATGTTGCCGAATTCGTCAAGCGTTGCCGCAGTACCCGGGGGAAGGACGGTGGTCGAGGCGGCCTCTTCGATAATGCCCGGCCCCTCGATGCGATATCCGGGCGACAACTCGCTGCGCTGCCAGACGTCGCACGAGATAAAATTTACACCGTCGAAATTAACTTTCCGCGAAACCGGATGCGGCGGATTGTCATTGCGTTCTATTTTTTCAATCGGGGGACGCTCTGCGACGCCGTCAACAACGACCCGCAAGTTGACGATGTTGACGGGGACATTTTCACTGATATGACCATAGCGCTTGGCATATCCATCCTCAAACAACTGGTGCAGACCCTGCGCGGTCTGCGTCTTCATGGAGCTGGGCAGTCGAATCTTGATCGTATGCTCCTGCCCCAGGTAGCGCATGTCGGCAAATCGCGAAATATTTATTTTATCGAGAACCACACCAACTTCAGATAACGTTGCCTTTCCCTCATCCTCGAGCGCCTGATAGTCACGCTCGGCAGCGGCAAAATCAAGTTCAAGCAAAGGCGTTGAAAACATTTTCACAAAATCGTAGCGAAGATTTGCATACAGCATGCCGTACGCGCAGAAATGGCCGGGATGGGGGGGAATGATGACAGTCTTGACTCCCAGCTCTTTTGCAACAGCCGCGGCGTGCAACGGACCGGCACCACCGTAGGCAACCATGGTGAAGTCGAGCGGGTCATGTCCTCTTTCAATCGTCGTTATCTTCACGGCGGAGGCCATCGTCAGGGTGGCTAGATTGATAATGCCCTCCGCTACCCGATAAATGGGCTCGCCCAGGCTGAGCGCGAGTGCCGCTATCGCCCGCTCTGCTGCAGCGGCATCAAGCTTGATTTGTCCCCCGAGGAAATGGTCCGGATGAAGGCGACCGAGAACAAGATTCGCATCGGTGATGGTGGGTTCGGTGCCGCCATTGCCGTAACAGACCGGGCCAGGCGTCGCGCCGGCGCTGCGCGGACCCACGGTCAGTGCACCAAATTCATTTATAGAGGCAATGCTGCCACCACCGGTGCCGACCTCGACAATATCGAGAACCGCCGCCTGGACCGGATAGCCGCGGTTGTAACCTGCGGCGTAATAGACCGGTGTGACGGCAGCCTCGCCGTTCTCAAGAAGCACCGCCTTCGCCGTCGTTCCCCCCATGTCAAACGCAATAAGATTGGGATTGTTCGTAACGCGACCGAGTTCCGCCGCTCCGGCAGCACCGCCGACAGGCCCGGACTCGATCAGTAGAACCGGACGCTGAATCGCATCCTCAACCGTGAGGACGCCGCCGTTGGAACCCATCAAGAGGACCCGCCCGCTAAATCCCGCCTTCGAGGCCCCCGCGCGAAAACGGTTGACGTATGTGCTGGTACGCGGGCCGACAAATGCGTTTACTACCGCCGTCGAGGTGCGCTCGTATTCCCTGAATTCCCGTGATAATTCGTGGGAAGTCGTCACAAACCAATTGCCCTGGGCTTTGAGAAATTGCGCCACGGCCATCTCATGCACCGGATTGCGGTAGGAATGCAAAAAACAAATCGCGATCGCTTCTATTCCGGCGCTTTTCAACGACGCGGCCAACCCCGCCAGTTGGGTTTGATCCAGGGGCGTGGTGATTTCGCCCTTCGCAGAAATGCGCTCCTTCAGTTCATATCTGAATTCCCGCGGAACAAGGGGCGCCAACCTGCGAAAAAACAGATTGAAAGACTCGGGCCGGTTTCCCCTCCCGATCTCCAGAATGTCGCGAAACCCATCCGTTGTTACAAGAGCGGTCTTGGCTCCACGGCGCTCCAATATGCTGTTGATCACAACGGTGCAGCCGTGCTTCAGGATTTCGGCATTTTCAACTTTGAACCCGGCACCACCAAGCCGTTTCAGGCAATCAACCGCCCCTTCATCCGGCGCTGTTGTGCTTGATGTTTTTTCAAAGAAAAACCGCTTTGAAACGGGATCAAAGGCGGCGAGGTCGGTGAATGTACCGCCAATGTCGATTCCAACTACTGAGCCCATGTGCAGCCTTTCATATTAATGCGCGACCAAAGATATCGTTGATAGTTCGTTACAAAGCTGAAGGCGGATTTACGCTGAGATGATAAATGCCGAAACGGAGAGGAGTATTCCTTCGCCTGAGACGTACCAAGCTATGATCGTTGGTCATGCCTCAGTCCCCAAGCGTGATTCCTGCCGCCTTGATGACCTTTCCCCATTTTTCAAGATCACTCTTGATCATCGATCCAAGTTGCTCCGGCGTGCTCGGAGCTGGCTCCAACCCGGCTGCAATCAGGCGTTGCCTGAATTCAGGATCTTTGAGCGCTTTGCCTGTTTCCGCTTGCAGCTTGTCCAATACCGATTTTGGTGTCGCCGCGGGCGCAACCAGCCCAAACCAGAGCTGATAGCCAATTTCCGGAAACCCGAGTTCACGCAGGCTTGGCGTATCTGGCGACGGGGTTTCCCTGCCAGGACCTGTAACAGCGAGGCCCCGAAGCTTGCCTTCCTTGGTGTAATTTGCGTAGGGGAGGAAGGTGGTGATGGCAAAATCCAAATCGCCGGACAGAAGTGCCTGCAGCATCGGCGGAGACCCTTTGAACGGAATGTGCAGCATATTGATCCCCGCGCTCGCCTTTATCTGCTCGCCGATCAGTTGCGCCACAAGTGCCGAAGAACCGAAAGTAACTCTTCCCGGATTCGCTTTGGCGTAGGCCAAAACTTCCTTGAAATTGCCCCCCGGGGCATTGGCCTTCGCAACAATGAACAGTGACTGCAAAGCGACGAGGGAAATCGGCGCAAAATCACGAATCGGGTCGTAAGGAAGCTTTGCATTTTGCAAAGGGTTCAGCGTAAAAGTGCTGTCAACGACCAGGAATAATGTGTGCCCGTCGGGCGCGGCCTTCGCGGCTGCTTCAGCCGCGATGATGAAATTTCCACCGGGCCGGTTATCTACGATAAATGTCCCTCCAAGACTGTCCTGGAGCTTTTGAGCAAGCTGTCTTGCAAGTAAATCGGTAATTCCGCCCGGCGGAAAGGAAATGATTATTCGAACCGGCTTGGATGGATATGGCTGCGCATAGGCAAAATTTCCGCATAGAACACCGGAAAATAAAACGAATGCGACGACCATCCGTAAAAAAATCGACATGATTCCCCTCCTTGCTGTCCACCGGCTTTGGTGGTGGAATTAGAGACATCCCGGTTCGCATCTGTTGGTGCGTTTTATATTCAGGGACAGAAACAAGTTAGCACTCTATTTTCATCGATGTCAATGTAATTACATCGATGTTGATGCTTCCGTGGAAAGGCTTTCCCCTACGGTTCCGGTTTAAGGATTCAATGCAACTTTGGCATGATCGTATCGTGCCCGATTGACTGTTGGATGAGAATCCAAGAAGACTCCATCCCGACCCGGCTGATACGAACTTACGTTTAGGGCATGCTCATCGATTGGGACGAGGGTACAGCCGCCCGCAATGTATCCGGTGATTGCCAGTTTTTTCCGCGCTTTGGGCTTTGCCAAGGCCTGAAAGATGCGCGCGAGAACCGCATCGCGCCATCTTTCGCACAGGAATTATCAGGTCTTGGCCTGCTGACGCTGTCTCAGGAAGGCGACGATCTCCTGCGGACTGACGTAACTTCGGTTCAACTCGAATCCGAATGGCTTGAGCGCATCGCATACCGCGTTGATGATCGCCGCGGGCGGCCCCACCGCGCCGCCCTCGCCCAAGCCCTTGATGCCCATGGGATTGAGCGGGGAGGGAATCTCAGTGTGCAACATCTCCACCTCGGGCATGTGGGAGGCGAGCGGCATGGCATAGTCCATGAATGATCCGGTCAGGTTCTGACCTTCGGGATCGTAAATCACGCGCTCGAGCAGACAGCCCCCTATTCCCTGGCAGATGCCGCCCACGATTTGGCCACTGGCTATTGCCGGGTTGATGAGCACGCCTGCGTCGTGAGAAACCACGTACTTGGCGATTGCGATTTCGCCAGTCTCGGTATCGACCTCAACGATCGCGGCATGGGTGCCGTAGGACCAGGTCACCGCCTCGGGCTCAAAGTATTCTGTGACTTCGAGCCCGCCTGGCATGCCTTGGGGGCGCCGGCTCTCGCGCCCCGGCTGCGCCGCGCGGGCGACTTCTGCCAGGCTGACCCGGTGTTTCGGAACACCCTTCAGCACCACCGCGCCATCGCGTAGCTCGAGATCCTCCGGACTGCATTCGAGCAGACCACCGGCAATTTCAAATACCTTGCGCCGTAAGGTCGTACTGGCTGCGCGGATGGCCGCCGAGGAGGTGACTGCGATCCGGCTGGCGATGGTCCCGTAGCCGTGAGCGATGGTCGAGGTATCAGCAAGCAGCATTGTCACCTCATCGGGTGTTACCCCCCATTGATCCGCTGCGACTTGGGCGAGCGCCGTTTCGTGTCCCTGGCCCTGCGAGGCGGCGCCGGTGGCAACGACGATGCCTCCAGACGGATCGATCTTCACGGTTGCCCCCTCGAAAGGACCGCAGCCCGTGCCTTCCACATAGGGGGCGAAGCCCAGGCCTAGGAAGCGCCCTTGCTCAAGAGCCAGCCGCTGCGTTTCACGGAACGCCGCCAGCCCGCCGATGGCACGAACCGCGTCGCTGAATACGGCAGGATAGTCACCGCTGTCGTAGACGATGGGGACACCGTCGCGATAGGGGATGCCAACCGCATGGGGCATCTGCTCAGGCTGGATCATGTTACGCATCCTGACCTCGGCGGGCTCCAATCCCAGCTCAC
>CAITSH010000217.1 GCA_903895005.1 uncultured Pseudomonadota bacterium
CTGGTTACCTTTTTCCGGAAATCAACCGCCGAGTGAAAGCCTTCACCGACGCCAACCCCGAAGGCGCTGCCCGCCTCATTCGTTGCGGTATCGGCGATGTCACCGAGCCTCTCCCTGCAGCCGTTCGCGAGGCCATGCACAAGGCTGTCGATGAAATGGGCGAGCGCGGTAGCTTCCGAGGATACGGTCCCGAGCAGGGGTATGAGTTTCTGCGACATGCCATCGCGGAAAACGACTACCGTTCGCGCGGGCTTGAGATCGCAGATGACGAGATTTTTGTTTCCGATGGATCAAAATGCGACTGCGGAAACATCCTGGATATTTTTGGCGCCAGCAATCGCATTGCTGTCATGGACCCAGTTTATCCAGTCTATGTGGATACCAATGTCATGGCCGGACACACGGGCGACGCGGATGAAAACGGTCTCTACAGCGGGTTGGTCTATCTACCGTGCCATGCGGAGAACGGTTTCGTGCCGGCGATCCCCAAAGAAAAAGTGGATCTCATCTACCTCTGTTATCCGAACAATCCGACAGGCGCCACCGCCACGCGCGCCCAACTCACGGCTTGGGTCGAATACGCTCTCGCGCATGAAGCCATCATCCTCTTCGACGCCGCCTACGAGGCCTATATCCGTGATCCGGAGATCCCGCATTCCATCTACGAAATCCCAGGCGCGAGCCGCTGTGCCATCGAGTTCCGGAGTTTCTCCAAGAACGGAGGCTTCACCGGCGTGCGTTGCGCATTCACCGTCCTCCCCAAGGAACTGAAATGCCGCACCGCTTCGGGCGAGTTGGCCCCACTGCATCCGCTCTGGAACCGTCGCTTCAGCACGAAATTCAATGGCGTCGGCTACGTGACCCAACGCGCCGCTGAGGCCCTCTACTCGACCGCCGGAAAGGAGCAAGTCGCAGCACTCATCGAACATTACATGGGCAACGCCACCATCCTCCGAGCAACCGCCGAGAAATGTGGCCTCGCAACCTTAGGCGGAACCAACGCGCCTTACATTTGGGTCCGCGCTCCCAAACATCTCACCAGTTGGCAGGTCTTCGATAAAATGCTCCAAGAAGCCAATGTCGTGATCACTCCCGGCAGCGGATTTGGCCCAGCGGGAGAGGGGTATTTCCGGATTTCCGCTTTCAATAGCAGAGCGAACGTCGAGGAGTTCGCAAAAAGATTAGAAAATATTTGCTGGACATCATCGGCGGAGTAAAGTTTTTTAGACATTGAACAACACCTCATCAAACTCTACCCTCAAAATCATGAAACTCATAAAACGCCTCACAGCATTCACCTTGGTTGAACTTTTAGTCGTTATTTCCATCATCGCTATCTTGGCTTCCTTGGCACTTCCAGCAATCACCGGTGCTATTGCCAAGGCACAGATGGGGCAAGCTCTGTCGAATACTAAACAAATTTACACAGCAACCTTGACAGCTGTTGGAGATGCTGCGTCTACTGGATCAACAAATTTTGGTTGGCCTGGAGATGTAACAAGTGTGGCGTCTGTTCAAAATTTTGCAGATATGTTAATTTTGAATGATTTTCTCAAGGCTCAGGA
>CAITSH010000218.1 GCA_903895005.1 uncultured Pseudomonadota bacterium
AGGTGAGATGCTTGTAGCGCATGGGATGCTCCTATCCGTCTTCGCAAACAGAAAGGTACACCCCGGGGCATCTCACCTTCCTCTAATGCCCGGATGTTGCACTTCGAAGTTTAATTCGCATATGCGACATTTTCGACATATGCGCAATGTCTGAGTCCATCGATTATTTTTTCTCTGCGACCTCGCCTTGGAGTTACCTACGGCACCAGCGCTTTGCGCATATCGCCGCGGCTTGCGCTGCGGCCGTCAAGGTAAAACCGGTCGATTACACCCGCGTGTTCCCCGCCTCAGGCGGCTTGCCGCTAAAGCAGCGGCCGGCGCAACGCCAGGCCTATCGCCTGGCCGAGTTGCGGCGCTTTCGCGCCCACCTCGATGTGCCGTTGAACCTTGAGCCGCGTTATTTCCCGACTTCAGCTGATCCGGCGGCGCTGGCGATCATTGCCGTCGATGCCGCGCATGGCGCGGCAGCCGCGATGCAGGTGGCACTCGCCTGTATGCGTGCCTGCTGGGTCGAGGAGCGTGACATTGGGGACGCCGGTACGATCGCTACCATCCTGCGCGAAGCCGGGCATGACGCGGCCGGGCTGGACCAGGTCGGGGCGCGGCTCAAATACGATGCGTACACGCAGGAGGCCATCGCCCTTGGCGTGTTTGGCGCTCCGACCTATGTCGTGCGGGGCGAGTTGTTCTGGGGCCAGGACAGGCTGGACTTTGTCGAGCGTGCCTTGCAGCAGGACGCGGACAAGCCCCAGGGCAGCGGGCAGCCGCGGCACGAACCGGACTAGAAGCGACCGCCGAGAAAGTAGAACGTCAGCTTGGCGACTTCGAGCAGCACATTGCGCGCAGCCAACTGGTCGGCCCACCATTTTTCCGGGAAAGTCTCAAATCGCGTTGCGACGACACGAATGTCCGCGTCAGGCATGGCGTTGTGAAAAATGATGCCGGTACGTCTGGTGTGGTGGGGTGAGGTGATGACCAGAAGCCGGCGTTCCCCTCTTGAGACCAGCGCCCTGGTGGCCTGCGCTTCGGTTGCGGTGCTCACCATGTCTTTTGCCAGCCACGCGATCGCGCTCTCCGGCACGCCTTTTCGCACCAATATCTGGCGTGCGATGGCGTCCATGTCAGGGAAGGCGATGCCTTCGCGTTCAAGCAGTTTCAGTGATGGATCGCGAACTGCGGCGCTGATGTATATCTTTGGCGCATACCCGTCATGATACAGTTGGGCCGCTTCAAAGATGCGGGTGATATCGCCGGAAAGCACGACAATTGCATCGGAATTTTGCGGTGCGTCGGCGTGATGCAACCAGCGCGCGGCAGAGTAAAGCGTAGCAGCCGCGGTGAACGAAACGAAAATGAACAAGGCAAGAACAAACAGCAGGCAGCGTTTGGCGCAAGACATGACGGCACGATTCCTTTTCTTATCGCTGGCTTTGCCAGCGTCCCCGGCGGGTTTGCCGCCATTGTATCGGTATCAGCTTCGATGAAGCTGTTGCGCAAGTGGCTGGGCGGCGAATATGTCGAGGTCAGCGAGTCGGCCGGGGTGCGTTCGTTGCATCTGGGCGGTGACGCCATCCAGAGTGCGATGCGCCTGTCCTCGCCGGACAAGCTCGAATTGCACTACACCCAGGCGATGATGGCCGGTCTGCTGTTCCGGCCCGAGCCGCGCGATGTCTTGATGATAGGCCTTGGCGGCGGGTCGATCGCCAAATACGTCCGCACCACCCTGCCCAAAACGCGTATGACGGTAGTCGAGATCAGCGCCAAGGTGGTGGCAGCGGCGCGCAGTTTTTTCTCGCTGCCCCCTGATGATGAAAGGCTGACCGTGGTGGTCGATGATGGCGCGAAGTATGTCGCCTCCGGCAAGGGCGGGGCGGCGGGCGCGGACATCCTGCTGCTTGACGGCTTTGACGATGGCGCGCAGGCCAAGCCGCTTTGCACCGCGGCCTTTTACCGCAACGCCCATGATGCCTTGGCTGAGGACGGCATGTTGGTGGTGAATTTCATGGCCGAGGACCCCAAACTCGCGCTGTACCGCGGGCGTATCGCCGAGACTTTCCGGGGGCGCGTGGTGTGCATGCATGCACTCGACCACGTCAATGTCATCGTCTTCGCCTTTCGCGGCGCCGATACGCGCATCGCATGGGAGACGCTGCGCAAGCGCGCCAAGACGCTCAAACGCACCCACCCCAACCTGCCCTGGGAGAAATTCATCACACTGCTGCGCGCCGAGAACGCCAACACCGCCAACTTCCTCAGCATCCGGGGTGAGTGGACTGCTTGACGTATCTGCTTGGGGCGACCGCTCAAAATTTAAACCGGGCTGTCAGCAGGTTCCCTCCCCCCGTCTAGGGGGAGGGAGTTAACAAGGCCTCGATTTTCAGCTGCGTATCTAAACGCCCAACGCCGCTCGCAGTTGCCGCACCAGTTCCGCCGGCTCTTGCGCCACGTTCAACACGACGGCATCTGCCGGCCGCTCCAGGATTGCAAATTGCGAGTCGAGCAGCGCAGGGTTCATGTAGTGTCCCTGGCGCGCCAACAGGCGGCTGCGGATAAAGGCCTTGTCTCCATCAAGGAAGGCGAAGCGCAGCGCCGGACAGCGCGCGGACAGGTGGTCGCGATAGGCCTGCTTGAGTGCCGAGCAGGCGAGTGCGACGCTTTTGCCCTGTGCCGCCCGGTCGGCGAGCAGGCCTGCCAGTGCATCCAGCCAGGGCCGCCGGTCCTCATCATCGAGCGCCGCGCCGCGGCGCATTTTGGCCACGTTGGCCGGCGGATGGAAATCATCCGCATCCAGGAAGTCCCAACTGCAGGCGCCGGCGAGCATCGCGCCCACCGTGGTCTTGCCGCAACCGGTGACACCCATAACCACGACGATCATCATTCATTTCCGAATTCGCGAGTATCGCCATTAAAGCAGAAGCGCGTGGTGAAGGGGGTCGGAAGGGTCAGGCGACGGTTTGATCCTGCGGTGCCGCGTGCCCGGCGCCGGTGCGCGCCGGCAGGATGTCGCGCAGGCGCAAGGCTGTGGCCAGCGCATCGCCGGCGGTCGCTGCGAGGCAGGTGTAATGCCCCATCTTGCGGCCGCGACGGGGGGCGTCCTTGCCGTAAAGATGCAGCGCAACCCCGGCTTCGGCAAGCAGTGCCTTCCAGTCGGGCATGCCTGCAGCCCAGGTTTCGCCCAGCAGGTTCTGCATCACAGCGGGAGAGCGCAGCGCGGTATCGCCCAGCGGCAGGCCGGCGAGTACTCGCGCCTGTTGTTCAAACTGCGAGGTTAGCGAGGCTTCGATCGTGACATGGCCGCTGTTGTGCGGACGTGGCGCGAACTCGTTTACCAGCAGCGCGCCATGCGCATCGACAAAAAATTCCACGCACAACACGCCGCGGTAATCTAGGCCCCCGGCGATGGTGACCGCCGCCGCGAGCGCCTCTGCGGCGAGGTCGGGCCCGATGCGCGCCGGCATGATGGTCAGGTCGAGGATGCCGTCCTTGTGCTGGTTTTCGGCCACAGGCCAGGCTGCCGTGTTCCCCTTGGCATCGCGCGCCAGGACCACCGACAATTCCAGTTGCAGGGCGATGCGCAGCTCGAGCACACATGGCGCCGAACCCATCGCGACGAAGGCGGCGCGGGCCTCTTCACGTGTGCCCACGCGCGCCTGCCCCTTGCCGTCGTAACCGAAGCGGCTGAGTTTCAGAACACCCGGCAGCAGGGCGTCGATATGCGCGCCGTCAAAATCGGTTGCGGAAAGAATGGTCGTGTACGGAGCCGGCGACAGGCCGAGTGCGGTGACAAAGGCCTTTTCGCGGATGCGGTCCTGCGCGATGGAGACGGCGGTTGCCGGCGGACTGACGCCCACCTCCCGCGCAAGCCTTTCGATGGATGCGACCGGCGCGTTTTCAGTTTCGATGGTGACGGCGCTGCAGCTGCGCGCCATTTCCGCTAGCGCCGCGGGGTCATCCAGCGGCGCGCACAGGTGGCTGTCGGCAACGGCGCCGGCGGTGCTGTTCGGATCCGGGTCGAGCACCATGACGCGGTAGCCGAGGCGGTGCGCCGCCATTGCGAACATGCGCCCGAGCTGGCCGCCGCCCAGCACGCCCAGCCACGCGCCCGGGGCGATCATGCCAATGGCGGCAGTTGCATCGCCGCGGCCTTGGCGCTTTGCTCGGCGCGAAACGAGGTAAGGCGTTCCGCCAGCGGCGGATCGTTTAACGCCAGCATCGCGGCGGCGAAGAGCCCGGCGTTGGCTGCACCGGCTTCGCCGATGGCGAAGGTGGCGGTCGGGATGCCGCGCGGCATCTGCACAATGGAGAGGAGCGAGTCCATGCCCTTGAGGTGACGCGAGGGGACGGGCACGCCGAGCACAGGCAGCTGTGTGATGGCGGCGAGCATGCCCGGCAGGTGGGCCGCACCGCCCGCGCCGGCAATGATGCAATGCAGGCCGCGGCCCGCCGCCTGTCGGGCGTATTCAAACAGCAAGTCGGGTGTGCGGTGGGCCGACACCACGCGCGCCTCGTGTGCCACGCCGAGTGTTTGCAGCGAGCGGGCTGCGTGCTGCATGACATCCCAGTCGCTGGAGCTGCCCATGACGACGCCAACCTTGATTGCCGGGGTATTCATGTCGCGAGCCTTTCCGTGAGTTGTTGTGCGATGGACTGGTAAAGCGGGATGCCGATCACCACGTTGAACGGAAACGTGATGCCCAGCGAGAGGGTCAGGTAGAAGGACGGGTTGGCCTCCGGAATGGCCATGCGCACCGCCGGGGGCACCGCAATGTAAGAGGCGCTCGCGCCCAGCACCGCGACCAGCGTGGTGCCGCCGGTGCCAAGACCGAGCCAGAAGTGGCCGACCGCGAGGCCGCAGGCGGCGCCGATCAGCGGCATCACCACACCGAAGGCGGCGAGAAACCAGCCCATGCGGGTGAATTCGCCCAAGCGCTGCGCCGCGACCATACCCAGTTCGAGCAGGTACAGGCACAAGGCTCCGAGGAATATTGTTTCGTAAAAAGGCATTACCGCCGCGAGCGCCTTGGGTGCCGCCACGGCGCCGATCAGCATGCTGCCCAGCAAAAGCACGATGCTGCCGTGGCGCGCCGCGCCGCAAAGCGTGCCGAGCAGGCGGTTTTCATTGCCGGCAACGCGGCCGCGTGCCGCCTGCGCAAGAACCAATCCGATGATGATCGCGGGGGTCTCCATCACTGCGAGCATGATCACCGGGTAGCCCTCGTAGGCAATGCCGCGTGCCTGCAGGTAGGCGGAGGCGGCAAGAAAGGTGCCGGCGCTCACCGAACCGTAGTGCGCTGCGATGGCCGCCGCATCAAGCCTACCCAGCCTGCCCAACCGGACGAGAATCGCGTAGGCGATCAGGGGCAGGGCGACGCCCAGCACAATCGCGGCAAGCATCGCCTGCAGCGCCGTGCCAAGACTGGCGTTGGCCAGTTCCGCGCCGCCATGCAGGCCTATGCCGACGAGCAGGTAAATCGACAAGGCCTTTACCAGGTCGGGCGGGAACTTCAGGTCGGCGCGAAGTGCCTGGGCCCCGGCGCCGAGGGCAAAGAACATCACGGCGGGGGTAAGCAGGCTGGAAAACGAGGACATGGCGTCACGCAAATGCGTTGGATGCGGCGCATGGTAGGTGCAGAATTGAATAGAGTAAAATGATATTTAAAGTAAAAAACAATAGGTTTTTATCTATGATAAAAAAAGCAGTTCTCAGCCTGCCGGCGACCATGCGCCAGTTGCGCGTTTTTGAGGCGGTGGCGCGCCACGCCGGGTTCAGCCGCGCTGCGGCCGAACTGCATTTGTCACAGCCCACCGTGTCGATGCAGGTGAAGCAATTATCCGACGCGGTCGGCTTGCCGCTCTTTGAGCAGATCGGCAAAAAAATCTACCTAACCGAGGCCGGGCGGGCGCTGCGCGCCGCGGGCAGCGAAATGTTTGACGCCTGGGCACGCCTGGAAATGCAGGTGGCCGACCTCAAGGGCCTCAAGCAGGGACGCCTGCGCATCGCCGCTGTGACCACGGCAAAATACGTCGTGCCGCGCTTGCTCGGGCCGTTCTGCCAGGCTCACCCGGGGGTCGATGTCGCCATGGAAGTGGGTAACCGCAGCGCGATACTAGAACGTCTTGCGCATAATGAGGACGACCTCACCATAATGGGCGTGCCGCCGCGCGGCATGGACATGGTCAGCCATCCCTTTGCCGAAAACCCGCTGGTCATCGTCGCGCCGCGCGGCCATGAACTGGCCGGGCGGCGCAACGTGCCGCTGGCCAAACTCGCCGGCCAGCCCTTCCTGATGCGCGAAAAGGGCTCGGGCACTCGCCTCGCCGCCGACCGCTTTTTGCGCGAACGCGGCCTGCGCCTCAATATCAAAATGGAACTTGGCAGCAACGAGGCGATCAAGCAGGCCGTGGCGGGCGGCCTTGGCCTGTCGTTTTTGTCACTGCACGCGTTGGGGCCTGATGCCGCGCCAAAATCGCTGGTCGCACTTGATGTCGAGGGCCTGCCGATACGCCGCCACTGGTACATTGTCCATCCTGCCGGCAAGCGCCTCTCGGTGGTGGCGCAGGCGTTTTACGCCTATCTCAAGGCCGAGGGCAGCCAGATCCGATTCCCGACCCTGAGTGGATTTTCTGCGAAAGGCGGCACGGTACAGCGCGCCTAGGCGCAACGGGCCGATATAATATCCAAACGCCCGTCCCGACGGTCGAATCCGCCCCCGCTGGGGCCCCAAACACACAGCAGCACGCAGGAGCACGCAGCTTGAAACGCGATCTGATGGAGATTCCGGCCATTGAGCCCGGTAGCATCCCGCCCGACGAGGTCGCGCCGGACGCGCTGGTGGGCATACGCCGCCAGCAGACCAATCCCAAGCGCTGGGAAGGCGCGAACTGGCCGGCCTTTGGCGTGGCCCTGCGCGTCGCAGGTGTCGAATGCATCGAAGCGCAACCGGTGGGAGGCACCTTTTGCTCGGATGCAGGCGGTATGGCCTATGGCATGCCGCACGGCGTGGTGATCGCGCGTAGCGCAGAGCAGATCGCCGCATTGCTCGAGGCGGCGCAAACCCATGGCGTGCCCGTGACGGTGCGCGGCGGCGGGCTCACCACAGAGGGCGAGTCGGTGGCCTTTGGTGGCGTTTTGCTCGACATGACTGGCATGAGCAAGGTCATTGCGGTGGACAAAACCGCGCTGACGGTGCGCACCCAGACAGGTATTTTCTGGCACAGCCTGGCCGAGGCGCTGCGCCGCCACGGCATGGATTACCTTTCGGCACCGCTTAACCTGACCTCGTCCGTTGGCGGCTCGATCAATGTCGGTGGAATAGACGTCAACTCCGCGCGCCTCGGTTGCAGCGCAGACCAGGCGCTGTCGCTTCAGGTGGTGACGCCGACCGGCGAGATAGTGGAATGCTCGGACACGATGAACCCGGAACTCTTCCAGCGCATGATCCTCGGCTACGGCCAGTTCGGGGTCATCACCGAGGCGACGCTGCGTATCCGGCCCTATACGCCGCTGCGCATGCATTATTTTTATTACACCTCGCTGCGCATCGCCATAGAAGACCTGCAGTTGCTCGATCGCAACGATGCATCGGATTACTCGGGCATCCTCACCATGATGGACACGGTGGTGAACCTGCTGGTGGCCTTTGACTCGGATGAGCGCGAGGCGGCCTTCATGGTCAAATGGAAGGCGCAGCTGCGCGGTTATGGCGAGGCCGCATTCACGCCGCGCATGATCGCCTTTTACGCGCTGCGGCCCTGGCGGATGCGCGAGGCGCTGTGGCTGAAAAAACGCAAAAGCCAGCTGTTCCCGGAATTCCGCCGGCCCGAGCATGTGCGCGATGGCCAGATGTCCGACCGTACCGTGGTGTTCTCGCGCGCCGTCTGGAAGTACTGGGGCGGCCGGCAGGTGGTGATTCCGGACCTCGCCACCTCGGAGAAAAAATTCGTCGAGGCGGTCGAGCGCGGTAATGCCGTTTGTCGCAAGTACTTTCGCTACTACACAATGTATTGCGTCGGCATCAAGTTGCGCGAGGACCACAGGGAGCACTATGAAATGAGCTGCATCCCGCCCGATGCCACCGGCCGCGCCTACGGTTGCGAGTTCGAGCCGATGATAGGCGACGATGTATTCAGTCGCGACACACTGCAGGCTTTCAAAAACGAGATTTACGATATTGGCGTCAACATGGGCGCAAGCTATTACCGCTTCGGCGGCATGATGAAGGGCTATATCCGTCGCGTATTCGGCGACAAGATTGTCGACCGCCACCTTGCGATGAAGCGCAAGGCCGACCCGGCGATGATCCTTAACCGCAACGTGATTTTTTGATGACGACGACCCGAACCAAGGGCTTCGAAGCCTGCACCGCTTGCAGCCTGTGCCTTCTCGCCTGCCCGGTGTGGCGCTCGACGCACGACATACGCCTCACGCCGCACGGCCGCGCCAAGGCGATGCAGCACGGTGCCACGGCCGCCGATCTCGCCGCATCCATGGACAGTTGCACACTGTGCGGTGCTTGTGAACCGGCCTGCCCGGAAGATATTGCACTGGTGGACATGATCACCGGATTGCGTGCGGTCCCCGCCAATGAGGCGACGCCGCGCGCGCAGCAACCTGCGGCGATGCCGGCTGCGGTTGCGTCACCCGCCGAATGCCTGATTCCCGATGCAGCTCTCGCCGCAGACGCGGCGCTGTTGGCGCGGGCGTCGACCCTGCTCGGCGGCATTGCGGTGGCTGCAGACCATGGCGGGGATATCGCTCTGGCCCTTGAATCCGGCGCCGCCATTGTGCCGGCACGCCGCGAGGCCTTTATTGCGCCGCTTCGCGCCGCGCGACGACTGGTGATTGCCGACGGCATGCTGCTTCGTGCCGTGCGTGCCTGGCTGCCCGGCGTGAAAGTGGAGGGCTTCGGTGAGGCGGCGAGCCGAGTTGCTGCAGTGCGCGCCGCGCTCAGCCGGCACGATTTTTACGTCATCGAGCCGCGCGCCTACCATGCCGACCGCGAACGCCTTGTGGGCCATTACGACGGCCTTCGCCATGCCACCGGCTGCGGCATGAACCTCGATATGCAACGCCTCGCCATCCCCACCACCGCCAACAGCCTGCCGCAGCGTGCAGGCCGCAACCGCGTCGATGTCGCAGAGCAGGCGCGCTGGATCCTGGAGGGACATGCGTTCTCGCGCATCGTGGTGGAGGATGTGAATGATGTGGCGGCGTTTCGTGCCGTCACGGACAAGCCTGTTGTGCATGTGGCGCAGGTCGCCGCATGATTTACCGGATGGGAATGTAAGCGCATGCGAACCACAGACGTCATCATCGTCGGCGCAAGCCTCGCCGCGGCGGCCGCGGCCAAGCGGCTGGTCGATGCCGGGCTTGAGACCGTCATCCTCGAACGCCAGGAGTTGCCGCGCCACAAGATCTGCAGCGGTATCCTGTCGCCGCGCGGGCACCGCTTCCTCATCGAAAACTTCGGCCCGCTGCCGCGCGAAGTCCTGCACGAGCCGACCTGGTGCCGGGGGGTGACCTTTCATTTCCCGAGCATGGTGTCCATGAACATGGACTTTTTCGGCGGCACCACGCCGCACCTGCATCGCAAGTACTCGGATCACTGGGCCATAAAGCGAAGCGGTGCCGAGGTTCACGACAAGACCGCCTTTGTCGGTCTGGAGCAGCACGACGACCACATCCTGGTGAAGGCGCGCAAGGACGGCGAGGACATCAGCTACCGGACGCGCCACGTCATCGGCGCCGATGGACCCAGCTCGCCGGTGATCCGTGCGATCTATCCGGACTACCCGAAGCAGATCCCGTGGTTTTTTGTCGGGCAGAAATTTCACAATATCATCGAGTGCCCGCTCGATCACGAATACTTCCACTTCTGGTTTCACCCCGGGCTTGGGCATTACACCTGGAGCCATGCTCGCGACGGTCAGCAAATTGTCGGCGTGGGCTTCAAGGCGGGCGACAACTTTGACGCGAAACACAAGAACGTGGTGCGTTACCTCGAGGAAAAGCACGGCGTGAAGCTCGATCCGTACAGCACGCACGAGGGCTGCGCCGAGAACTTCGGGCCCTCGCTGATCAACCGCTATGTATTCGGCAAGGGCAACGTGCTGGTGACCGGGCAGGCGGCGGGCTTCCTCAACATGATCGGCGAGGGTATGTCCTGCGCGCTGCATTCAGGTGCGATCTCGGGCGAGGCCATTGTCGAGGCGCGCCTGCGCAACAGGCCGGTGCAGGAGATGTACCGCAAGATGATCGCCTCCGAGGTGAGACGCACCACGGACCAGTGGAATCCCTTGAAAATCGCCTTCGACAAGCCGCACGAGGCAGATTTCCCGGCGGCGTTGATGCAGCTGTCGTGGCGCGAGCGCGGACTGGTGCTGCGCGACATGTGGCGTTTTGTCGTGCTGTACAAGGAATTCAAGTGGGGGCGGCAGATATTCAAGGCGGCGATGGGCCGTATCGGTTCGCCCGGCTATGCGGCGGGGCGTTGGAGCTGACGCGCGCTGTGGTGGGCCCGCGCCGCGTCCTAAAGCCCGGCGAACCACCCGGAGAGCTGCGCCTGGCGCGGTTTTCCGGGTGATGCCCAGCGGGTGTGTGCATGCGGGCGGGCAATTGCAGGCCGTCGTGGAATCCCCCATACTCTGAAGACAACTAAATATGGGGAGCGCCCGTGGCCACCGTCGAGCTGACCAAGGAAAATTTCG
The DNA here is from genome assembly GCA_903895005.1 of uncultured Pseudomonadota bacterium. Next base: position 10,708 of record CAITSH010000218.1, read on the forward strand.
AGCAAGTCGTCACCGGTAACGACATGGTGGTGGTTGATTTTTGGGCCCCCTGGTGCGGCCCCTGCCGCGCCTTCGCGCCGACCTACGAGGCGGCCTCCGAAAAGCATCCCGACGTGGTGTTCGCCAAGCTCAACACAGAGGATGAGCAGGAGGTCGCCGCAGCCTTCAACATCCGTTCGATCCCGACGCTGATGATCTTCCGGGAGAAGGTCGTGCTGTTTTCCGAGGCCGGCGCACTGCCCGGCCCGGCGCTGGAGCAGGTCCTTACCCAGGCGAAAACCATAGACATGGCCAAGGTGCACCTGGAAATCGCGCAGCAGCAAGACCAGCCGTCCGCCGGCTGAGCGGGCCGCGCGCCCGTATTCCGTATTCTGTATTGTGACCCGCCCCTTGAAGCGACGCGAAGCATGCCAGCGCAGCAGTTGAAAGGCGCGGCAAAAGCATCCACCGGGCCCAGTGTGGCCAACGCGGGTGCCCCCATCCCGTCCGTTGAGGCGCTGGGAAGCCTTTCCCAGCGCATCGACGCCGAACGCGTGCACATCCTGTATTCGGCTGCGCCCTTCAACGTCCTCATTCACCTCCTTGCCTCTTCGGTGCTCGGCTACGCGCTGCGGGAGGCAGTGGACATCTCCCTGCTGGTCGGCTGGTATGTGGTGATGCTGCTGGTGTGTTTTTCGCGCTGGGGCCTGCAACAGGGCTACCGTGACGCGGTGAAACTGCCGGGCGAGTCGCGTGTGTGGGAAGTGCGATTTGCAGCCGCGGCCTTACTGACCGCGGTGGTGTGGTCGGCGCTGGTCCTGTTCTTGTTCCCGGCACACAGCGTGCCGCACCAGATGCTGGTCATTTTTGTCGTTGCCAGTCTCGCCATCGGCAGTGCCGGCGCGGTGCAAGCGAGCGTCATGACCTTTGTCGCCTATGTCGCAACGACGTTGACGGCCTTGTTTCTGCGTCTGATGCTGAGCGGGCAGGAACTCAATATATACGCCGGCCTCCTGGTGGCGGTCAGCCTGCCCGCCTGCGCCATCCTTTTTTTCCGGCTGCACAAATCCATCCAGGAATCTCTGGTCGCGCGATTTGAAAAAGAGGCCATCGCCGAAGACCTGCAGCGCATCGAACTCAAGATGAACGAGGCGCTGCTCGAGGAGACGGTGATCCTTGATACGGCCCTGGTCGGAATCGCGTTTATCCGAGAGCGTCGCATCCTGCGCTGCAACCGGCGCATGGAGGAACTGTTCGGTTTTGGCGCGGGTGAACTTGCCTCACGCTCGACCCGCGTGTTGCACCGCTCAGACCAGATATGGAACGAATCGATCCGACGCATTGACGTCAACCTGCAGCGCGACGGCATACATGACGAGGAAATGGAATTTTTCCGCCGTGACGGCGTTGCGATCTGGTGTCGTTACGCGGGGCGGCTGCTTGAGCGCGGTGACGCGTCGCGCGGCGCGGTGTGGATATTTTCCGACGTGACAAAGCGGCGAGAGGCCGAGCAAGGCCTTTCGCGCGCCAATGCCATCATCATTGACGCGATCGAAAGTATTCCTGACGCGTTTGCCATTTTTGACCGCGAAGACCGGCTGATTCAGTGCAACCTAAAATACCTCGAGGGAGTGGGCGAGGGCGTCAGCCTGGGGCAGGCGCGGGGCATGACCTACGAGCAACTGGTGCGCAATGCCATTGCGCGCGGCGAGCCGATACCGCCGGAGTTCGACCGGGATACCGAGGCCTGGGTGGCCGAGCGCCTGCGCCGCCATCACCAGCCCGACGGTGACTACATCCAGGAGTTCGTCGGCGGGCGCTGGATACAGGCGCGCGACCGTCGCACGGCCGAGGGCGGCATCGTGTCGGTGCGCACCGACATCACCGCGCTCAAGCGCAACCAGGACCGCGCCGAGTTCCTCGCGAACCACGACCCGCTGACCGAACTGCCCAACCGCCGCCTGCTCGAAGACCGGCTCCGCCAGGCGCTGGGCCAGGCGCGTCGCAACCAGAACATAGTGGCGTTGATGGTGGTGGATCTGGACCGTTTCAAGTCGATCAACGACAACTTTGGCCATCGCATCGGCGACGAGGTGCTGCGCGAGTCGGCGCTCAGGCTGCGCGCCTGCGTGCGCGAGGTCGACACCGTTTCGCGCATGGGCGGGGACGAATTTGTCATTGTGCTGTCCGAATTGCGCCAGGCGAGCGATGCGGCGCTCGTGGCGCAAAAAATATTTGACGCCATGCGCGATCCCTATGAGATCGAAGGGCATGTCCTGCAGATCGCGTGCAGCATCGGCATTGCCCAGCACCTTGCCAATGGTGAGGACCCGGATGCCCTGCTCAAGGCGGCGGATTTTGCCATGTACCGCGCCAAGGAAGCCGGGCGTAACCGCTACCAGTTCGCCGAGGCCGGTGTAATCAGTGCTGACAGTGTTATCGGCGTTGGTGGCGACGCTGACGTCGTCGCGCACGGCGGACCATCCGGGGCGGCAGATCCTGCAGCATCGGAGGATGGCTGATTTGGATACCAAAATCTCACAGGTAACGTTGCAAAGGGGCCGTGGTCTGCCTGCGTGGCTTGCGGCGGCGCTTCTCTTGTTTATGGCGCTTCCCGCCGCCGGCGCACCCTTCACCCCCACCAACGATGCGCAGGTTCTGGAGCGCCTGCCGGTTCGCGCCGCCGATCCGGTGGCGCGCCAGTTGCGGGCGATGCGTGCCGTGCTTGCGGCCGACCCGAACAACCAGACGGCCGCACTAGAGCTTGCCTGGCGTTACTTTGAGCTCGCGATGGCCGAGGGCGACCCGCGCTACATCGGCTATGCAGAGGCGGCGTTACGACCGTGGTGGGCCCTGCCCTCGCCGCCGCAGAAGGTGCAGACCCTGCGCGGGGTCTTGCGCCAGTACAAGCACGAGTTTGCGCCGGCGCTGGCCGACCTTGCGGCTGCGACCGCCACCGACCCCGCGGATGTCAACGCATGGTCGTGGCGTGCCGCCATTCACCTGGTCCAGGCCGACTATGTGGCCTCGCGCGCCGATTGCGAGGGAATGCGACCGCACGCATCGGCGCTGCGCCTAGCAGGTTGCATCGCATCGGTGGACGGCGCCAGCGGCCGGGCGCGCGAGGCCTATCGTATGCTCTCGTCCGCACTCGCGGCCGAAAAGGACGCTTCGCCGGAGGCGCGCCTGTGGATGCACACGCGCCTTGCGGAATTTTCGACGCGCCTTGGCGAGCAGGCGCAGGCCGAGCGCCACTTCAAGCTTGCGCTCGCGCAGGGCGTGACCGACCAGTTCATCCTCGCCGAATACGCGGATTTCCTACTTGATGCGGGTCGAAATGCCGAGGTGCTGGCCATGCTCAAGGACTGGACGCGCTCCGACGTTTTGCTGCTGCGCCTCGCGCTTGCGGCCAAGGCGGCCGGTTCCGCCGAACTTGCCGTCCATTCGGATGCGATGAAGGCGCGTTTCGACGCGGCCGCGCTGCGCGGCGACAAGCTGCACCTCCAGGAGGAGGCGCGCTTCCTGTTGTTCGTGCAGGGCAAGGCGCGCGAGGCGCTCGCGGTGGCGCGCGAGAACTGGCAGGCCGAGCAGCGCGAGCCGCGCGATGCGCGCATTTTTCTTGAGGCGGCCTTGGCTGCCGGTGATGCCGCAGCGGCGGCGCCCGCGCTGCAATGGCTGGAACGCAGCGGGCACGAGGATGCGCTTCTGCGCGACCTGGCCGCGCGCCTGGTGAGGCTCAAATGATAAGCACGCCAGGCGAGCGCGGTGTGCGCAAGGTAAGCAAGGTGAGCAAGATACCCACCGGGCGGATAGGCCGCATCGGCCAAATCGTCCGCAGCGCCCGCGTTGCCTTCAGCGCCTGGCTGGCGTTCCTGGCATGCGTGCTCTTGATTCCGGGTGCAGCGCTCGCGCACAAGGCGAGCGACAGTTACCTCGCGCTGAAAGTGCAGGGGGGGAAAATCGAGGGCCAGTGGGATATTGCGCTGCGCGACCTTGATTTTGCAATTGGCCTGGACACCAACGGTGACGGAGAGATCACCTGGGGCGAGTTGCGCGCCCGCCACGCGGATATCGATGCCTATGCACTGGCGCGCCTGTCACTCGGCACTGGCACCGCAGCCTGTCCTTTGCGCGTTACGCAGCACCTGGTCGACAATCACACCGACGGTGCTTATTCGGTGCTGCGCCTTGCCGCGGAGTGCCCGCACGAGATAAGCACACTCGATGTGCGCTACATGCTGTTGTTTGACCTTGACCCCCAGCACAAGGGCCTGCTGCGCTTCGAGTATCCGGGCGCAGGCAACGAAGCGGCGGTGAAGACGGCGATTTTTTCGCCTGACAAGCCGCAGCAGGCGCTGGTCGCTGCCGAGGTTTCACCCCTCGGACAGTTTATCGATTACGCGCGATCCGGCGTCTGGCACATCTGGATCGGCTTTGACCACATTCTGTTCCTGCTGTCGCTGCTGCTGCCCGCGGTGTTATACCTGGTGCGCGGCCGCTGGCAGGCGGTGGAGCGTTTCAACCCCGCGTTCTGGGACGTGTTTCGCATCGTCACCTCGTTCACCGTCGCGCATTCGATCACGCTGTCGCTCGCCACGCTTGGGCTTATTGCGCTGCCCTCACGGGTGGTCGAGTCTGCGATCGCCGCATCGGTGGTACTCGCCGCGCTCAACAACCTGTACCCGCTGTTCCAGGGACGTCGCTGGATGGTCGCCTTTTGCTTCGGGCTTATCCACGGTTTTGGTTTTGCCAGCGTGCTCGCCGACATGGGCCTGCCGCGCGGCGCCCTTGCTCTGGCGCTGGTGGGTTTCAACCTTGGCGTCGAGGCCGGACAACTGACCATCGTCGCCGTGTTCCTGCCGACAGCCTATCTGCTGCGCCACGGCTGGTTTTACCGGCGCCTGGTGTTCACGGCTGGCTCCTGGCTGATCGTGCTGATTGCAGCGATCTGGTTTGCCGAACGGGCCTTTGACCTCAAGCTGATCAGCGCATAAGTGCATAAGTGCATAAGTGCATAAGTGCATAAGTGCATAAGTGCATAAGTGCATAAGTGCATAAACGCGTCAGCGCGATCGTGCTGACGGAGTTGGCTGGGTGGTCTATACGAGGCCGGATCGGCAACGCTGCTTCGCTTTGGCCGGGCGCGCGCGTCTCACGCCCTCACGTATTCACCCCTTGCACTTTGGCCATCCGCGCAGAGTACTGCACACGTGCCGGGGACGAACGATCTATGTTGCGATGCGATGATAGCCGGTGTCCGCCAACTCACGCACCCGGTCGTCGCGCCCTGCGCTGATTTGGCGGGAAAACCGGTCTCTGTCTGGCGCATTCCCGCTTGTGCTGTAGCGTAGAATCAATTGCTTTTAATCGATGATCACAGGCACGCCTGATAGCCCTATGGCTTTATTGGCTCCCACCATACACCTCAAGACGCGGATTTCCCTGTTGGTGGCGGCGCTGGTTGTCGCGGGGATCTGGGGGCTTGCGTTGCGCGTCTCGACGGTGTTGCAGGCCGACCTCGAGAAACTGCTCGCCGAGCAGTTGTCTTCGACCGTCCGTTACATTGCGACCGACCTCGACAACAAGATAGAGCTGCGGTTCACGCTGCTCGACAACCTTGCCGCGGCGATTACGCCGCAGATGCTGGCCGACCCGGCGAGTGCCCAGCGTTTCATCGATCAGCGCGGCATCCCGCCCGAGTTGTTTCCCACAGGGGTCGTCGTGCTTGACAGGGCGGGCACCGGCATCGCCGATTTTCCCCGTCTGCCAAAACGTGTCGGCGGCTCGCTCGCCGACCGCGACTGGTTTCGCGAAGTCATGTCCGGGAGCCCGCGCGCTCTGGGCACGCTGCTGGTCGGACGCTTTGCCGAAAATCCCCTGGTGCCCGTGGCGGTGCCTATTCGCGATAAGGCCGGCGCAGTCGCCGGCGTGCTGGTCAGTTCCTTTCATCCCTCGGACACGCATTTGTTCGGCCTGCTTGAGGAAACCGAGGTGGGCAGGGGAGGGACGATCCTGGTCGGCTCGCCGCGCGACCGCCTGTGGGTTTCGACCAACGATAAAAGCCTGTTCATGAAGCCGATGCCGGCGCGTGGCGTTAATCCGACACTGGACCGGCGCATCGACGAAGGATTCGAGGGTGCGGCCGTGGTGCCCCAGACGCAGGGTGAGGACAAGGGCATGCCGATGCTGCGCTTGAGCAAGACCATGAAGACCACCGGCTGGATCGTCATTGCTTCTGTGCCACTGGGCAACGCGCTTGCCGCGGTTGACACGCTCAAGGCGCAGATTTACTTTGCGGCCCTGCTGTTTTCGCTGGCGCTGGCGGTGATCCTGCGTTTCGTGCTGGGGCGGCAACTGGCGCCGCTCGAGAGCGCCAGTGCCGCCATGCGCCGCATGAGCGCCGGGGAGCAGCCATTTGCGCCGCTGGCCGTCGTTCGCCAAGATGAAATCGGGCAGATGGTGGGCCAGTTCAACGATCTGATGGCCGAGCGTAACGCCGCCGAGGCCGGTCTTCGCGAAAGCGAAGAAAAATTCCGCATGATCAGCGAAACCATCCTGCCTGATGACTTTGTGTGGGTGGCGGATGAATCGTTCGAGGCGCTCGCCTACGCCAGCCCCGGCTTCGAGCGCGTCTGGCGGCGGCCGCTGCAAAGCCTGCGGGACAACCCGCGCTCCCTTATCGACGCGATACACCCGGACGATCGGGAAAAATTCCTCGCCGACCAAGAGGTGCGCCGCGCCGGCCTGCCATTCAGTCATGAATATCGCATCCTATGGCCGGACGGCACGGCACGCCTTGTACGCGGCCGCGGCTATCCGGTGAAAACCGCCGACGGGAAGGCGTTGTGCTATGTCGGCATTGCGCAGGACATAACCGAATCGCGGCTTTCCGAGCGTGAGTTGCAGCTTGAGCACGAGGTTAGCCGCAGTCTCGCCGTTGCCGGCAGTGCATCGGCGGGCATTGTCGCCTTGTTGCGCCTGCTTTGCGAAATAGAGGATTGGCAGTGTGGCCGCTACTTCAGCCTCGACGAGAAGGCGGGCTTGTTGCGCTTTGCCGAGTTCTGGCACAAGCCCGGTGATATCAACGAGCGCTTTATCGCAATGTCGCATGCGATCACCTTCGAGCCGGGCGCCGGCATCGTCGGGCAGGCCTGGCGGACCGGTCTTCCTGTTTGGGTGCCCGATGTCGGGGCGGACAGCCGCGCGCTGCACCGGCCGCCCGACAGCGAAACGACGCGGTATGGCGCATTCGCGTTTCCTGTCATGTCCTCTGGCAAGACCCTTGGCGTGATTTCGGTCACAAGTCACGAGGTGCGCAAGCCGGACGAGCGCCAGCTGCTGGCCCTGGGCACCATTACCAACCAACTCGGGCAGTTTCTGGAGCGTCGGCGCGCCGAGGATGAGCAGCAAAGGTTTCGCGCCGCGGTGGACGTTTCAGCCGATCTTGTGCTGTTGATCGACCCGGAGCGGATGAAATACATCGATGCAAACGAGACTGCGTGCACGCGGCTTGGCTACAGTCGCGAGGAGTTACTGTCGATGGGCCCGCATGACTTGTTCAGCGGAACACGCGACGAG
>CAITSH010000219.1 GCA_903895005.1 uncultured Pseudomonadota bacterium
CCTGCATGTCCCTTTTGCGATCGCGGACGCGACTACTCTCACGGAAGCGGGTTATGTCGGCGAAGACGTGGAGAACATTATTTTGCGGCTCCTTCAGGCCTCGCAATATGACGTGAAGCGCGCCGAGCGCGGGATCATCTATATCGACGAGATCGACAAGATTTCGCGCAAATCCGACAATCCGTCGATAACGCGTGACGTGTCCGGGGAAGGGGTGCAACAGGCCCTGCTCAAACTCATTGAGGGCACGGTGGCTTCGGTTCCTCCGCAGGGAGGACGCAAGCATCCCAACCAGGACTTCGTCCAGGTCGATACCACCAACATCCTGTTTATCTGTGGCGGGGCGTTTGACGGCCTTGAAAAGATTATCCGCGGGCGCTCAGAGAAGTCGGGTATCGGTTTTGGCGCAGAAGTGCGCAGCCTTACCAGCGGCAAGGCGATCAGTGAGGTGCTCAAGGGTGTCGAACCCGAAGATTTGATCAAGTTCGGGTTGATTCCCGAGTTTGTCGGCCGGTTGCCGGTTGTTGCGACTCTCGAGGAGCTCGATGAAAAGGCATTGATCCAGATCCTGACCGAGCCGAAGAATGCGCTGATCAAGCAGTATCAGAAGCTGTTTAACATGGAAGGGGTCGAGCTTGAGGCACGTCCCCAAGCCCTGCACGCCATCGCCAAGAAGGCATTGGCGCGAAAGACAGGTGCGCGCGGCTTGCGTTCGATACTCGAGCAGACGCTGCTCGATCTTATGTACGAGTTGCCGACGATGGAAAATGTCAGCAAGGTGGTCGTGGATGAATCCACAATTCTGGGCGAGGGCAAGCCTTTGCTCATCTATTCTGACGCGCCGAAAGTGGCGGGAACCTCGGCCTGAGCGATCGCGCTGCGTTTATGTATAGTGGGTTTCTTGCGCCCGCAGCACTCGGATTTCGCCCCATCATAGATTCCCCCCAAGCGCCGTTCCGTGCAAATTGCATCGGAGTGAGTGCCTTTTGATCGATTTAATGCGTATTTTTCCGCCGTATCGCGAAATTTCACGCTTATTCGCGGCTTGAATTTTCAGGCTGCGGCCTCATAATTACACTTACGTCTTCTTTTGGTGCCTCGCAATGTCGAACACTCCCGAGCAGTCTGCCGAACCCATCGAATACCCGCTGTTGCCCCTTCGCGACGTTGTGGTGTTCCCGCATATGGTCATCCCCCTGTTTGTCGGGCGTCCGAAATCAATTCGCGCGATGGAAATCGCGATGGAGGCGGGCAAGAGCATTCTGCTGGTTGCGCAAAAATCAGCGGCGAAAGACGAACCATCCGAAGATGACATGTACCAGATCGGCTGTATTTCAAACATTCTGCAAATGCTCAAGCTGCCGGACGGGACGGTCAAAGTCCTGGTCGAGGGCGCCCAACGCGCACGCATCCATCTCGTCGCCGACCAGTCGACCCACTACACCGCGACGGCGTTGCCCATGCCGCCCGACGCAAGCGACAACAACGAAGTCGAGGCGATGCGCCGCGCTTTGATCGCCCAGTTTGATCAGTACGTCAAGCTGAACAAAAAGATTCCCCCGGAAATACTAACTTCGCTGGCGGGTATCGAAGAGGCCGGACGTCTTGCCGACACGATTGCGGCGCACCTCCCGCTCAAGTTGGAGCAAAAGCAGGAGGTGCTCGAAATGTTCGACGTCAAGCAGCGCCTCGACCATCTTCTGGGCCAGCTTGAGGCTGAAATCGACATCCTTCAGGTTGAGAAGCGCATACGCGGGCGTGTAAAACGCCAGATGGAAAAAAGTCAGCGCGAGTACTACCTCAACGAGCAGGTAAAGGCCATCCAGAAAGAATTGGGCGAGGGGGAAGAGGGCGCAGACATCGAGGAGATGGACAAGCGCATCAAGGCTGCGCGCATGCCAAAGGAAGCGCGCGCCAAGGTTGATTCCGAGCTCAAAAAATTGCGACTGATGTCACCGATGTCGGCCGAGGCCACGGTGGTGCGCAACTACATCGATACGGTCGTCAATCTTCCCTGGAAAAAACGGAGCAAGGTGTCCAAGGATATCGGCGGCGCAGAGAAGATCCTCGACCAGGACCACTATGGACTGGAAAAGGTCAAAGAACGCATTGTCGAATACCTCGCCGTGCAGAGCCGCGTCGAAAAGGTGAAGGCGCCGATCCTTTGCCTGGTCGGTCCGCCTGGGGTGGGCAAGACATCACTCGGCCAATCGATCGCCAAGGCCACCAACCGCAAGTTCGTGCGCATGTCTCTCGGAGGTGTGCGGGACGAGGCGGAGATCCGCGGGCACCGTCGCACCTACATCGGCTCCATGCCGGGCAAGATATTGCAGAACATGAGCAAGGTTGCCGTACGCAATCCACTGTTCCTGCTCGATGAAGTTGACAAGATGGGCATGGATTTTCGCGGCGACCCTAGTTCGGCCTTGCTTGAGGTGCTGGATCCCGAGCAAAACCACACGTTTGTCGATCACTACGTCGAGGTTGAATACGACCTCTCAGAGGTCATGTTCGTCGCGACCTCCAATACACTGAACATCCCCGCGCCTTTGCTCGATCGCATGGAGGTTATCCGGCTCTCCGGCTACACCGAGGATGAAAAGGTGAATATTGCGACGCGCTATCTGCTTCCCAAGCAGATCAAGAACAACGGTCTCAAGAAAGAAGAACTCACGGTCGCAGAAAGTGCACTGCGCGACATCGTGCGCTATTACACCCGCGAGGCAGGGGTGCGCAGCCTTGAGCGCGAGATTTCAAAGATTTGCCGTAAAGTGGTTAAAACGCTGGTCACCAAACCGGGCAGCGGAAAGATTAGCGTGAACGCCAAAAACCTCGACAAACAACTGGGCGTTCGGCGTTACACCTACGGGATTGCTGAAAAGGAAAACCAGGTCGGGCAAGTCACAGGACTGGCTTGGACCGAAGTCGGTGGCGAACTGCTCACCATTGAGGTGGTGAGCATGCCTGGCAAGGGCAAGGTCCAGCGCACTGGAAAACTCGGCGAGGTGATGCAGGAGTCGGTGACCGCGGCGCTCTCCGTGGTGCGCAGCCGTGCGGCACGCCTGGGTATCGCGGAAGACTTGTTTGAGAAACGCGACATTCACATCCACCTGCCGGAGGGAGCCGTTCCCAAAGACGGTCCTAGCGCGGGAGCCGCAATGACTACGGCGATCGTCTCCGCGCTGACCGGGATTCCGGTCAGAGCCAATGTCGCGATGACGGGGGAGATTACCCTGCGAGGTGAGGTTCTTGTTATCGGTGGACTCAAGGAAAAGCTGCTGGCGGCGCATCGCGGTGGCATCAAGACCGTGCTAATCCCGGAAGAGAATGTCAAGGATCTCGTCGAGATTCCGGACAACATAAAAAACAATCTGGAAATCGTACCGGTGAAATGGATCGATCAAGTTCTTGAGCTGGCTCTTGAGCGCAAGCCCGATCCCTTGGCCACCAAGCCGGTAACCGATACGCCTCCGCCGGTTGCGGGAGACGGAACTGTGTCAGGGGTTATAAAGCACTGATTTTTGGTTTTCTGATTGTTCCCAGGCTACTCGGCCACACGGGGCGCACCATCGCTCCGTGCATTCGATCAGCTCCCCGGTCGAAGCATAAAAACAATCCCTAAGTCGATGTTTCGCGTGATGCTGCGTCCCGGCCGGGTAATGTAGTGCCGCGTGCGGTGCGGCATATCACTTTTTTGACTTGCATGTGCTTGACACGCTTCTTTGTCGGTTGATATAAACTTCAGCAAGAAAACATCTAATAAAGCTGTCGCCACCATTCGTATTTTTCTTCCAAAACACGCCGTCTATTTGTAATTGAGGGGGTATCAGTGAATAAATCTGAAATGATCGACCACGTTGCTAAGGTCGCCGACATATCCAAGGCCGCGGCTGAGCGAGCGTTGGATGCGGCTATCTCAGGAATCAAGACATCGCTGAAAAAGGGCGGAGATGTCACGCTGGTCGGTTTCGGTACTTTTTATGTGGGCAAGCGGGCCGCCCGCAACGGACGCAATCCACGCACCGGCGCAACCATCAAGATAAAGGCCGCAAAAGTTCCTAAGTTCCGTGCTGGTAAAGCGCTCAAGGATGCTGTAAACTAGCGCGCTTTCCTGAGGTCTGCGTCAGTAAGACGCTAACGTGGTCCTCATGTGAAAGGGTGCTTAGCTCAGCTGGTAGAGCGTCGCCCTTACAAGGCGAATGTCAGCGGTTCGATCCCGTTAGCACCCACCAGGAAAATAGCCGGATTAGGAGTGGTAGTTCAGTTGGTTAGAATACCGGCCTGTCACGCCGGGGGTCGCGGGTTCGAGTCCCGTCCACTCCGCCAAAACGCAACGGCCCGA
>CAITSH010000220.1 GCA_903895005.1 uncultured Pseudomonadota bacterium
GTGATGAACGAGCTGGGCCTGAAGTCAGGAGTGCAGCACACCAAGTCGGCGCGCATCGTCGGCGAGGTGTTGGGTAAATTCCACCCGCACGGCGACGTATCGACGTATGAGGCGCTGGTCCGCATGGCCCAGGATTTTTCGCTGCGCTATCCGCTCATCGACGGGCAGGGTAACTTTGGCACCCAGGACGGCGACTCGGCCGCAGCCTATCGTTACACCGAGGCGAGACTCACACCCATCGCTGACCTGTTGCTCTCGGAGATCGACCAGGATACGGTCGACTTCATCCCGAACTATGACGGCCGGCTGAAAGAGCCCGAGTTGTTGCCGGCGCGTCTGCCGATGTTGCTGCTCAACGGCGCATCCGGCGTGGGTGTGGGCATGGCGTGCGAACTCCAGCCGCACAACCTGCGTGAAGTGGCCGAGGCGGCGGTGGCGATGATCAACCGCCCGAATATGAGTGCCGAGTCCCTGATGGACATCATCCAGGGGCCGGACTTTCCCGGTGGTGGACAAATCATCAGTCCGCAACAAGCGATCCTTGATGCTTATTCGACGGGACGCGGATCACTACGCGCACGTTGCCGCTGGAAAATCGAGAACCTTGCGCGGGGACAATGGCAGGTCGTGGTGTATGAATTGCCGCCGACGACCTCGACCATGCGCGTGATGGAAGAGATCGAGGAGCTGACCAATCCCAAGCCGCGCGAAAAGGGCGGCAAGGTTTCCGCCGCGCAGGCCAATCTCAAGCAGCTGATTCTGGGTTCGCTGGAAAAGGTCAACGACGAATCGGACAAGAATAACCGCGTCCGCCTGGTGCTCGAACCGCGCACCTCAAAACAGGATCCGGATGAATTCATGCGCCTGCTGCAGGCGCATACCTCGCTTGAGGAAAACTTCCCGATCAACATGGTGACGATCGGCCTCGACGGCAAGCCGCAGCGGAAGAACATCAAGCAGATGGTCGAGGAGTGGGTGTCTTTCCGACTCGCCACGGTCAGGCGGCGCGCCAATTTTCGCCTCGGACAGGTGGAGCGGCGCATCCATATCCTGGAAGGTCGCCACATTGTCTTCCTGAATATCGACAAGGTGATCAAGGTAATCCGCAACTCGGACGAGCCCAAGCCCGAGTTGATGGCGGCGTTCAATCTGACGGAGGTGCAGGCCGAGGATATTCTCGAAATCCGCCTGCGCCAATTGGCGCGGCTCGAAGGCATCAAGATCGAGCAGGAGCTCAAGACGCTCAAAATAGAGCGCGCGGAAATTCAAGAGCTGCTGGGCGATGAAGGCCTGCTAAAGAAGCTGGTCGTCAAGGAAATCCGCGAAGACGCGAAAAAGTACGGCGACGCGCGCCGCACCGTCATTGAAGAAGCCGGGCGCGCTGTGGTCGAGCGCCAGATCGTCGACGAGGCGCTGACCGTGATTGTTTCCAAGAACGGTTGGGTGCGATCACGCCAGGGCCACGGCCTCGATCTTGCCGGTGTGAACTACAAGGACGGTGACGCGGAGTACGCGACGTTCGAGACACGCTCCATCCATCAGGTTGCGATGATTGACTCAACCGGACGCTCCTTCGGTCTCTCTGCCGGGGATATCCCAGGCGGTAAGGGCGATGGCGTACCGATCACCTCACTGGTTGAACTGGCCGCGGGAGCGCGTATCGCGCATGTTGTGGATGCTCAGCCGGGGCGGCGTTATCTGGTGGCCAATTCGGGGGGCTATGGCTTTGTCGTCAATGCAGAGGAATTGCTGACACGCATCCGCGCCGGCAAGGCGTTCATGACCCTGCAGGAGGGTGAGACCGTGCTGCGCCCCGCACCGGTGCCCAAGTCCACCGATATGGCCGTGACGCTTTCGGAAAACGGCCGCATGCTTTTATTTGCCGTGGACGAGCTCAAGGAAATGGCGCGCGGTCGCGGCGTCATGCTGATGGGCCTGGATGATGGCGAAAAGATGACCGCGGTCGGCTATTCGAGTGCCAAATCGATTACCGTTACCGGACTGTCGCGCACCGGCAAGGAGAAATCGTCCGTTGTGAGCGGGGCGGATTTGAAAAAGCACATCTTGCATCGTGCCCGCAAGGGTTGCCTGATCCCGGACAAGATGAAGCCGACCGGGATCAAGTCTTAGTCTGTACCCCAATAAAAAAGGCCGGCCCTGCTACAGGTGCCGGCCCTTTTTTATGCCTGGCTCAAGCTGCGACGGCCTTGACCTTTGTGGCCGACAGGCGCGATACCGACGCCCAGCCTTGCTCCATCTGGGCCATTGCGGCGAGTTCCAGTTCCGCGATGCCCGCCAGCAGTCCCCCGGCCTTTTTCAGGTCGCTCTCGTAGCGCAGTACCTGGAATTGCGCCGATGACTGTTCCATCAACTGGGCGGCCTGGCTGACTGCGCCGGCATCCAGGTTGCGCTTTTGCAATTCCATGGCCACGCGCTTCAGATAACCGGCGGCAGCGCGGCGGCCAAGCACACCGTGGTTAGGGATGTTGCCCGCTACAAACAGCGGGCGGCGTTCACCGGTTGGCGTGAGGGTATCTTCCACCTCGCCCCTGAGAATGGCGGCGGCACAGCGCGCCATGCCGGGCGCGCCGGTTTCCCAGTGCGGAATCTGCCATTGGTTGCCAAAAAGGGCATAAGGCTTGGGGTACTCACCCTTCAGGATTTTCAGGTTGCGGCGATAGCTGTCGCGGATTGCCACGGCGATATCCCAATTGGGGTCGCGGCCGGGTTCCACCCATACCATCAGGAAAGGGCCGTAGCCATCGTGAAGGCTCCACTGGCCACCCCATGGATGGTGATGCGCCCATGCTTGGTACTGGTCGCCGGTGCGCTGCTGTGACTCGGTCCAGGACTGCTTGAACACCGGAATCGGGCACTCGTAGCGTGCGTTCTCTGCGATGTCGTTCGGTTCCCATATGGTTACTGTCTGGCGCTCCAGGTCGTAGCCTGCGATGACGATATGGTGGCCGAAGCCCGAGTCCTTCATGGTGGCCTTCTGGAACGCGAGCCGGGGCGAGGTCTTTGCGCCGTAGGGGAGCAGCATGCTGTAGTGCAAGCCGACCTGAACCGGTATGCCGCGGTCTATCAGGCCGCACAACTTGGCGAACGCTTCTTCGACACCGCCCTCGGTGTCTTCCTCCCAGTGCGAGGTGAAACCCAGGGTCTTGGGTACGTACTCCCAGATTTCGTGAAACGCCCCCTTGCCGCCGTTGAAGGAGGGGGCACCCCAGGATGGGCACCAGCGAAAGGAAAAACCGTCACCGCTCAGCCCGTCGGCGAATAGTACGTCGTCCTCGCCCCAATGGCGCAGCATGCCGAGCACGCCGGTGAAATAGCAGCGCCCCGAATTGCCGTTGTCCGGGTAGCCCTTGGGCCCCAGCCAGGTCATCGAGAAGTAGCTGTCGGAGTAATTGCTGATCTGTGGCATTGTTGGTCTCCTGAATGGTTCGCGTAAAAGCCGGCGCGCTGCGGGGGAAGTTTAAGCCAATCGCGCTCAGCCCGGATAAAAGGCGAGACGGGTCTGGTCGA
>CAITSH010000221.1 GCA_903895005.1 uncultured Pseudomonadota bacterium
CATGCTTTTTTCACGCAGTTGCAAGAGGCGCAGGCCGGCGCGCAGTCGCACCTCAAGCCGCGACAAAAATACCGCCTCACCCAGCCCGGCGGCATCGGACACGGCATATTCCTCGGGCAGTCGCAGCGCGCGCATGACAGTGGTGTTGGCCGGCAGTAACGGAACCACCGTGAGGTTGTCGACGGCCTGCCAGACGATGGCCTGGTGCTCGTTTGGCTGCGTTGCCGGATCTCCGAGCCATGCGGTGACTCGGTAAAAATGCAAGCGCACCGTGGCGTGCGGATAGGTGAACACCTGGGTTATCCACGGATAGGCGGCCGTAATCTCGACCCCGAGTTCTTCGCGTATTTCGCGCACCAAAGCTTCGCGAACCGTCTCACCGGGCTCAACCTTGCCGCCTGGAAATTCCCAGTACCCCGCATAAACCTTTTTGACAGGGCGCTGGGCAAGCAGGAAGGTGCCGTCCGGCCGCAGCATCACCGCAACGGCGACATCCACGGCGGCAGGTGTGCTCAACGTTGTGGCTTTTTCGCCGGTTGGCGGCCCGACCAGTCACGCGCGAACTGGAAGGCAATGCGACCGGAACGCGAACCGCGGCTGATCGACCACTGCAGCGCCTCAAATCGCGCCGCCTCGGTCGGCTTGCAACCGAAGCTGCCCAGCCAGTAATCGACGATACCAAGGTAATCGTCCTGGTCAAACGGATAAAACGAAACCCAAAGCCCGAAGCGCTCCGAGAGCGAAATTTTTTCCTCCGAGGTTTCACCAGGATGAATCTCCTCGTCCTCGTGCTTGTACTCGAGGTTTTCCTGCATGTACTCGGGCATCAGGTGACGGCGGTTGGAAGTCGCGTACACCAGCAGATTTTCCGCCGGGGCTGCAATTGAACCGTCGAGGATTGCCTTCAGCGCCTTGTAGGCGTTCTCGGACGCCTCGAATGAAAGGTCATCACAGAAAATAATGAAACGCTCCGGCCGCGCCGTGACGAGGTCCGCGATATCGGGCAGGTCAACGAGGTCCGCCTTGTCCACCTCGATCAGGCGCAGGCCGTCCTTGGCGAACCGGTTGAGGCAGGCCTTGACCAAAGAACTCTTGCCGGTGCCGCGCGAACCGGTAAGAAGCACGTTATTGGCCGGCTTCCCGGCAACAAACTGGCGCGTGTTCTGTTCGATCAGCGCCTTTTGGCTGTCGACGCCCTTAAGGTCGGAGAGATGGATCTTGTGCGGATGGGCAACCGGTTGCAACTGCCCGCGACCGTTGTGCTTGCGCCAGCGAAATGCGATCGATGCCTTCCAGTCAACCTCCTGCTGCGGTGCCGGCAGCAGGCCTTCAACGCGATCGAGCAGCGCTCCGAGACGGACGATCAGTTGGGAAAAATCACCGGGCAGCGCGGGGGAAACCTGGGCCGCGGCAGCCGCCATTTTTGCGGATTTTCTTGGAGATTTACTTGTCATTAGTTCAGGTTCTGTATTCAGCGTTGATCTTTACGTAATCGTAGGAATAATCGCAGGTCCATACCGTGGTCGCTGCATCGCCGCGTCCCAGTTCAACGCGTACCGTTATCTCCGCCGGCTTCATTACGCGCGCGCCGTCTTCCTCGCGGTAGCTGGCTGCGCGGCCGCCGCAGTCGATCACCTTTACGTCTCCGAGGTAAAGATTGACACGGCTCGTGTCGAGGGCTGCGATACCCGCGTTGCCGATGGCCATTAGCAGACGGCCAAGATTGGGATCGGAAGCAAAAAATGCAGTCTTAACCAGGGGCGAGTGAGCGATGCACTTGGCCACGGCATGCGCCTCCGCGTCGCTTGCCGCGCCACACACCGCGACGGTGATGAACTTGGTCGCGCCCTCGCCGTCTCGCGCAATTGATTGTGCAAGGTGTGTAGCCACCTCGCCCACCGCCGCTTTCAGCGCCGCATAATCGGCGCCACCATCAACAGGAGCAATTCCGGACTTGCCGGTCGCAGCAATGACAAACGAATCATTGGTCGAAGTGTCACCATCGACGGTGACGCGGTTGAACGAAACATCCGCCACTTCCTTGACAAGGCGCGACAGGGCCTGCTGCGTAACCACCGCATCGGTGGCGATGAACGCGAGCATGGTTGCCATGTTCGGCTGCAGCATTCCCACACCCTTCGCGATGCCGGTCACCGACACCGTTGTGCCGCCCATCACAAAGCTACGCGAAACAGCCTTGGCCACCGTGTCGGTGGTCATGATTGCCTGCGCCGCACCGGCCCAGTGATCGGCCCCCGCTGCGAGGCTTTCCTTGCACGCGGGCAGCGCGGCTTCAATACGGTCTACAGGAAGGTGTTCGAGAATCACGCCGGTCGAAAACGGCAGCACCTCGGATTCCCTGCAACCGAGGACCTGTGCCACGGCAACGCAGGTGCGGCGCGCCGCCGCAACACCCTGTGCACCGGTGCCGCAATTGGCATTGCCGGCGTTGACGATAATCGCGCGAATCGGCGCACCGGCCGACAACTGCTCGCGGCACACCTGTACCGGCGCTGCGGCAAAACTGTTTTGCGTGAAAACACCGGCGACGCGGCTGCCCGGCGCAAACTGCATCAACATCAGGTCGCGCCTTCCCGCCTTGCGAATGCCGGCTTCCGCATAGCCAAGCTCTACTCCGGGCACCGCCAGCAGCGCGGCAGCATCAGGGGGCAACAGGTTTACAGCCATCTCAATCCCGCCTCAATCATGGGTCAAAAAGAGTTGTGTCCGGCATCCTGGAAAAATCAATGCAATCAGCTGGAAACCCGCGCCAGGCGGGCGTTTCCAGGCGAAACCGCCGGATCAGGACAGCTTACCGTGGCATTGCTTGTATTTTTTCCCCGATCCACACGGGCACGGGTCATTGCGTCCGACCTTGCCCATGGTGCGCTGGAAGGGAACCGCCTTGGAGGCCTCATCCTCGGCGACGGCCAGTCCGCCGTCCGGTTCTGCAGTCGATTCGTCAAACGCCGCGTGCTGATAGCGCACGTTCTCCATCGCCGGCGCCAATTCCTTCTCTGCTTGCTCGACCTCTTCCTGGCTGCGAATCTGCACCGCCATCAGCGTCTTGCTGACATTCAGCTTGATCAGCTCAAGCAACTCACCGAACAGTTCAAAGGATTCGCGCTTGTATTCCTGCTTCGGGTTTTTTTGTGCATAGCCGCGCAAATGAATGCCCTGTCGCAGATGGTCCAGTGCGGAAAGGTGCTCGCGCCAGTGCGTGTCGAGGGTGGAGAGCATGACAAAACGCTCGTACTGATGCACTGCGTCGCGTGGCGCCTGCTCAAGCTTTTGCTCGTAGGCCTTGTTCGAACCCTCGATGGCGCGCGCCAGCAGATCCTCGTCGGTCAGGTTGGCCTCGGTTTCAAGCAATTTTTTCAGTTCGAGGTGCAACTGCAGCTCGGCCGCAAGGACGGTCTCCAGACCCGCAATGTCCCACTGCTCCTCGACACTCTCGGCGGGGACATGCGCGCGGAAAAAGTCCTCGACCACGCCCTCGCGCAGCGCACGGACCCGCTCGGAAACATCCCCGCTTTCGAGAATCTCGTTGCGCAGCTCGTAAATATGCTGGCGCTGGTCGTTAGAAACGTTGTCGTACTCGAGCAGTTGCTTGCGGATATCGAAGTTGTGGGCCTCGACCTTACGTTGCGCGCTTTCAATCGAACGCGTCACGAGCATGTGCTCGATCGGCTCGTCTTCGGGCATTTTCAGGCGTTGCATAATCGCATTGAGACGCTCACCGGCAAATATGCGCAGCAACGGATCCTCGAGCGAGAGGTAAAAGCGCGACGAGCCAGGGTCGCCCTGGCGACCGGAACGGCCGCGCAGCTGGTTGTCGATGCGTCGCGACTCGTGGCGCTCGGTACCGATGATATGCAGCCCCCCAGCCTTGAGCACGGTGTCATGCAGGTTTTGCCATTCGCCCTTCAACTGGACGATGCGGCTTTCCTTTTCCGCATCGCCAAGGTTCTCGGCAGCACGCACCAGATCGACCTGCTTGTCGACATTGCCGCCCAGCACGATGTCCGTACCGCGACCGGCCATGTTGGTGGCGATAGTGATCATTTTCGGACGGCCGGCCTCGGCGATGATGTGAGCCTCACGCTCGTGCTGCTTGGCGTTTAGCACCTGGTGCGGCAGGTTTTCCTTGGTTAACAGGCCCGACAGGAGTTCGGACGCCTCGATCGAGGTGGTACCCACCAGCACAGGCTGGCTGCGCTCGTAGCAGGCCTTGATGTCGCGGATGATGGCGTGGTTTTTCTCCATACCGGTGCGATAGACCTGGTCGAGCTTGTCGATACGCACCATGTCGCGGTGGGTCGGAATAACCACCGTTTCCAGGTTGTAGATTTCCTGGAATTCATAGGCCTCGGTGTCGGCCGTACCCGTCATGCCCGAGAGCTTCTTGTACATCCTGAAGAAGTTCTGGAAGGTAATCGAAGCGAGTGTCTGGTTCTCGTTCTGGATCGAAACGTTTTCCTTGGCTTCGATTGCCTGGTGCAGGCCGTCCGACCAGCGCCGTCCGGGCATCAGGCGCCCTGTGAACTCGTCAACGATGACGACCTCGCCGTTTTGCACGACGTAATGCCTGTCACGGAAAAACAGGTGTTGCGCGCGCAACGCCGCATACAGGTGGTGCATCAGGTTGATGTTGGCGGGCTCGTAAAGGCTGCGCCCCTCGGGCAGCAGCCCGACCCTGGCGAGCAGGTTCTCGGCGTGCTCGTGGCCTTTTTCCGAAAGCATCACGGTGTGGGCTTTTTCGTCCACACTGAAATCCCCCTCGGGCTCGGGCTCGCCCGGCTTGGGCTCGGCCGCCATGCGTTTCAGCAGCGGGGCCACTTCGTTCATGCGGTAATACAGTTCCGTGCGATCTTCCGCCTGCCCGGAAATGATCAGCGGCGTGCGCGCCTCGTCGATCAGGATCGAGTCCACCTCGTCGACGATGGCGTAGTTGAGTTTTTTCTGGAAGCGGTCGGCCACCTGCATCGCCATGTTGTCGCGCAGGTAATCAAATCCAAACTCATTGTTGGTACCGAAGGTGATGTCGGCCGCGTAGGCGGCGTGCTTGTTCTCCTGCGCCATCTGCGACAGGATCACACCGACCGACAGACCGAGAAACCGGTACAGCCTGCCCATCCATTCGGCGTCGCGACTGGCGAGGTAATCGTTCACCGTGACGATATGCACACCATTGTTGGTCAGCGCATTCAGGTAAGCGGGCAGCGTTGCCACCAACGTCTTGCCCTCGCCCGTGCGCATCTCGGCAATCTTGCCGTCGTGCAACACCATGCCGCCGATCAATTGCACGTCGAAGTGGCGCATGTTGAGCACACGCTTGCCGGCCTCGCGTACGACGGCGAAGGCTTCGGGCAGGATCGCGTCCAGGCTCTCGCCACCGGCCACGCGCGCCTTGAACGCCGCGGTTTTCGCGGTCAGTTCGGCGTCCGAAAGCGCTGCAATCGAGGGCTCGAGCGCGTTGATGGCCGCGACCTTGCGGGCGTACTGCTTGACCAGACGGTCATTGCGGCTACCGAAAACCGACTTAAGAATGCGGGAAATCATTGAGGAGGAAGAGAAAACAGCCAAAAACGTGGACTTTAGCACGCCGGATGCATGCCTCCCCGACTAAGGATGGGGAGGCAGGCGCCAGTTTCAAGTTGCGGGCGTATCCACCAAGAAAATCCGGCCTGAATGTCCGGGCTTTTGTGTGCCCTGCCGCTCGACACTACTTTTTCGCGACGGTCGACTGCTGCAGGAACCGGGTGGGATTCTGCGCCACACCCTTGAAACGTACCTCAAAGTGCAGATGCGGGCCGGTGGAGCGCCCGGTGTTGCCGACTTCGGCGATTTTTTTGCCGCGCTGGATCAGGTCGCCGGCCTTGACGAGCAGCCGCGAGGCATGCGCGTAACGTGTGATGAAATCGTTGCCATGATCGATTTCAATGAGGTTGCCGTACTGCGGGTGCATTTCCGCAAACACCACCACCCCGCCCGCCGCCGAATAAATCGGCGTTCCGACGTCGGCAATGAAGTCAACGCCCTCGTGCATGGCGTTCATCCCGGTGAATGGGTCGGGGCGCCAGCCGAAGCTCGACGCGTTGTAGGTGCCATTCACCGGCTGCACCGTTGGCATCAGCTTTTTCTTGATCTGGGCGTCAAACAGCTGCGACTCGAGAACGTCCAGGTGGTCCGTGCGGTTTTCCATGTGGCGCGACAGCAAATTGAGCTGTCGGCTGAATTCATCAACGGAGAAGTTGTACGGGGGCGTGCTAGAACTCATCGCACCACCACGGCCGGGTTGCTCGGTAAAGCGGAACTCCTGCGGCTTCACTCCCGAAAGCGCCGAGAGGCGCTCTCCGAGGGCGTCAAGGCGCATCAACTGCGCCTGCATCTGCCCCAGCTTCACCGCCATGGCGTTGAGGTTCTCGCGGACAAAACTTTGCTCCTTTTCCTTTTCCTTGTGCTGCGCATCAAGCAGCAGGGTCTCAAGAAAGGGCAGTTTGATTTCGGCCGCGTGGCGGAACCCAAAGTAGGCCAGGCCCGCCGACAACGCGAACACCAGCGCAACCAGCGCGCACGCAGCCAGCACGACATCGCGCATTGTCAGCGTCAACGATTTCGCCGTTGCCAGCCTGTTTGAAACCAGAATAATATGCATGTGCCTCCCTCAACCGGCTTTCGCCATGCACTCCCAAAACATAGGTGCTTACCTGGACAGTTCCGAAGGTCTCGGATCACTGATGCCACAAGCAGCTCGTCTTCTCGAACTCCGGCGGCAATTATCTGAAGTCTTGCCGAAGCCGCTCGCAAAATCTTGCGAGATCGCCAACTATAAGCAGGGAAAAGTCGTTATTTTCGCCGAAAATGGCGCGATTGCCGCCAAATTGGCTCATTACCGTCCCAGGCTCATCAGCCTGTTCTGTGAACGGGGAATCGAGGTTACCGCAATCGAGGTGAGCGTGCAAGTCAGGCAATCCTAGGAAAACATGGCGTTTCCCGGGTATTCCCCGGCCCCACCCTCTCCTAGAAAAACCTCAGATCATCACCGCCACGCGCTCCAACGCCATCAAGGCGAGCACGGCCAGCACCGCAAAGACCGCAAACTGAAACACCCGAAAGCCGAACCTGAGGTATTTACGATCACGGGTGAACAGCCACATCACCAGCGAAGCACCGAGGGCGATGGCCACAAGCACCGCCGCGAGGCGAAGCATCAACACGGGATTTTCCCGGCCGGGCGCTCAGGCCGGCTGGGCGAGCAGCCGGGTGAGCGCGACCGGGGCGTCTTCCGCACGGTCATAACTGATGAACTCCCAGGCATCAGCATGGGCGAACAATTCGCGCAGCAGCTGGTTGTTCAGGGCGTGGCCGGACTTGTGCGCCGAAAACGCCCCCACCAGCGGATGGCCGGCAAGATACAGGTCACCGATGGCATCGAGCAGTTTGTGCTTCACGAATTCGTCGGAATAGCGCAGCCCGTCGCTGTTGAGCACACGGAACTCGTCCATGACAATGGCGTTCTCCAGGCTTCCGCCCAGGGCGAGACCGTTGGAACGCAGGTTTTCCACGTCCTGCATGAAGCCGAAGGTGCGCGCTCGCGCCACTTCCTTGGCGTAAGAGGTTTCGGCGAAGTCGACGGTGACCGATTGCGCCGATTTATCCAGCACCGGATGGTCGAACACGATTGAAAAGGACAGTTTGAAACCGGCGAAGGGCTCAAGCTTCGCCCATTTGTCGCCGTCCCGCACCTCGACCGCCTTTTTGATGCGGATATAGCGCTTGGCCGCAGGCTGTTCTTCAATGCCTGCCGACTGAATCAGGAAAACGAAAGGCGCCGCGCTGCCATCCATGATCGGCACTTCTGCGCCGGAGAGATCCACGTAGGCATTGTCGATGCCCAGCCCCGCCAGCGCCGACATCAGGTGCTCGACAGTGGCAACCCTGGAACCGTTTGCTTCGAGGGTGCTGCAAAGACGGGTGTCGGTGACGCTGTGTGCTTCGGCCCGGATATCAACCGGCTGCGCCAGATCCACGCGACGAAACACGATGCCGGTATCGGGCTGCGCCGGCCGCAGGGTCATCGTGACTTTTTCGCCCGAATGCAAGCCCACGCCGGTGGCGCGGATCAGGGCCTTCAGGGTTCGTTGTTTCAGCATCATGACAATTGTTGGTCTTTTAAAGTTGTCACCGCAGCACCCCATACGACACACAACGCAGAGCACACAGCGCATCCGTTTTCAATGCACTGCTAAAACGGCCGCCACTTCAACGATTATTATAGCGCAAACTCAAGGGGATAGCGCTTAAAGCTGCGGCGCAACAACGGCACAGTGAGCGCCTGCTCCGGCCGGGTTCCCGCCGTCGGTGAGCCCGCTTTATCACCCTTTGACAACCCTCAGGCGAATGGCGATTTCCGCAGCCACATTATTGTAAGTACGCAAAAGGCGCTGTAATTCCGCCTCGCCATGGCCGCCCTCGCTCATGTGCCGCGCATAATCTTCCTCAAGCACATAGGTTGAGGCCTCGACCTCGAAATCCACGTCGTGATACAGCGCCAGCGGCGTACTGGGATACCCCTGCTCGCCCCATTCGCGATTGAGTTTTTTCGAAAACAGCGCAAACATCAGCGGCGTGACCGGCCGCACGTGGGTCGGATCTGCAAGGAAGGTGTCGTGCCGGGGATGCGGCACCGTAACCTGTATCAGGGCACCAGCACGACACACCCGGTGCAACTCGCGCATGATGCCGATGAAGCTCTCACTGGTGGCACCAAGATGTTCGAGTACGTGGCTCATTACAACTTCGTCCACACTGTCATCGGCCCATGGCCACGGCAAGCGCTCAAGATCCCAGTTCAGGTCGGGGTTGCCGAATTTGTCGACATTAAGGTAGCCGGGCAGCAGGCGCTGGCCGCACCCCAGGTTGAGCTTGATCGGTTCGCTCCCCGGTGAAGAACCGACCCCGGAGAGCGCCGAAATCATTCGGCCAAACACTTCAGCCTCCCCGCAAACACCGCGGGGGATGAATCACGGGGGCACGCCGCGCGTCCCGGATGGCGGGCGGCGAATCCCCCGTTTGCGTCAACTGCGTACAGCCTAGTCCGCCTGCTTGCGCAGGAAAGCCGGAATATCCAGCGTTGGCATGCCGCTTTGCTGCAAGGCCTCGATCGTCGAAGCACGGTCGCGCTTGCGCATTACCGCGGGCATTGCGGCGAGTTCCGTGTAGTCGGGGCCGCCCATTGAGATGTTATCGGTTCCGGTTTTTTGCGACACGACCAATTGCGGCTTGGGCATGCGCGTGGCGGTCATCTGCCCCAGACCCGTTGCCACCACCGTCACGCGCAGTTCGTCGCCCATGTTTTCGTCGTAGACCGTGCCGAAAATGATGGTTGCGTCCTCGGCGGCGAAACTGCGGATGGTGTTGAGCACCTCCTTGGTTTCGCGCATTTTCAGGCTCGACTTGTTCGCAGTGATGTTCACCACCACCCCGCGCGCTCCCGACAGGTTGACGCCCTCGAGCAGCGGGCTGGCCACCGCCTGCTCCGCCGCGATGCGCGCGCGGTCGACGCCGCCCGCCGTGCCCGAACCCATCATGGCCATACCCTGCTCGGCCATCACGGTGCGCACGTCCTGGAAGTCGACGTTGATCATGCCCTTGACGTTGATGATCTCGGAAATGCCGCCAACGGCGTTCTTCAGCACGTTGTCTGCCGCCGAGAACGCGTCTTCCATCGAAATGTCGTCGCCCAGTTCCTGCTCGAGCTTTTCGTTGAGGATGACAATGGCCGAGTCGACGAATTGCGACAACTCGGAGATGCCGCTCTCAGCCGACTGCATACGCTTCATGCCCTCGAAGGAAAAAGGCTTGGTCACCACGGCAACGGTGAGAATGCCCATCTCCTTGGCCACTTCGGCCACCACCGGCGCCGCGCCGGTTCCAGTTCCGCCACCCATGCCCGCGGTGATGAACACCATGTGCGCCCCGGCGAGCATTTCTGCGATCTGGTCGCGCTGCTCCAGGGCCGCAGCACGCCCGGCCTCAGGTTTGGCGCCCGCACCGAGCCCCGTCGCGCCGAGCTGGATCTGGTTTTTGGCCAGACCGTGGATCAGCGCCTGCGCATCGGTGTTGGCACAGATGAACTCCACGCCCTGCACGCCGCTGCGAATCATGTGATCGACGCAGTTGCCGCCCGCGCCGCCCACGCCCACTACCTTGATGATGGTTCCACCTTGTTGTGCTTCGACGATTTCAAACATGCCTGCCTCCTTCTTCCGGGAAAGAACTACAAAAGAACATCAAAAAAAGACCGTTTAACTTCAAGCTGTGAATCCTCAAAAATTCTTCTGAAACCATTCGCGCATACGCCCCATGACTTGTTTCATCGATCCGCCCTGGCGCGAGACGATGCCGCGCTGCGTCTGCGTGACGCCCTCAAGCAGCAGGCCTACAACCGTGGCGTAGCGCGGGTTGCGCACCACATGCGCGAGACCGCCCTGATAACGCGGCACGCCCATGCGCACCGGCATGTGAAAAATTTCCTCGCCAAGCTCGACCATGCCCAGCATCGTCGACGAGCCGCCGGTCAGCACGATGCCCGACGACAGCAGCTCAAGGTAACCGGAGCGCTGCAACTCATCGCGCACCAGCGAGTACAACTCCTCGACGCGCGGCTCAATGACCTCTGCCAGTGTTTGGCGAGACAACTGGCGCGGCCCGCGATCGCCCAGGCCTGGCACCTCGACCATTTCATTGGGGTCGGCCAACTGGCGCAGCGCGCAGCCGTAGCGGATCTTGATTTCCTCGGCTTCGGGCGTCGGCGTCCGCAGCGCCATGGCGATGTCGCTGGTGATCTGGTCTCCGGCGATGGGCAGCACCGCGGTATGGCGTATCGCACCTTCGCGAAAGATGGCCAGATCGGTCGTGCCACCGCCGATGTCGACGAGACACACGCCCAGTTCCTTTTCATCCTCGGACAGCACCGCAAGGCTTGAAGCGAGCGGCTGCAGGATCAGGTCGCTGACCTCCAGGCCGCATCGGCGCACACACTTGACGATGTTCTGCGCCGCGCTGACCGCGCCGGTTACGATGTGCACCTTCACCTCGAGGCGCACGCCGGACATGCCCAGCGGCTCCTTGATACCGTCCTGGCCGTCGACAATAAACTCCTGCGTCAAGATGTGCAGCACCTGCTGGTCGGTCGGGATCGGCATGGCGCGCGCGGTCTCGATCACGCGGTTGACATCGAGCGAGGACACTTCCTTGTCCTTGATCGGCACCATGCCGTTGCCATTGAAGCTCTTGATGTGGCTGCCCGCGATCCCCGTGTAGACACGCTGGATGCGCACACCGGCCATCAGTTCGGCCTCCTCGAGTGCGCGCTGTATCGCGCTCACCGTCGATTCGATGTTCACCACAACGCCCTTTTTCAGGCCCTTGGATTCGTGGTTACCCATTCCTATCACCTCGAGGCGGCCGTCAGGCAGGAGTTCGGCCACGACGGCCACCACCTTGGAGGTACCGATGTCGAGGCCGACGATGAGGTTACGATTGTCTTTGGTCATGTCGTCCGATCCATCCGTCGCGCCAGCGACTCAGAAATCCCCCCTCGCCCCTTGCGGGAGAGGGGTCGGGGGAGAGGTGTAAGCACGGGAAGAAATTCATTCATGGTTTTGTCCGTTTGCATTTTTTCCGGGCTCTATGCGCGCTTGCGCGCGGCCTTTTTTTCAGAATCGGAATTCATGATTTCCGGCACGCGCAACGCGAAGCCGTTGGGGTAACGCAGGTCAACGTAGTCAAGCCTTCGCCTTAGCTTGCCGAGGGTTTGCGGATACACGGCGGCAAAGCGCGACAAGCGCTCGGTCACCGGCAATTGCGTCTGCGCCTGGGTAAGGGCTACGCCCTGAGCTCCGGCGACCGGCGCAGGGTCGGTGCCCACCTCGCGACCGAGTTCGACAAGCAGGCCGTTGGCCAGGCGCACGCGCCAGGCATAGCGCCCCGAGAGCAAGACCTGGCGGGGCTCCAGTGCAGCACCAAGGGGCGCGAGAATCGTCTTGAACGTGCGGTAACGCTCGGTGACCTGGCGTTCCGTCGCTGCGGGGCCGAACAACAAAGGCAGGGCAAGCCGTCCGGCGTCGTCCGTGCCGCCATCGAAAACCTCCCCCTGCACATTCACAAGGCGGT
Organism: uncultured Pseudomonadota bacterium; assembly: GCA_903895005.1. The sequence goes on from CAITSH010000221.1 coordinate 12,181, forward strand.
CCTCGCCCCAGCGCGCCAGCGCGACATGCTCCTCGATAGCCACGTCGAGACGGTCGGGCCATGAGCGGCGAACCGCAACCTTGCGCACCCAGGGCAGCGCGCCAAGCGTGCGTCGCACGCCCTCGAGATCGACCCCGAAAAAATTTCCGGTGACGCGTCCCGCCAGCGCTTCGTCGAGTTGTTCCTGCGACAGGCGCGACAACACGACATCAGCCCCCTGCATCGCCTGTACGCGCACCACCCGCAGCGGAAACCATTGCGAGGTCACGACCGAATAGTAGGCACCCCAGGCCACCAGCAGCCCGGCCACCGCCAGCAGCCCCGCGCTGATGCCGTTCAGCAGGCGCGGGTTATCCCACATGCGCCGCATCCAGTATGCTCATCACCAGGTCCTCGAAGGACAGTCCCGCCTCTCGCGCCGCCATCGGCACCAGGCTGTGCGCGGTCATGCCAGGCGAGGTGTTCATCTCCAGCAGCCAGGGCTTTCCGGTCGCATCGATCATCAGGTCTGCGCGACCCCAGCCACGGCAGTCAAGCAGCCGGAAGGCCTCCAGAGAAATCGACTGGATGCCTTTTTCGAGTTCAAGCGGCAGTCCGGACGGACAGTAATAACGTGTCTCGTCGGAAAAATACTTGTTCTGATAGTCGTAGTTGCCATCAGGCGCCTCGATGCGGATCACCGGCAGCGCCTTGTCGCCAAGTATCGAGGCCGTTACCTCGCGACCCGCAATAAACTGCTCGGCCAGCACCAGCGTGTCGTGGCGCGCCGCATCGGCATAAGCCCTGGGCAGTTCCTCGACAACGGTGACCTTGCTGATTCCTATGGTCGAACCTTCGCGCGCCGGTTTGACTATCAGGGGAAGTCCGATATCACGCGCAACCAGCTTCCAGTCGGCTTCGGCGGTCAGCACCAGGTAACGCGGCGTGGGCAGCCCCGCCTGCAGCCAGATCATCTTGGTGCGCCACTTGTCCATGGCGAGAGCCGAGGCCATCACACCACTGCCGGTGTAGGGAATGGCCATGGTCTCGAGTGCACCCTGCACCGTACCGTCCTCGCCAAAACGCCCGTGCAACGCGATGAAGGCGCGCTTGAATCCCTCGGTGGCGAGCGTGGCGAGCGACCGTTCGGCCGGGTCGAACGCATGGGCATCGACGCCGCGCGATTGCATGGCCTTGAGGACCGCGTTGCCCGACAACAGCGAAATTTCGCGTTCGGACGAAGGTCCGCCCATCAACACCGCCACCTTGCCATACCCGCTCATGCGCGCTCTCCGATTTTGTTGCCAGCTTTCTCACCTACGATTCGGACTTCGGGAATCAGGGCCACGCCGTGCTTTTGCAGGACCACGTCGCGCGCGTGCTCGATCAGGCGCTCGATGTCGTCC
>CAITSH010000222.1 GCA_903895005.1 uncultured Pseudomonadota bacterium
TGAAAGATACCGTGGGAATTGGAACGGTGATTATAGCGGGGCGGGGGGGGGAGCAAATGTCCGCACCGCGGTGCTGCGGGGCTCTTTACAATGCTGCATGAGCGAATTCAAGCACCTCGCCCTCTTAACGTTGCTGATCCTGCCGCCGGACCCGGCCCTGGCAGAGCGCCGCGTCATCGCCGTGGACATAGGCCATTACCACGGTGCACCCGGTGCCACCAGCGCGCGGGGCCGCGCGGAGTTTGAGTTCAACCGCGACCTCGCCCGGGACATCGTAGCGGCCCTAGGGGATCGCGGATTCGCGATCAGGCTGATAGGTGAAGACGGCGGCATGGTGCGCCTGACCGATCGCAGTCGCGCCGCACGCGGGGCGGCCTTGTTGTTGTCGGTGCACCACGATTCTGTCCAGCCGCATTTTTTGCAGGACTGGGAGCATGGTGGAATGCCGCGGCGCTTCAGCGACCGCTACGCCGGCTATTCGCTTTTCATTTCGGGCAAAAATCCGGCGCAAACGCAAAGCCTGACTTGCGCTTCGGCCATAGGTGCGGCGCTGCAGACGGGCGGGTTTGTGCATTCGCCCCACCATGCCGAGCGTATTGCCGGCGAAATGAAGCGCTACGCCGACCGGCGCAACGGCGTGCATTTTTACGACAACCTGGTTGTGCTCAAGACGGCACACCAGGCGGCGTTGCTGATTGAGGCCGGCGTCATTGTCAATCGCGACGAGGAATCGCGCATCGCCGCGCCTGACGCGCGGACGGCCTTTGCGCAGGCTGTCGCCGCCGGGGTGGGAAACTGCCTGTCCGGTGCCCCCTGAGTCCGGAGGGTCTTTGACCGCCCAGCCGATTGACGGTAAAATCCTTATGTTTTCAAGCACCCGCGCGACCCTGAGCCGCGACCCTGGGCCGGTAACGCGGCAAGGGCCCAGTCCGGAACCGGCTTTCACTTTTAATTCATCCCGAGCGACCCAATGAAGAAAATCCTGTTTGTATTCGCGTTGCTGGCCGGCAGTTCCGCCGCCTTTGCCCAGGACGCCCTCAAGGGCAATGCCGAGGCGGCCAAGAACAACAAGATCGCCATGTGCATCGGTTGCCACGGCGTGCCTTATTACAAGACAGCGTTTCCGGACGTCTACCACGTGCCGATGATCTCCGGGCAGGCGGAAGCCTATATCGTCAAGGCCTTGCAGGCTTATAAGTCGGGCGACCGCAAGCACCCGAGCATGCGCGGCATTGCGCTCGGCTTGTCGGACCAGGACATGGCGGACCTCGCCGCTTACTACGCCTCGCACAAGAACTGAACGGAAAGCCCACCATGATCAAACAAGCCATTTTCCTTGCCGCTGCGTTGTCGCTGTGCGCTTCGGCCCATGCCGCGGGCAATGCCGCTGAAGGCCAGAAAAAATCGACGCCTTGCGCCGCGTGCCACGGTGCCGACGGTAACGCCCCGGTAGGCCCCGACTTCCCCAAACTTGCCGGCCAGCACAAGGACTACCTTTACAAGGTGCTGAGTGATTACAAGAGCGGCGTGCGCAAGAACGCCATCATGTCGGGGCAGGTCGCGAACCTTTCGCGCCAGGACATGGAAGACCTCGCCGCTTACTTCTCGTCGCAGGCCGGTTCGCTGCACATCGTACCGATCAGCCGCCTCAAGGGTAGCGGGCACTAAACGCCAGGCTGCTGTTTCGCAAACAAAGGGCCGGATCTTCAGGCCCTTTGTTTTTGGTTTTTGTCCGGGGGGGGCGCCGCCGGTCGGGGCCGCGGGGGCGCCGTTCAGGCTTTGCGCCGAATGCACTCGAGATAGGCATCGGCGTCCGGACCGGTGCCTTCGCGCTGGGCTTTCCACACGGTTTCACCGAGGCAGTCGAGCACGGCGTGTTCCGCTTCATGCCTGTCCCCCATTGCAGTCTGGAGCCGCTCAAACTCTGCCTTTATGCCCGGCGGCTGGTCGATGCCCAGTTGCTCGGCGATGGCAAGGTGCAGCGAAAAATGCAGGAAGGGGTTGGTCTGGCCGTCTTGCGGCGTCCACTCGCGCGCGCCGTATCGCGCGCGATCATCGAGAATGACGTGGTATTCGGGGTGGCGCAGCACGATGTCGAGGGCGGTTGTCTCCAGTCCTTCCAGGGGCGCCTCCCTGCGGTATTTGGTCCACAGGTCGAAAAAGAAATTGCGGACTTCGTCGCGGCTTGGACTGAACATGTCAGGCGGCCTTGGTCTTTGAGCGGAATTCGCACAGGTCGGCGATGCCGCAGGACGGGCACTCAGGCGTGCGCGCCTTGCAGATGTAGCGACCGTGCAGGATCAGCCAGTGATGGGCGTCAAGCTTGAATTCGTCGGGGACGAACTTGAGCAGGCGCTTTTCGACTTCATCGACATTCTTTCCCGGTGCTAGGCCGATACGGTTGGACACGCGGAAGATATGCGTGTCTACGGCGATGGTCGGCTGGCCGAAGGCGGTGTTGAGGATCACGTTGGCGGTCTTGCGGCCGACGCCGGGCAGGGCCTCAAGTGCCTCGCGCGTTTGCGGCACCTCGCCGCCGTGGTTTTCCACGAGCAGGCGGCAGGTTTCGATGATGTGCTTCGCCTTGGAGTGAAACAATCCGATGGTACGAATGTATGTGACCAGTTTTTCCAGTCCGAGCTTGTGAATCGCCTGTGGTGTGCGTGCAACCGGATAGAGCTTGCGTGTGGCGAGATTGACCCCCTTGTCCGTGGCCTGCGCGGAAAGGATCACTGCGATCAGCAGTTCAAAGGGCGTGGTGTATTCGAGTTCCGTGCGTGGTGCCGGATTGGCGGCCCGGAGGCGGGTAAAAATAGCGTGGCGCTTTTGCGGGTTCATGGATCTGTCGTGGCGATCAGCAGGGGCAATCGGCGGAGGCAATCAGCCATGGTAGCAGGGGCGCAACGCAGCGCCTGCGGGAGTCGGGCATAGGCCGGAAACCCGCGCCTGGCGCGGCTTTCCGGCTTGTGGTGCTAGTATCAGGGTCGGCCTTCATGGCTTTTTTTCGGCTTGGCGCTGCCGTGCGCGCGCCAACGCCGCTTCGATCACGGCGCGCTTGGGGTCGTCCATGCCTTCACGTTGTGCGCGGGTTTGTCGCGCCAGTTTTTCCAGCCGCTCTTTTTCGTCGCGCGCCAGGCGGGCGTTGCGCGATTCGAAGCGTTCGCGCGCGGCGGTGGCCTGCGCATCATCCCAGGAGCCGAGCGCAGGCGGGGCTGGCGGCATGGAAATGCAATCAACAGGACAAGGCGGCACGCACAGGTCGCATCCGGTACAAAGCGCCGCCAGCACGGTGTGCATCAATTTTGGTGCGCCGATGATGGCATCGACCGGGCAGGCCTGAATGCACAGGGTGCAACCAATGCACAGCGATTCATCGATCAGTGCGACGCGGCGCTGACCTTCCGTGCCGCGCGTCGGGTCAAGCGGCTTGGTTTCACGCCCAGTCAGGACGGAGAGTTTTGTGATGCCGGCAGCTCCGCCGGGCGGGCAGCGGTTGATGTCGGCCTCGCCCGTGGCCATGGCCTCGGCATAGGGCTTGCATCCGGTGAACCCGCACTTGGTGCATTGCGTCTGCGGCAGCAGGGCATTAATGCGTTCGGCGAGGGTGGCGGCAGCGGGGGGCGGGTTCATTCTGTCAGGTTCTTGTGAATCATAGGCATTGTAAGGCCTGCGGTTTAAGTGCTGGCGGTCGGACAAACGCGCAGCTGCAATCTGGGCGGCGCCCCGGCGCCGATCTGGTGCGGCGGGGCGGGGGAATACGTTGTCAGCGCGGGAGGGGGGAAAGCAGGGCGCGCCGGACTTCCGAGATCAGTCGCGGCCCGCGATAAATGAGGCCGCTGTACATCTGAACAAGGCTTGCGCCTGCGTCGAGCTTGGCGCGTGCATCTTCACCTGAGAAAATGCCGCCGGCGCCGATGATTGGCACGCGTCCGGCGAATTCGGTGGCGAGGAGGCGGATCACGCGGTTTGACGGTGCGAATACCGGCGCGCCCGAAAGTCCGCCGGCCTCATCCCCGTGGGGCAGGCCCCTGACGGCGTCGCGCGCAATGGTGGTGTTGGTTGCGATTACCGCGTCCAGGCCGTGCGCGAGCACCAGCCGGGCAATGGCGCCCAATTCTTCGTCGTTGAGGTCGGGGGCGATTTTCAGTGCCAGCGGCATGCGCTTGCCATGTACCCGCGCGAGGCGGTCGCGTGTCCGGACAATCGCGGCCAGCAGGCTCTTCAGCGCGTCGCTTGCCTGGAGTTGCCGCAGATTCTTGGTGTTGGGTGACGAGACGTTGACCGTCACGTAGCTGGCGTAGGCGTAGACCCGTTCGAGGCAGATGAGATAGTCGCCTTCGGCGGCGTCGATGGGCGTGTCGAGGTTCTTCCCGATATTGACGCCGACGATGCCGCGATAGCGCATGTTTTGCAGGTTGGTGACGAGGTAATCCACGCCCTGATTGTTGAATCCCAGGCGGTTGATGATGGCGTTGGCCCCGGTGAGCCGGAAAATGCGCGGCCGCGGGTTGCCCGGCTGCGGGCGCGGCGTGACCGAGCCCACTTCTATGAAGCCGAAGCCGAGCGCGGCAAGCGCATCGATATGCTCACCGTTCTTGTCCAGACCGGCGGCAAGGCCGACGGGGTTGGGGAAGGTCATGCCCATGAGCTTGACCGGCGCGTCGGGGGCGGAACCTGCAACAAGTCGGCCCAGCTTCAGCCGTGAAGCGAGTTCAAGCCCCGCCAGGCTGACGCCGTGGGCGTCTTCGGGGTCCATTTGAAACAGGAAGGGACGTAGCAGGCCGTACATGGGCGCGGATTTTAACAGAGCCGGTGATGCGTTCCGCGGCGACGACGACGGAATGGATCAGGCTGCGTCGTCGTCGGTGCGGCCGGTGTCGCCGGTTTCAAGGGCAGCCCATGCGCCGTTGACCAATCCCTCAATCGGCTTGAAGCGTGACTTGTAGGCCATCTTGCGGCTTTCGGCTATCCAATAACCCAGATACAGGTAGGGCAGACCGAGGCTGCGGCACTGCTCTATCTGCCACAGGATGTTATAGGTGCCAAGACTTGCGCCGCTGATGTCCGGGTCGAAGAAGGTATAGACCGAGGAAATGCCGTCGGCAAGGAAATCGACGATGCTGACCATGACGAGCCTGCCCTCGTCGCGGAACTCGACCAACCGCGTATTGACACGGCTTTGCAGCAGGAAGTGCGAATACTGATCGCGGCTATCCTGGTCCATGCCGCCACCGGCATGGCGTTGCGCCTGGTAGCGCAGGTACAGGTTGTAGTGCTCTATGCGAAACCGCAGTCCCTGTGTCGTGGCTTCAAGGTGTTGGTGTTTCGCGCGTGCGCGCTTCTGGTGGCGCGCCATGCTGAATTCGTTGACCGGAATACGCACCGGAACGCAGGCGCGGCATGCATCGCAGTAAGGCCGATAGGTGAAGATGCCGCTGCGACGAAAGCCGAGCCGCACCAGATCGCCATACAACTCGGTGCTGATGAGGTGGCTGGGGGTGGCGACCTGCGAGCGCGCCATTTTTCCCTGCAGGTAGCTGCAGGGGTAGGGCGCCGTAACGTTGAACTGCAGTACTGCGTGGGGAAGGTCGTTAAGCTGCGACATCGATGCGGTTGCTCGAGATCCAGTTGCCGGTCGGGAGCGCGTAGTTTATCAACTCCGTCAGCCGTTGTGAGAATTCCGGCCGGGGTATTTCGCGCGCGCCCATGGATGCGAGGTGGCCGGTGTGCATCTGGCAGTCGATCATGCCAAAGCCGCGCTCTTCGAGCTGGTGCGCCAGGTGTACCAAAGCGATTTTTGATGCATCGCGCCGGCGCGTAAACATGGATTCTCCGTAAAACATGCCGCCTATCGCCATGCCGTACAGCCCTCCGGCGAGTTCTCCGTCCATCCATGTTTCGACGGAGTGGGCGTAACCCAGGGCGTGAAGTCGGGTGTAGGCGGTGATCATCGGATCGGTGATCCAGGAGCCGTCCTGCCCGCACCGTGGCTCGGCGCACGCAATCATCACCTGTTCGAAGGCCGTGTCAAAACGCACCTCGTAACGGGCGTTGCGCAATACCTTGCCGAGCGAACGGGAAATTTTTATTTCGGACGGGAACAGCACCATGCGCGGATCCGGACTCCACCATAGCACCGGCTGTCCCGCCGAAAACCAGGGGAAAATACCGTTGCGGTACGCCGCAAGCAGGCGTTCTGCGCCAAGGTCGCCGCCGGCAGCAAGCAGGCCGTTGGGTTCCTTGAGCGCAGATTCCACCGGTGGGAATGGCGCGTTGCCCTCCAGCCAGGGAATCATCGGTCGTTCAACGGTTGCAGTGCTCGCGTTTGAGAGGAGGCATCGTAAAGGGTGCGCGTTGCAGATTCCGGCGAATCTGCTATCAGCACTTTACCTGCTGCCGGCAGTATTGCGTCAGTTCACGCACGACACATGCGCCTTCGACCGCACTTTGCGCCTTGCCGCCATGTTCGACGGCGAGGCGGAATTCAAATTTTGAAAAAAAATCGCTGAACATCTCACCGCCAAGCGTACCCACGGCATGGAGCTCGTCTCGAACGCCGTCGTGATCGAGCAGGATCGCGGCGAGCGGTTGGGGCGCGGGTCCGGCGAGTACCTTGCCTCCCTCGGCCGGATCATACTGGCTGTGCTCGGAGCAGCAGTGAATGACCTGGGAAAACCGGTTTTGCACCGACGCCTCGGCGCGGTAGCTGATGAAACTGATGTCGCGGGTCGGATACGTGAGCTTGTGCGCGCAGATTGCCGAGTACGCAACGATGCTTGCGCCGGGGCCGACACCGCCTTGCCATTCGTAGGATTTTGCATCGGCTGTTTTGAGGCTGGCCCTGGCTTTTGCCGGCTTGCCCAGATTTAGCAGGAAACACGGCGTCCCGGCAAACGGATAGTGGAAAATATAGTTGCGATTGGCTGCAAGTGCGGCAACCCGCAGCGGCCTGCCGTTGGGATCAACGAGGCGGGCACGGCCATAAAACCGGGGCTTTGCGTTTTCCTGTGCCAGCGAGGACATCGAGGCAGTGACGGCCGAAACCGCACAGGCGCTGATGAACCGGCGACGCTGCATGCCCATGTAAAAACCCCCGTGCAAACCGTATCAACTTCAGGCTAGCCAAGGCCGGCGATGCTGTCAATCTGCGCTCAGACCGGCGGATGCTGCGGTGCGATTGACTCTGCGTGCAGGGTGAACGCACCCTTTTTCCGGTCGTCGAAGTAATGGTGCAGTGTCGTGGAAATGGTGCGAAACGCGAGTTCGTCCCAGGGGATCTCGGCCTCGCTGAACAATTCGACCTCAAGGCTTTCCTCGCCCGGTCCGAAATTCAGATCCAGCAGGGTGGCGCGATAAAAAATGTGCACCTGGTTGACATGCGGTACCGATAGCATCGAAAAAAGGTCGCCCAACTCCACGTTTGCCTTGGCTTCCTCGCGCGTTTCGCGCAAAGCCGCCTCAGCGGTCGACTCGCCGTTTTCCATGAATCCTGCCGGAAGAGTCCATTTGCCGTGCCGAGGTTCGATGGCGCGCTTGCAAAGCAGGATTTTGTCGCCGTACTCGGGGATCGTGCCCAGCACCATGCGCGGATTCTCGTAGTGAATGGTGTTGCAGGCATCGCAGACATGCCGTGGCAGGTTGTCGCCGGGCGGGACCTTGAGCGCGACCGGGGCGGCGCAATTTGAGCAGAATTTCACGATGGGCATCGAAAGGGAAGCAGGGTGCAATGATAACCGCAAACTCCGGGCGGTCAGGTCGGCTTCACGGGTTCGTGCGGCGTTGCTGCCGGACCGCGCTTGGCGATGGGCGTGGGTCCGTTGGTCGATTCGCGCGCGGGCGTAGGTGCATTTGCATGTGCAATGTGCGTTTGCACTAGTTGCTTCGATATACTGTGTCCCTATGACGCTTCCACTCATCTCTTTCCGGCCGGCGTCGAAGCATGCAAATTGAGCGCTCGTTTCTCGCGGGGAGGGCGAGCCTGTTTCTGCTCGGGCTGATGTTCTGCGTGCCCTTCCTCTACTATTACCACTACTACCCGATTCCAACGTTTTATGAGGAAACGCTTGCCTTCGGATTGGGTTTGCTCGCCGCACTGCGGCTGGGCTGGTCTGCCGGAAGACCGGCCCAGATTCCGCAAATTGTGTTGTGGTTGCTCGGGTTTGCGGCGGTTTTGTTCCTGCAAGTACTGATCGGACGTGTTGCGTATTTTGAGCAGTCGCTGATTGGCATCCTATATGTGCTTTGGGCGGCGATGCTGGCATGGCTGGCGAGTGATTTGCGGGCGGAACTTGGGCTCGCTCCCGTTTGTCGCGTCCTCGCCGGCGCGCTTCTAGTCGGTGGCATGCTCAATGCAGTCGCTGCAATTATTCAGTTACTTCGGATCGACGCATTTTTTCCCTCATTGGTCTCACCGTTGACGCCGCCGTGGCGGGCGTTCGGCAATCTCAACCAGATCAACCTTTTCGCCGACTACATCGCGCTTTCCATCTCTTCTGTGTTGTATTTATTGCAAACGAAGCGGCTCTCTAGGACGGTGGCAGGGCTTGTTGCTCTCTTTCTGATATTCGTCTTGTCGCTCACCGGATCTCGCATGGTGTGGTTGTTCTGGATAGCGTTGCTTATCTGGGCCTGCAGTTGCGCGTGGCGCGAAAAGTCAGGCCTCGGTCGAGCAGCTTTATGCGTCGCAGTGTGTTTTAGCGTCTATGCGCTGCTGATTTTTATCGGGCACAGCTTCGGGCTTCGCTTTGAAGGCCAGTCGCTGGACGAAATGGCGTCTCGGAGAGCCCTTGAGCTGAGCATATATTCTGACTTACCCGGACATGGGCAAGGTGTTAGGTTGTATTTGTGGAGCCATGCCTGGCGTATGTTTCTTGGCGCGCCCTTGTTGGGTGCCGGGTTTGCGGAGTTCACCTGGAATTTTTTCCAGCAGGCGGAAGTGTTTGCAGCAACGGGTATTCCCGGCATCGATCGCAACGCACACAATATTGTCTTGCAGCTTCTTGCCGAGACCGGCGTCGCAGGCGCGGCGTGCGTGCTCGGCGGTATTGCACTCTGGGCATGGCGGTTTATTCGCAGCCCGATGACGGCGGAGGCTTGGTGGATTGGTTCTGGGCTGATCATACTTGCGGTCCACAGCCTGCTCGAATTTCCGCTTTGGCAGGCGGACTTTCTGGGCGTGGCCGCCGTTCTGTTCGGTCTCGCGGAACTCGCTTTTTTTCGATCCTCTTTAGGCCCTTCGTTGCGCGTGGCCGGATTCGCGATCGTTGCTTTTGGCATGTTCGGTCTGATTGCCATCGTGCGCGACTACAAGGAACTGGAGGGGTGGCTTTATTCGCGTGCGCGTCTGAGCGGCGATAATAGCGACATCATCGAGCGGCAGCAGCAGGCCTTGATGGCTTTGCAGGAAGGATCCTTGTTTTCTCCCTATGTCGAACTCGCCTATGCATCGACCGTGGTTGCGGATCGCCATAACCTCCCGGACAAGTTGGCGCTGATCGAGCGCGTGATGCGCTTTTCCGCCACTTCCATGGTGGCCTTCCGGTACGTCCTTTTGCTGGCACTGGACGGTCAGGCTTCTGCGGCAGAAGCAAGCCTGCGCCGTGCACTTGTACTTTACCCGTCGCGGTTACCCGATTTTTCCGCGGCGCTGGAGTTGCTGAATGCACGCGATCCTGTGGTCTTTGGCCCGTTACGGAAAGTTATTCTGGAAAAGCTTGAAAACCGTCTTCACAACAATTAGTTAGCGTTGCACGCCAGTGGTATATCTGCTACGGTTTCCGTGGCATTGTCGGGGTTGCGGCGAAGCCGTTTGATGCCGATAAGGCGTACAAGCACAAGTCAAGGATGGGGGTTCTACGATGGCCAGACCGGACAAAGTCCGACTCGGTGAGTTGCTGCAACAGCAAAAGCTCATCTCGCAGGAGCAACTGAACTCGGCGCTTGAGCTTTCCAAGCGCAGCGGGAGGCGCCTGGGCCGCGTGCTTGTCGAAAACGGCTACGTTACCGAACAGGACATCTGCGAGGCGCTGGCACGGCAGCTGCGCATTCCGTTCATAAACCTGAAACACTTTAACGTCGTGGCTTCCGTGACCCGGAAGCTGCCGGAAATCCAGGCGCGCCGCTTCAGGGCGATTGTTCTTGAGGAGCGCGAGCGCAGCTTCCTTGTCGGCATGGCCGACCCCACCGATTTGTTCGCTTTCGACGAGCTGACACGGTTATTGAAGCGCGAAATTGATCTGGCTGTTGTCAACGAAAGCCTGCTGCTCGAGACGATGGACCGGATTTACCGTCGGACCGAACAAATCACGGATCTGGCGCGCGAGCTTGGCGAAGACCTGGGAGACGTCGTCGATTTCGGCGCATTGAGCGCAAACCTCGGAGCGGAAGAGGCTCCGGTCGTCAGATTGCTGCAGACCGTGTTCGAGGATGCGACGCAGGTTCACGCCTCGGATATCCACGTCGAGCCGCTTGAGGATAAGCTGCGCATCCGGTTTCGGGTCGACGGGCAGTTGCAGCTAGAAACAGAAGCCGACAGCAAGATTGCTTCTGCGATGGCGCTGCGGCTGAAACTCATGTCCGGGCTGGATATCTCGGAGAAACGCCTGCCGCAGGACGGCCGCTTCAACGTCAAGGTGCGCGACTTGCAGATTGACGTGCGTATTTCGACCATGCCGACGCAGTATGGCGAATCAGTGGCGATGCGTCTGCTGAACCGCACTGCGTCGGTTCAGCGCCTGGGCGGCATCGGCATGCCACCCGAGATGTTGAAGCGTTTCCGTGAAATCATCGGCCGGTCCAGCGGAATGGTGCTGGTCACCGGGCCGACCGGTTCTGGTAAGACAACTACGCTCTATGCCGCTCTCGAGGAGGTCAATACGGTGGACAGGAAAATCATCACCGTTGAAGACCCGGTCGAGTACCGGATGGACGGTATCAACCAGGTGCAGGTCAACGAAAAGATAGACCTGACGTTTTCCCGCGTGCTGCGTTCCACCTTGCGGCAGGACCCGGATGTGATCCTGGTGGGGGAGATGCGCGACGAGGAAACCGCGCAAATCGGCCTGCGTGCAGCGATCACCGGGCATATGGTGTTTTCCACGCTGCATACCCGTGACGCGGCCAGTACGCCGATCAGACTGATTGACATGGGCGCGCCGCATTACATGGTCGCAAGTTCCTTGCATGCCGTTATCGCGCAGCGCCTGCTGCGCGTGAACTGCGAGAGCTGTGTGCAGGATTATTCTCCGAACCCGCAAGAGTCGGAGTGGATGGGGGGCGGCGCGAACGGTGCGCCCTTGCAGCTAAAGCGGGGTCTGGGTTGCTCACGGTGCAATGGAACAGGATTTGCAGGGCGAACCGGCGTCTACGAGATGCTTGAGATGGACTCCGAGCTGACCGCTGCCGTCAATCGCAACGATGCGACCGTTTTTTTGCATGCTGCGGAGAAGCGCATGGCAGGGCACAGCATGCGCGACCACGCGATCAGGCTGGTCCTGTCGGGCCGTACCACGGCTGATGAGGCGATGCGTGTGACCGCGCAAATCGAGGACTGACCGTGCCCTACTATTCTTACCGGGGGCGCAATGCGCGGGGCGAACTGGTCAAGGGCGTACTCGAGAACAGCGACTCCGGGGCAGTGGCCGACCAGTTGATGAACATCGGGGTCTCGCCGATAGAAATTTCAGTCTCAGCGGCGCCAAAGCAGGGTGCGGCTGACAGTAGCCTCAAACGGCTGTTTCAGGATCGCGTGCAACTCGATGAGATGCTCCTGTTCAGTCGCCAGATGTACACGCTGCTCAAGTCCGGTGTGCCGATACTGCGTGCGTTGGCGGGTTTGCAGGAGTCTTCGACAAGCGCGCGCTTTACCTCGGTCTTGCAGGACGTTCGTTCAAGCCTTGACAGCGGGCGAGAGCTTTCTGCTGCCATGGCGCGTCACTCCGACGTGTTTTCGCGCTTTTACCTGAGCATGGTCAGGGTGGGGGAGATGACCGGTGCGCTCGAGGAAATCTTTCTTCGGCTCTTTCACCACATGGAGTTCGAGAAGGAAATGAAGCAGCGCGTCAAGCAGGCGCTGCGCTACCCGATTTTTGTCGTGATCGCGATGGTGGTCGCGCTGGTTGTCGTCAACCTGTTCGTCATTCCCGAATTCGCAAAGCTCTACACCAGCTTCAAATCGGAATTGCCGTTTTTTACCCGGCTCCTCATCGGCACGTCGAATTTCACCGTGCGCTACTGGCCTGTGTTTTTTGCCGCGTCAGTGGGCGCCTGGATCGCCTTCCGCGCCTGGGTTGCAACCCCTGCGGGGCGATACGCCTTTGACCGTGCAAAGCTGCGCATTCCGATCGCCGGAAAAATCGTCGAGCGGGCGACCATGGCACGATTTGCGCGAAGTTTTTCCATCGCCTTCAAGAGCGGTATTCCTGTTGTACAGGCTCTGACGGTGACCGCACAGGTGGTTGAAAACGCCTATATCGCGCAGCGGATCGAGCAGATGCGCGACGGCGTGGAGCGCGGCGAGAGTGTGCTTCGCACGGCGTCCGCCGCCGGCGTTTTCACGCCCGTGGTTTTGCAGATGCTTTCAGTCGGCGAGGAGACGGGCGAGCTTGACCGCTTGATGCTGGATGTGGCCGAGCTCTATGAGCGCGAAGTGGATTACGACCTGAAAACGCTCTCGTCGCAGATCGAGCCCATACTCATCGTGGGTCTGGCGGTGCTGGTGCTGGTTCTCGCGCTGGGCGTGTTCCTGCCCATCTGGGATCTGAGCCAGGTTGCGTTCAAGCGGGGCTGAGTTTGCTCCCAGTAAAAGTGAAGGGCGTGGCAAAAGACCGCGGGGGCAGGGGGTTCTCCCTGCTGGAATTCGTTTTGGTGATTTGTGTGATTGCTGTTCTTGCCGTGATGCTCTATTCGCGTCTTGTGTTCTACCAGGAGGCGGCGGAGCGCGCCGTCGTGCAACAGACCGCCGCATCGATTCGCAGCGGTTTGCAAATGCGTGTAGCCAATCTGCTGGTACGTGGTCGCGATCCCGAGATTGAATCTCTCGCGACGCGCAATCCGGTGGATTTCCTGTCTGAGCCCCCGGCGAGCTACGCGGGGGAGCTACTTGATCAGGCGGCGGGGGCATTGCCGGTCGGGAGCTGGTATTTCGAGCCCAAGCGGCGCGAATTGGTTTATCTCGTCACGCATGATGACCATTTCCAGCCTGGCGAGGACGGACGCAAGTGGGTGCGGTACCGGATCGTGATCGAATTTGAAGATCCCGGGTTGCCAGGGGCATCCCGCCAGTTCAGCGCGGTAAAACTGGTCGCGACGAATAAATACCGCTGGGAATAAACGTCCGTTGCTCCGTTGGACGTTGTTTTTCAAGATTCGGCATTAATGCGCACTCGATCGGACGAGCGCATTGTAATTGCGGTATTTTCAAAGTATAGTCTATATAAGACAATGGGTTGCGCGGTTATTTCAGAAGTTGTTTTCAAGGGGGCATGCTATGTCCATGAAAAACAAAGGTTTTACCTTAATCGAGTTGATCGTTGTCATTTTGATCCTCGGCATTCTCGCGGCGGTGGCCTCGCCGCGATTCGTGAATTTGAGCCAATCGGCGCGTATCGCATCAATTAACTGTGCCCGCGGAACCGTGGCATCTGCAGCGCAATTGGCCTACGCCGTATCCGCTTCAACGCTATCGGCCTCCAACGCGAGTATCACGATGGATGGCCAAACAGTGACAATGATTGGCAGTTTTCCGACAGCGGATGCCCTTGGAATACGTGTTGCAGCGAACCTAGGTTCGGAGTACACATCGACCGGCGGTGGGGCAACGCTGGGATCTATTTTGACGGTCCAACTCGCCGGCGCTCCTACGCCGGCTAATTGCGCATTCACCTATCAGGCAACGACAGCCGCGGGGGTGTCCGCAACGACGGGGACGTCGGTAACGACAGGTTGTTGAAAGTCGATATTCAGAGCATGTTGGATAGATTTGATAGGCGAGAATGATCTGCATGGCACGCTGCTTGCACATACGACGGTGACGGTCTCGTTCGGTGTGACGTTTCACTAAAGTTTCAGGGCCGGTCGCCGATAGCGCAATGATGCGTACCTCGGTGAGCATTCAATAAAGAGGTGTTAAAAATGAATACAAATCAAAAGGGGTTTACCTTGATTGAGCTTGTGGTTGTGATCCTGATCCTGGGGATCCTTGCGGCTACGGCTGCGCCACGTTTCGTCAACTTGCAGGGTCAGGCACGAATCGCGTCTATCAACGGCGCCAAGGGGGCCGTGGCTTCTGCAGCCACGCTTGCATACGCGCTGTCGGCGGCGACCGGTTCCGCGTCAACCACCAGTGTCTCAATGGATGGAACAAGCGTCACGATGATAGGCA
>CAITSH010000223.1 GCA_903895005.1 uncultured Pseudomonadota bacterium
CTTGGAATTGGATATCTCGATGAATACCTTTTCCTCCTGCTCGCCGAAAAACTCCACCTTGGCCACACCGGGCACGCGCAGCAATTCGGATCGCACGTGGTCGGCGTATTTTTTCAGTTGCGCGTAATCAAAGCCGTCACCGGTGAGGGCGTAGATATTGCCGAAGGTATCGCCGAACTCGTCGTTGAAAAACGGGCCCTGCACGCCGGCCGGCAGCGTTTGCGTGATGTCACCGATTTTCTTGCGCACCTGGTACCAGATGTTCGGCACCTCCGATGGCGGCGTGGAATCCTTGGCGAGGAAAAACACCAGCGATTCGCCCGGCTTGGAATAGCTCCGCAGTACATCAACGTACGGCGCTTCCTGGAGTTTCTTTTCGATGCGGTCGGTGACCTGGTCGGCCACTTCGCGCGCCGTCGCCCCCGGCCACAGTGTGCGCACGACCATGACCTTGAAGGTAAAGGGCGGGTCTTCGGATTGTCCGAGACGGTCATAGGAAAATACGCCCATAACGGCGAGCGCGATCATGAAATACAGCACCAGCCCGCGATGCGCAAGCGCCCATTCTGAAAGGTTGAAGTGTTTCACCGGTTCCCCTGCCTCTGCCAGCGTGCGTTTGCGCGCTTACTTCGCAGCCGCTGCCGCCGGTACCACTGCGGGTGCAAGCGATGCGCCCGGCGCAGTGGAAGCGGCAGATGGGTCGAGCGGCTTGACCACCTGCCCGGCGATCAGCTTGTGCACGCCGGCGCTCACCACCTGCTCACCGTTGGCAAGCCCTGAGGTCACGATGACGGCGCCTTCGCGATACTCGCCGACCTTGACCGCACGCAACGCCACCTTGCCGCTCGCCGGGTCGAACACCCACACCGCCGGCGCGCCGGCCGATTCGGTCAGCGCCGTCATCGGCAACACGGCGACCGTCGACGCCGAGGCGCCCTCGACGAGCACGTTGGCGGTCATGCCCAGCGCGACGCCCTCGTCGGCATCGGGCAGGCTGATCTTGACGGTGAAGGTGCGCGTGGTGGCATCCACACCGGGGGAGATTTCGCGAACGCGCGCGGCATGGATTTTTTCGGGGCTTGACCACAGGCTGACGGCAAGGCGCTTCGCGTTGCGCAGCGAGGCGAGCTTGTTCTCGGAGACATTGACCACGACTTCCTTTTCACGCGGCTGCGCCAGGCGCACCACCGCCTGCCCCGCCGCGACCACCTGCCCGGCCTCGGCGGAAACCGCCGTGATCACGCCGTCCTGGTCGGCAAGCAGGGTGGCGTAGCCGGCCTGGTTGCGACTCACGTCGTATTGCGCCTGCGCCTGCTCGAGTTTGGCCTTGGCTGCGTTATGCGCGTTGAGTTTGCCCTCATACACAGTCTGGCTAACGAATTTTTTCTCCACCAGGTCGGCGTAGCGATCCAGTTCTGATTTTGCAAAGCCGTAGTCGGCGCGGTTTGCGGCGAGTGCCGCCTTGGCCGCTTCGGCATTGAGTTGCACATCCTGCGGATCAAGGCGCGCGAGCGCCTGGCCCTTTTTGACGCGGGCACCGGTATCGACCAGACGCGCAACAATCTTGCCTGCGATGCGAAAGCCAAGGTCTGCTTCGTGGCGCGCACGCACTTCGCCCGAGTAGACGTCCTGACCCAGCCCGGCACCGAGCACCACCTTTTGCAGCAGCACGGGTCGGATGACCTCGGCCTTTTGCTCGCCCGGGCCGCAGGCCGCAAGCAGCGCGGGCAAGACCAGCGCAACGATTATTCTCATGAAGCCCCCAGATGTTCCGACACTCCAAGGTACCAAGGTACCGGTGGATCAATTTACCTGTGTACTGTGGATCGACGTACCGTGTGCCGCAGTGTTCGAACAGGCCGCGCCTGCCGTGCCAACGCTCCGCTCGTGGATGCGCAGCCCGTTACTGACCGTAAAGTCAGTAATCGGCATGATAAATGACCGCCGGGTCAGTTGTAAATAGGCCATCATCCGGAATTCCCTCGATCGGCTGGAAACCGTTGCCAGGCAAGGCTTTCCAGCCGATGTTCGCGATGACGACGCGCTGATTTTTGCCGTTTTAGTTGGGTCGGGTGATTGGCTTTAAGCGGTCAGGTGCGCGGTGATAGGCTTCAGCTGCCCGGCAACACCAGTCGCCGCAAAAAGTCTTCGCAGGCTGCCACCTGGCTCACCTCAACATACTCGTCGGGCTTGTGTGCCTGCTCGATCGACCCGGGACCGCACACGATCGCGGCCATGCCAAGTTCCTGGAACAATCCAGCCTCTGTGCCGAAACTGACCTTGCCCGAAACCGATGTGAGACAACCACACAATGCGCGCGCGACCTGGGCAAAACTCTTGTTCTCGGCATCGGTGAGCGCCGGATAATCGGAGAGCGGATGCCATACAAACGCGGCGCCGGGGAACACGGCGCGCATTTCGGGCAGCAGCGCGGTTTCGGCGTAATGTTTCACCTCGGCGAGAAAAGCCTCCGGATCCTGTTGCGGCAAAAACCGGAACTCGAATGAAAAGCTGCATTCCTTGGGCACGATATTGAGCGCGACACCGCCCCTGATCACGCCGGTGTGCACGGTGGCGTACGGCGGCGTGTAGTCGGCGTCAAAAGGGCCGTCTTCGCGAAATCGCCTTGCCGCTTTCTTGAGGTAGGTGACCACCTCGGCTGCAGCTTCAACCGCGTTCACACCGGTGTGCGTCAGGGCCGAATGGCATTCGAGACCCTTCACTTCGCAACGCACGGACAGCTTGCCCTTGTGTGCGACGATCACCTGCATGTCGGTGGGTTCGCCGACCACGCAGCGTTGCGGGCGCACCGGCATGCCGCGCATTTGCGTAATCAGACGCTTGGCACCGAGCATGCCGACCTCTTCGTCATACGACAGCGCCAGGTGCACGGGCAGGGCCGCCGCCGGACGCGCGAGAAACTCAGGGGCAAGCGCGAGGCAGCACGCGATGAAGGACTTCATGTCGGCGGTGCCGCGGCCGTAGTAGCGGCCGTCACGTTCAACCAGTGCAAACGGGTCGCTGGTCCAGGCCTGCCCCTCCACCGGCACGCAATCGGTATGGCCCGAAAGCATGATGCCGCCGATGTCCTCGCGCCCGAGCGTGGCATAAAGGTTGGCCTTGCCGCCGGACTCGTCGGTGACAAGGCGCGAGGGCACGCCGAGGCGGTCTAGGTAATCGCGCACAAAGTTGATCAGCGCGAGATTGGAATTGCGGCTGGTCGTATCAAACGCGACCAGCTTTTCCAGCAGTTCCCGGCTCGTCATGGCATCGTCCCCTTCGGCATAGCGATTCGTCGCGACCTCAGTTGGCCGGACGAATGTCCATCGCCAGCGTGTACTGGTCGGCGCGCGCCTGGTACTTGAGATTTTTTTTCATGCCCCAGGTGCTCACCTCGTAGTGCAGCGGAATCACGGCCAGTTCGCCGATGGCGATCTCGGCGGCCTCGGCGAGCAGCGCGGCGCGCTTGGTGTCGTCCAGGGTGGCCAGCGCCTGCTCGGTCAGCGCATCGACCTTCGCGTTGGAATAGCGCCCCCGATTGGCGGTGCCAAACCCCAGTTGCGCGTTGTAGGTGTGGATGAAGGAGCGCAGCGGCGAGGAGGTCTCACCGGAGTCCGCGCCCCAGCCCACCAGCATCAGGCTGAAATCGAGCTTGGAGGCGCGCGTGAAAAATACGCTCGATGGCATGGTCTCGACCTTGGCGTCAATGTTCACGCGGCGCAGCAGTTGCGCCACGGTCTGCACGATTTTTTCATCGTTGATGTAGCGGTTGTTCGGCCCGTGCACGGTGAGCCTGAAGCCGTTAGGGTAGCCGGCCTCGGCCATCAGCTTGCGCCAGGCGTCGGGGTCATATTTTTCCGGCTTTAGCTTTTTGCTGGTGCCAAAAAAGAACTCGGGTAACAACTGCCCCGCGGGCACCGCCTTGCCTTCCATGACGCGCGCAACGATGGCCTCGCGGCTCATTGCCAGCGACATCGCCTTGCGCACGCGAACATCGCGCAGCGGGTTGGTGTCGAGCATCGGCTGACCGGCGTTGTCGGTGACAAAGGGCGAATTTTTTTCGCGTCCAGTGTCGATGTGCAAAAAGATCAGCCGGTTGGAAATGCCCGAGGAGACGTTGAAGTTCTTGTCCTTTTCAAGTTGCGCCACATCGGCGGTGGGCACGCTCTCGATGAAATCGACACCGCCCGATAGCAGCGCCGCGACGCGCGCCGCCGGGTTCACGATGACCTTGAAGGTGATCTTGTCCCATGGCTCGCGACCGCCCCAATACTTGTCATTCACGGCGACGACAATGCGCTCGCCCGGAACGTACTCGACAAACTTGTACGGGCCGGTGCCGATGGCGGCCTTGCCGGAGTTGTAGTCTGCGGTGGTCGCTTTTTCACCGAATTTGCGCGATACGATGGCAACGGCGCTGATGTCATTGGGAAACGTCGGCGCGGGTTTTGCAGTCTTGATATGGATGAGATAGGGATTCTTGACCTCGATCACCATGTCCTTGGGAACGTAGGTGCCAAACGACGAGGGGCTGTTCGGGACATCGGGCGCGCGCTTGAGGGTGAACACCACATCGTCGGCGGTAAAGTCGGATCCGTCGTGCCACTTCACACCCTTGCGCAGCTGCACCTCCCAGGTGGTGTCGTTGATTCCCTTCCATGACGTGGCAAGACCCGGCGTGAGCTTTTGCTTTGCGTCACTGCGGATAAGCGGATCGAAGATGTGACGACCCATTGAGGTGTTGGGAATGTAGACGTGAAAATGCGGATCGAGCGAGGTGATGGCCGCGCCAAGCGCGACGGTGAGGTCGCGCGCAGCGGCAGCTGCCGGCAGTGCAATGATGATCAGGGCGGCGAGGAGTCTGCCCGGCAAGCGGCGAAGAGGGTGCATCGATAACTCCGGACTGAGGTGGGATGTACCCAGTCTACAAGAAAAAAAACCTCGCTTCGCATCGAAGCACTATTTGGCGGCACGCTTTGCAGTTTGAGACCCTGCACCAATGAAAAAGGGACGCCGGAGCGTCCCTTTTTGGTGCACTTTTGGTGCACACGTGCAGCCCGCCCCGCGCGAACGGGGCGCGGCGAAAAGGCTCAGGCCTTTTCTGCTGGCTCTGCGACTGCAGCGGGTGCGGTGGCGGCAACAGCAGCCGCCTTGGCACCGGGAACCCGAGCGGTGAGTGTTTCGCGGATACGCGCAGACTTGCCCGAACGGTCGCGCAGGTAGTAAAGCTTGGCGCGGCGCACGTCGCCCTTGCGCTTGACTTCGATCGACGCGATCAGCGGCGAGTAAGTCTGGAAGGTACGCTCGACGCCCTCACCCGAGGAGATCTTGCGAACGGTGAACGCGGAGTTGAGGCCGCGGTTGCGCTTGGCGATGACCACGCCCTCGTAGGCCTGGATACGCTTGCGCTCGCCTTCCTTCACGTTGACGTTGACGATCACCGTGTCGCCGGGGGCGAATACCGGGATGGTCTTGCCGAGGCGCGCGATTTCTTCCTGCTCGAGTTGCTCAATCAGATTCATCTTCATTTCCCTTCATCGTTTCGACCCAGGAACCGACCTTTCACCCTCAGCAACAAGGTTCAGGCCTTACCCTGCTCGTTTTGGTCCCGCCGGAATTCCTCCAGCAGGCTCTTTTCGGTCTGTGAGAGGCCCCGGCTTTCAAGAAGCTCGGGGCGTCGCAGCCATGTTCTTCCAACGGCTTGCTTCAACCTCCAGCGTGTGATGTCCGCATGGTTGCCCGACAACAGCACCGGCGGCACACCCTCACCCTGGTACAACTCTGGCCGCGTGTACTGCGGCCCTTCCAGCAGTCCGGCGGAAAATGAATCCTGCGCCGCCGAACCTTCATCATTCAACACCCCGGGCAAATGTCGCACGCAGGCGTCGATCAATACCATCGCGGCCAGTTCGCCGCCCGAGAGCACGTAATCGCCGATGGACACTTCCTCATCCACCACCCGCGCAAACAACCTCTCGTCAATACCTTCGTAACGCCCGCACAGCAACACCAGCCTGGGCTCGGTTGCCAGCGCGATCACCTTCTTGTGATCCAGCACCGGCCCCTGCGGCGAAAGGTAGATCACTTTCGCCCGGCCCTGCCCCGCCGCTTGCGCCGCGTTCACTGCTTTTTCCAGCGGGTCGGCCAGCATCACCATCCCCGGTCCGCCCCCGTATGGCCTGTCATCGACCGTACGGTGATTATCCGTTGTGAAATCGCGCGGATTCCACGTCCTCAATCCAAACCGTCCCTGCTCTTTCGCGCGCCGCGTTATGCCCGACTCGGACACCGCCGCAAACATCTCGGGGAACAGCGTGATGCAATCAAACTGCATCGCCGGCCCGCCGCAGGAGGCTTACCAATCCGCCCCCCAGTCCACGTATATCGCACGACCTGCCATATCGACCCGTCGCACCACCGCGGGCACGAAGGGGATCAGACGTTCCTTTTCCCCGGCTCCCGCCTGTCCTGCCTGTCCTGCCTGTGCCACGACGCGCAATACGTCGTGCGCGCCGTTGGTGTACAGCTCGGCAACGCTACCGAGCGCGCTGCCTTCTTCGTTCACAACATCAAGGCCGACCAGGTCGGCCTTGTAGAATTCATTTTCACCGCTGTCGGGGAGCGCGGATCGCGGCAGCGCCACGTCCATCCCCTTGAGCTTGACCGCCTCTTCGGGAACCACGATCCCGTCGATTTGCGCCACAAGGTGCCGGCCTTTTTGTTCGCTGGCGAGGATCCGGAATTCGCGCCAGTCGTTGTTGCGTCCCAGCCACCAGCCGGGGTGGGCGCACAGCATGTCGATTTCCGCCGTGTGCGGGACCAGTTTGATCCAGCCCTTTACGCCCCAGGGCCCGACAACACGGGCCATCGTGATCAATTTCTGCGGCGGCGCCAATGCAGTATCTGCCCGCACCACACCGCTGTTCACCGGCACCTTTACCCTCCGAGGCGCCGTGAAAATTACTTGGCTGCCGCGGCTCCGGCGGCCTTGCTGAAGGTTTTGGCCAGGCGCGCCACGGTGGGCGACAACTGCGCGCCCTTGCCCTGCCAGAACGTCAGGCGTTCCATCGAGATACGCAGCGACTCGCGGCCTTCGGGTGCCTTGGGGTCGTAGAAACCGACGCGCTCAAGAAAGCGGCCCTGCGCGCGGAACTTGGAGTCGGCGGCAACGATGTTGTAAAAAGGACGGTGCTTGGCACCACCACGAGCTAGACGAATGACAACCATTTCAATTGCTCCGATGCGGAGGGTTTAATTCCGGCCACTTGGCCGGAATAGGGAAAGCCCGTGATTTTACGCGAAATTCCGGCTTTCTGGCAAGGCCGGACTTGGCGCGTAGGCTGACACCCGGAAAATACGCCCGATCCGTCATTTTCCCGTTTTAAATCATGGGGAAACGAGGGCGGGCGCGAGATACGGCGCGGCCACCCGCTTAACGCATGCCGGGCAGCAAGCCCTTCATGCTGCGCATCATTTTCTGCATGCCGCCCTTTTGCATCTGTTTCATCATCTTTTGCATCTGCTCGAACTGGGTCAGCAACCGGTTGACCTCCTGCACCGACACGCCCGCGCCGGTGGCGATGCGCCGCTTGCGCGAGGCCTTGATGAGTTCGGGCTTCGTCCGCTCGAGGCGCGTCATGGCATTGATGATGCCCTCGGTACGGCGCATCTGCTTCTCGCCGGCATCGGGCGATTGCGCCTGCGCGGCCTGCGCCAGTTGCGCGGGCAGCTTGTCGATAAGCGAAGAGAGGCCGCCCATTTTTCGCATCTGTGCGATCTGCGCCTTGAAGTCCTCGAGGTCGAAACCCTTGCCCTTCCTGAATTTCTCGGCGAGCTTGATCGCCTCTTCCTGGTCGACGCCCTTGCGCGCCTCCTCGACGAGCGACAGGATATCGCCCATGCCAAGAATGCGGCCGGCCATGCGCTCCGGGTGAAAAGGCTCGAGGCCGCCGATTTTTTCGCTGGTGCCGGCAAACTTGATCGGCTTGCCGGTGACATGGCGCACCGAGAGCGCCGCACCGCCGCGCGAATCGCCGTCGACTTTTGTCAGCACGACACCGGTCAGGGGCAGCGCTTCGCTGAAAGCCTTGGCGACGTTGATCGCGTCCTGGCCCTGCATCGCGTCAACGACGAACAGGGTTTCGACCGGGTGGACCGCAGCATGGATCTGCCCGATCTCGGCCATCATCGCCTCGTCGATGGCAAGCCGCCCCGCCGTATCGACGATCAGCACGTCCTGGTAGTGGGACTTGGCGTATTGCAGCGCCGCGTTGGCGATATCCACCGGCTTTTGCGAACCGTCAGACGGGAAAAAGTCGACGCCGACCTGCGCCGCCAACAGCTTGAGTTGTTCGATGGCTGCGGGACGATAGACGTCGCAGGACACCAACAGAACCTTTTTCTTTTGCTCGAGCAGCAGCTTGGCCAGCTTGCCCGAGGTGGTGGTCTTGCCCGAGCCCTGCAGGCCGGCCATCAGGATCACCGCCGGCGGCTGCGCGGCAAGATCAAGCGCCGCATTCTCGCCGCCCATCAGCGCGGTCAGTTCGCGGTGCA
The DNA here is from genome assembly GCA_903895005.1 of uncultured Pseudomonadota bacterium. The sequence goes on from CAITSH010000223.1 coordinate 8,554, forward strand.
CCACGGACACCAGCGCCTGGCCGGGCGTGAGGCTGCCGATCACTTCTTCTCCGAGCGCCTTTTCCTTTACGGCCGCGATAAAGTCGCGCACCACCGGCAGTGCGACATCGGCCTCGAGCAGGGCCATACGCACTTCGCGCAGGGCATCCGAAATATTCGCCTCGGTGAGGCGGGCCTCGCCGCGTATGGTCTTGATGACGCGGGACAGGCGTTGTGTCAGGTTTTCAAGCATGGTGGCGTGTACCCGGAGTGATTGCTCAGGAGGTATTTAACGGGGGAAGGCGGACAAAAACACGAAGGCGCGGAGGGCGGCGAACAACACTGACGGCACATTTTGACCTCGTCTGACCTCGCAACATGCGACGGCGCGACAGGCCCACATATGCCCCCGTGAGGATGCCCGCTGCATCCCGGGTAGGCAGTGTAAACTGTCCTGGATGCCTATTCTACTGCACGCAATCACCGCCACCCTCTACGCACTGCTGGCCGCGTATTTCTGGCACACCCGCTGGGGTGCGGGAAACACGATTCGCACCGGGGATACAGGATCGTCTGCGACCGGTTCGGCGCATGCTGCGCTTTGGGAGAGGCCTGCGATTCTCGCGCCACTTACCCTGCACGCCTATCTGCTCTACGAAGTTTTGTTCGGTGCGCCGGAGCTGCGCTTCGGTTTCGGCCTCGCGCTGTCGATCATCCTGTGGCTGGCGGTGTCCATCTACTGGCTGGAAAGACACTTTCTCAATCTCGAGGGCATGCAGCCGGTGCTGCTCGCCGTGGCGGCGGTGTGCTCCTTTTTGCCGGTGCCCTTTCCCGGGCTGGTCAGTCCGGCCTACACCCACACGGTGGAATTTCGCATTCATCTCTCCCTTGGGATGCTCGCCTACAGCCTGTTCACCATCGCCGCCCTGCAAGCGCTGCTGATGACCCTGCTCGAACGCAGGCTGCGCGGCCGCACGGTCGGCGGACCGCTCGCATCGCTGTCACCGCTTCTCACGATGGAGTCGGTGTTGTTCAAGCTGATCGGGCTGGGCTTCGTGCTGCTCACGCTGACGCTCATCACCGGGGCCGTGTTCTCCGAGACAATTTTCCAGCAGGCGATGAAGTTCAACCACAAGACGCTGTTCGCACTTATTTCATGGATGATTTTCGCCGCACTGCTGACCGGACGCCTGCGTTACGGCTGGCGCGGCCGCAAGGCGCTGCGCTGGACCTTGTCGGGATTTTCCGCACTGTTGCTCGCCTATGTGGGCAGCCGTTTCGTGCTCGAAGTGATCCTGAGCAGGCCTCTGGCCTGATACGAGCGGCCCGGCCAGGCCGGATCGCAGACTGACGCGCACACGCCATGGAAGACATCCCCTTATCGGCCCAGTTGATCACGCTTGGCGTCCTGCTCATCGTCTCCGGTTTTTTTTCTATCGCCGAGACGAGCATGATGTCGGTCAACCGCTACCGCCTCAAGGCGCTGCTGCGCCTGGGTAACCGCGGGGCGGTCATCACCTCGGAACTGCTGGCGCACACCGACCGGCTACTCGGCGTGATCCTGCTGGGCAACAACCTCGTCAATGCCGCCTCCGCGATGCTCGCCGGTGTGATCACCGTGCGGCTGTTCGGGGATAACGAATTCGCACTGGGCATCGGCACACTGGCGGTGACCTTTCTGATCCTGGTGTTCTCCGAAATCACGCCCAAGATCATCGGCGCGGCCTATGCCGAGCGCATCGCGCTGCCGGCCGCCTACGTGCTCAAGCCCCTGCTCAAGGCGCTCTACCCGGTGGTCTGGTTCGTCAACCTTTTCGTCGGAGCGTTGTTGTTCATCACCCGGCTCAAACCGCGTGCCGGCGACCAACCGCAACGCCTGTCCATGGAAGAACTGCGCTCGGTCGTCCTCGAGTCGGCCAATTTCATGCCCAAGAAACAC
>CAITSH010000224.1 GCA_903895005.1 uncultured Pseudomonadota bacterium
CACACCCGGCATGGTGCTGATGGCGCGCGCCTACACGCTGAGCGCCCCCGGATGCGGCCCCCCACAACGCAGAAGGATGGCTGCAGGCGAACCTGTGCCGCTGTTCCGGCTATCAGGGCATTCGTCGCGCACTTGAAGCCGCAGGTCTCGGTAACGAGCACGCCGACGGGAAGCCCGCATGAGCGCGGTCGGATCCAATTTCACCGATATCGACGGCGCGGACAAGATCACCGGCACGGCACGCTACACCAGCGATTTCACCCTTGCCGGCATGCTTCATGCGCGCCTGCTGCGAAGCCCTCATCCGCATGCGCGTATCGTTTCAATAGACGCTTCCGCCGCCCTCGCCATCGAGGGCGTGGTGGCGGTGCTGACCGGCGCCGATCTACAGGGGCTCGATCACACCTACGGCGAGTTCATCCGCGACCAGCCGGCCATCGCAGTGGGCAAGGTGCGCTACGCCGGCGAGCCGGTTGCCGCGGTGGCGGCAATCACCGAAGCGCAGGCCTGGCGCGCGGTCGAGGCACTGCGCGTTGAATATGAAGTGCTGGCGCCGGTTGACTCGATTGAGGCCGCACTGGCGAAAGACGCACCGGCCCTGTTCGAGGGCACGCCGCATCCATCCGCGCTTCCCCCGCCGCCGCCGAACGGCCGCTGGCGCCAGGAGCCGGCCCCCAACGTACTCTACGACTTCGATTACGAAACCGGCGATATCGATGCCGCTTTCGCCGCCGCCACGCATGTCTGGGAAGACCGCTTCCAGTTTGCCCGCCTCAGTCATTACGCGCTCGAGCCGCACACCTGTATTGCCAATGCGCCGACGGCCGGTGGATTTGAAATGTGGTCGAACAACCAGGATGCCTTCCTGCTGCGGCGCGATCTCGCGCGCGTTCTCGGGATGCCCGAGGAACAGGTGCGCATTCATGCAGGCCTGGTCGGCGGGGGCTTCGGCTCCAAGAGTTATTGCAAGACGGAACCGATCGCGGCACTGCTGGCACGCAAGTGCGCGCGGCCGGTGCGGCTCGCGCTGACACTCGCCGAGAGCATGCTCACGGTCTGCGAACACGCCGCCCAGATCACGGTTCGCAGCGCGGTGAGCGCCTCGGGCAAACTGTTGGCGCGCGACACGCAGGTACTGATGGACGGCGGCGCCTACGCCGAGGCAAGCCCCTCGGTGGCGACACGCGTGGGCGCGCGCATGGCCGGCCCCTACCTTTGGGATGCGGTACGGACCAAGGTCAGCGTGGTGCGTACCAACAGCGTGCCGGCGGGTTCTTTTCGCGGATTTGGCTCCGCGCACGTGGCCTGGGCGAGCGAATCGCAAATCGACATGATTGCGCAACGGCTCGGGCTTGACCCGGTGACGCTGCGCATGCAGAACTTTATCCGCCCCGGCATGCCTGGCGCACCCGGGGAGGGTCAGCTGGATTGTGATCTTGCAGCCGGTCTCACCGCCGCCCTCGCGCGCGCGGGCCACCCGGGCCACAATAGGGCCGCTCGCCTACCCGGACGCGGCATCGGCGTGGCGGTGGCGGTAAAGGGCAGCAGCGGCAAGTACCATCGCGGCGACGCGGCGCTCAGCCTCTACCCTTCTGGTCGCATCGTACTCGGGACCGGCGCAACCGAAATAGGCCAGAACACGCGCACCGCACTGGTACAGATCGCCGCCGAGGAGCTGGGCGTCGAACCGGCGGTCATAGAAATCGGTACCATCGATACGCACGCCACGCCCTACCACGCAGGCACCCACGCCAGCACCGGCGTAACCGTCAGCGGCCTTGCAGTGCGTGATGCCGCCGCCCAGGCACGCGATGCGCTGCTCGCGTTCGCGGGCAAGGCACTGGGCTGCGACGTGTCCGGCCTTGCCTTTCGCGAAGGCAAAATCTGGCGTGGTGAAAGCGTTCATACGCTGGCCGCGATCACGGCCGGTTCGGCGCAAGCGGAGACGCCCTTCACCGGCACCGCGTCCATCATCGGCAACAGCGGCTGGATGCCGATCTGGACGGTGGCCGAGGTGCAGGTGGATATCGAGACCGGGGCCTGTGTCGTGAAGAGCCTGGTCAGCGCCGTCGATGCGGGACGCGCCATCAATCCGCAGCGCTGCGTCAGCCAGATCGAGGGCGGCGCGGTGCAGGGACTCGGCCAGGCCTTGTTCGAGGAACTGCAATGCCTCGGGGGCATGCCGCTCAACGCCACCGGCCTCGGTTACCGCATCCCGCGCACGAGCGACGTGCCCGGCCGCTTTGAAACGATCATTCTCGAGCAGGGCGGCGGACCCGGCCCCTACGGTGCCAAAGGCCTCGGTGAATCGGGGAACCTCACCATTCCCGCGGCCATCGCCAACGCCATCGCCAATGCCACCGGCGCGCGAGTATGCGCGCTGCCGATCACACCGGAGCGCGTGCTCGCAGCGATGCCGGACACCAAGCCCTGACGCAGCGGCCCGACACAGCGTTTAAAGCTCAGGCCGACCGACCCAGCAAGGCGTCGAGCGCAGCCAGATCACTCACCGGCGCAAGACAGCTCGCGCCGCGGCACAGGTAGGCACTGACCCCGCTCTGCGGCGGCGGCTTGTCCAGAAGCGGCGGCAAGCGCGCGGCGCCCGTCGCACCGGGTACCGCGACAGGCGCCGCAACAATCAGGGTCGTCGGCTGGAAACGCCCGTCCAGCGCGGCTTTCCAGCTTGTCAGGCTTTTTTCATCGCCGCGCAGCACCAGCACCGAGGGCGGGGCGAGGCACTCGTCGAGGGCGGCGCACAGCGTGGCGTATCCGGCCGGATTCTTTTGCATGGCCGGATAAAACAAGGCAATGGTGCGCTCGGCAGCGGTGAGGTAACGCGTTTCGCCGATGATGTGGCCGAGGCGTTGCAGCGCGAAGGCGGCAACGCCGTTGCCCGAGGGTGTGGCGTTATCGTGGCCCGGCTTGGTACGCTGGATGAGTTTTTCGTGATCGTGACTGGTGAACCAGAAACCGCCGCTGGCGCGGTCCTCGAACTGTTCGAGCAACACTTCGGCGAGGTCCTCTGCGAATTCAAGCTCATCGGCGCGAAAATCCGCCTGCATCATTTCGAGCACGGCGGAGAGCAGGAAGGCGTAGTCGTCCAGATAGGCATTGAGGTGGGCGCGGCCGTCCTTGGAGGTCGCGAGCAGGCGCTCGTCACGCCACATTGTCGTGCGGATGAAATCGAGCGCCCGGCGTGCCGAGGCCAGCCAGTCAGCGCGCCCGAACACGCGCGCGGCGCGTGCCATCGCGCCGATCATCATCGCGTTCCAGCTCACCAGTATCTTGTCATCGCGTCCGGGCCAGACGCGCTTGGTCCGCACGGCAAGCAGTTTGGCGCGCGCGTCGTGCAGCAGCACAGCACATTCCGCCTCCGATTGTCCGGTCGCCCGGGCCACGTCGGCCAGCGACACGGCAATGTAGAAATGCCAGTGGCCGCCCTCGAAGTTGGCCGGGCAGTCCAGCCCGTAGTGTGGCGCGAGCACGGCGTACTCATCGGCATCGAGGATCCGTTTCACTTCGTCCGGCTTCCAGACGTAGAACAATCCCTCTTCGCCCTCGGAGTCGGCGTCATACGCCGAGTAATAGCCGCCGCCGTCCTTGCCCGGTGGCGATTGCATGTCTCGCATGACCCAGTCGGCGGTCTCTTCGGCGACGGCCCGGAACAGCGCGTTGCCTGAAAGAGCAAAGGCGTCGGCGTAGAGCGCAAGCAAGGGGCCGTTGTCGTAGAGCATTTTCTCGAAATGCGGAATCAGCCAGCGCTCGTCGGTGCTGTAACGCGCGAAGCCGCCACCCAGCTGGTCGTAGATGCCGCCGCCGGCCATGTTTGCCAGCGTGAAGGTCGCCATGTGCAAGGCCTCGGTATCACCCGTGGCGGCATGGCGGCGCAGCAACAAGGCAAGGTCGGTAGGGTGCGGAAACTTCGGTGCCCCGCCAAAACCGCCGAACTGCGGTTCGAACGCGGCCTTCAACGATGCGGCCGCCGCATCCAGCGTTGCCGCCGAAAATTCGGAGTGATGCGCCCCGGCCGATGGCTGCATCCGCGACAAGGCCTCGAGCAGCGAGGCGTTTTGTTCTTTTATCTCTGGCTGGCGTTCGCGGTACAACGCGGCCACACGTTCGCACAAGTCAGGAAACCCCGGCCGGTTGTAGCGCGCGGCCTTGGGGAAATACGTTCCGCCAAAAAACGGCGTGCCCTCTGGCGTAAGAAACATCGTGAGCGGCCAGCCGCCATTTTGTTGCGTCAGCAGGTGATGCGCGCTCTGGTAAATCTGGTCGAGGTCGGGCCGCTCCTCACGATCGACCTTGATGTTGATGAACAACCGGTTCATCACCGCCGCGACATCCGCATCCTCAAAGGACTCGTGCGCCATGACGTGGCACCAGTGGCAGGCCGAGTAACCGACCGACAGCAGGATGGGTTTGTCCTGCGCACGCGCCAGGGCAAGCGCCTCTTCGCCCCAGGGAAACCATTCGACCGGATTGGCCGCGTGCTGCAACAGGTAGGGACTGGTCTCGCCGGCAAGGCGATTCATGCGCGTCGGCTCACGATCAGACCACGCCTACGCCACGGTTACGCCGGAGCCTTCGACAAAGCTGCCGATTTTGCGCGCGTCGGCAAAACCGCCGCGGGCAAACAGCGCCAACACCTCGGCCTCGCTTTCGGGCGCGCAGGCAACGAGCAAGCCGCCGCTGGTCTGCGGATCGGTGAGCACTTGTTTTTGCCACTCGGCCATGCCGGGTGCCAGTGTGACTTCCTTGCCGTAGCCGGCCCAGTTGCGCGTCGAGGCGCCGGTGTAGATGCCGGCCTTGACGTAATCGATGGCCTGCGCAATGACCGGCAGGTCGGCCCAGCGCACCTGTGCACCGAGCTTCGCGCCGCGACACATCTCAAGCAGGTGGCCGGCAAGGCCAAAGCCGGTGACGTCGGTAAGCGCATGCACGCCGCTCATTCCGGAGAGCTCGACGCCGGGACGGTTGAGCTTGGTGGTGTACTCGATCATGCGCGCATAGCCTTCGGCGGAGATTTTCTCCTGCTTGAGCGCGGCGCTGAGGATGCCCACACCGAGCGGCTTGCCGAGAATGAGGCTGTCGCCGGCGCGTGCGCCGCTGTTGCGCTTGATCTTGTCAGGATGCACCAGACCCAGCACCACCAGGCCGTAAATGGGCTCGACGGTGTCGATGGAGTGGCCACCCGCAATGGGGATGCCAGCCTCGGCGCAGACCGATTCGCCGCCCGCAGTGATTTTCTGGATCATGTCCATGGGCATGACGTTCACCGGCATGCCCAGCAGCGCCAGCGCGAACAGCGGCTGTCCGCCCATGGCATACACATCCGAAATGGCATTGGTGGCGGCGATGCGGCCGAACTCGAACGGGTCATCGACGATGGGCGTAAAAAAGTCAGTGGTCGCGACAATCGCCTGGCTGTCGTTGAGCTTGTAGACGGCCGCATCCTCGTTGTTGTCGCTGCCTGCAAGGAGCGCCGGGGGCAGGGTGCGCAGGGGCGAGGACTTGAGGATTTCCGTCAGCACGCCGGGGGCGATCTTGCAGCCGCAGCCGCCGCCGTGGGCGAGCGAGGTCAGGCGAAAAGGGGTGCTCATCTGGCTCATTGCGGTGACTCCCGAATTTGACCGGCCAGTTTAACAGGCCGACGCTACGCAAGCGCCCTAGCGCCCTAGCGCCCTAGCGCTCTAGCGCTCAGGCAGCGCAGGTACGAAAGCCGCAAAACATGTCGGCGCGGTCGGGCTTGTAGAAATTGCGGAACGACGCGCGCTTCAGGCGCGCCGCGGTGGCAAGGCTGCCGCCGCGCAGTACGCGATGATCCTCGACAAACCAGGGCGCGGAGTAGTCAATGTAGGGATCAGCGGAAAATCCGGCGAAGGGTGCGAAGCGGCTGGCAGTCCACTCCCACACCTCCCCCCATTCAAACGCCTGCGGCGCGCTGCGCGCGGCATGCTCCCATTCGGCTTCGGTCGGCAGGCGGCGCCCGGCCCAGCGGCAGTAAGCCTCGGCTTCGTGCCCGCTCACATGCATCACCGGCGCATCGCCATCGAGCGGCAACCAGGCATCAAACCGGCGCACCAGCCAGGCGGCTTTTTCGCGTTTCCAGTAGCGCGGGTGGTCGAGCGCGCGTTGCTCGCGCATTTTCCAGCCCGCCTCGCTCCACAGTGCGCGGCGCGCATAACCGCCGATGTCGACAAACTTGCGAAACGCGGCGTTACTGACCGGGCCGGCGCCGATGGCATAGGCGGCGAGCTGAACCGGGTGTTGCCACTTTTCGTTGTCGAAACAAAACCCGCCGCCCGCCTCTGAACCGAGTGTGGCATTGCCGGCAGCGATGTCGATGTCACCCTGCGTCGGTGCGGACGCGCGCGGAGCGGGCAGCAATACCGGGGGCGCCAAACCCAGCGTCTGCCAAGTGTAGCTGAAGGCCTCATTGTGCATGTCATGGTGAAACGCCACGAGCTGGGCGAAATACGCGCGCTCGTCATCGGGGGTTTTTTCTGCGAGCAGCGCGAGGCTGCGATCGAGCACGGCCTGGGCATAAAGGCGCGTGGCGGCAAAATCGGGCAGGTCAAGATCCCATCTGGTGTGGTGGGCGACGCGCGAGGAGTCGTACCAGCGGTCGGCGTGCTCGAGCAGCGAGGGCACTGCGAAATCGCCGCCGCGATGCAGCCAGAATTCCTGGAACCAGGCCATGTGGCCAAGCTCCCACAACGGCGGATTGACGATGGCGAGCAGCGGCACCTCCAGCGTCTGGGTGGCAAAGCGCGCCGTCAGCTCGCGCGTGGTCTGGTGTGCGTCGCGAAGCCACGCAGCGAGCGTGGTCGCGTCAGGATGCGGGCGAAACTGCGCGAAATCGGGCCAGCCTGCGCGATGCGGCGGCTCTGCTATATTGCCCATCGACCCGCCGTGCCACTAAGCACTTTCATCCGTACCTCACCAGAGCGTTTGCTGAAATTTTTCGAATTGTCATTGTAACCCCGGCTCCCCCGGGCTCCCGTCACGGCAACCGCAATACCGCGCAGCGTTGGGCGGCGCACTTGCGCGCGCTTGGCCACCATGTCGAAATCTCGCTTGCCTGGAACGGCGAGGACTGCGATGCCCTCATTGCCCTGCACGCGCGCCGCAGCCATGCGTCGATCAAGGCGTTCAAGGCGCGCCATCCGCATCGTCCGCTGGTACTCGTCCTGACCGGTACCGATCTATATCGCGAAATCCGCAGCGATGCCGGCGCGAAGGCGTCGATGCGCCTTGCCGATCGCATGATCGTGCTGCAAGCCGAGGGCCTGAATGAGCTGGGCGCGACACTGCGCGAAAAAACCCGCGTCATCCACCAGTCGGTGCGCGCGGTAAAACGCCAGACGCCGCCCAAACGCTATCGCCTCATCACCGTGATCGGACACTTGCGCGAAGAAAAGGATCCCTTTCGCGCCGCGCTGGCGCTGGCGCGCCTGCCGCCCGACACCGATGTGCGGGTGGTTCACCTGGGGAAAGCCATGTCGACCGACTTTGCGCGCGAAGCGCGCTCTCTGATGCGCTATGAACCGCGCTACCGCTGGCTGGGTGAGCTTGACCATGCAGGCGCGATGCGCTGGCTGGCGCGCAGCCACGCAATGGTGATCTCCAGCCTGATGGAAGGCGGGGCCCATGTTGTGTCGGAGGCCATTGGGATCGGCGTGCCGGTCATCGCCTCTGCAATCTCTGGAAACATCGGCCTGCTCGGACGGTCTTACCCGGCGCTCTATCCGCCAGAAGACGACGCGGCCCTCGCCCGCCTGCTCGCGCGTGCAGCCGGAGAACCGGCCTGGCTGGCAAGCCTGGAAAAAAAAGTGCAAGCGCGCCGCCACCTGGTCGCACCGGAGCTCGAACGACGCGCATTGGCCGGACTCGCAAACGACCTCTCCGCATTGGGGGCAAAATCGCTTCCATCGCGCCCATCAGTGAAGGCGCAACGCAAAGGAAGGAAACCTTGACCACCGTCCAGCCGGATCTTCTGCCCAGCGCCGCGCGGCGCCGTATCCTGCTGGCGCTCGCCGCAGGGGGCGCGGGTTTGTCGCTCGCGCTACAACGCGCCGTCGCGCAATCGGCACAAGGCCTCGCCCGCGTGCAGGGAGATGTGCGCGTAAACGGCCAGAGCGCCAACGTGGGCAGCATTGTCATTCCCGGCGATACCGTCACCACGGCCCGCGGGGCGCTCGCCACCTTTGTCGTCGGCCAGGACGCCTACCTGATGCGCGAGGACAGCCGTATCGAACTTGCCGGCGTGGGGCAGTTCGTCAACCTGCTGCGCCTGACCGCCGGCCGACTGATGGGCGTATTCGCCTCGGGCGGTGACAGGCGCATCGTCACACCGGCCGCGACCATAGGCATACGCGGCACCGGCGCCTACCTAGAAGCCGAGGAGGGCCGCTCATATTTTTGCCTGTGCTACGGCTCGGCGGAGATCGCCTCGACCGACGGCGCGGCGCGTGACGCCTACACCACACGCCATCACGACTCGCCGCGCTATATCTACGGCGACGGTCGCGCCAACGCCATCGTGCCCGCCAGCGTGTCCAATCACACCGACGAAGAATTGATCATGCTCGAGGCCCTCACCGGACGGCGTCCGCCGCAATCGGTGATGGACGGGCCAACGATGAGCAATCCTTACCGTTGAGAAGTCCTTACAGGTAAGCCACCAAAAACACATCTAGAACAAACAGCAATCCCGGCCATCGGACGCCCACCGCGCGGGGCTTCGGCGGTAAGATTGCGCCTGCACGCAGGGCAGACCGCCTGCCACAACAAGAAATAGGCACGGCAACAGGCCGGCCACACAAGAGGAGACTGCAACATGAAAGCCCCCGCATTCGCCTACGCCAGGCCGACATCGCTAGGCGAGGTATTCACGCTGCTTGAGCAGCACGGCGATGGCGCCCGGCTGCTAGCCGGCGGCCAGAGCCTGCTCGCCACGCTCAACCTGCGCCTGTCCTCACCCGACATTCTTGTCGACATCACCGGCCTTCCAGGCATGTCCGGTATCACGGTGGGCAAGGACACGCTGCGCATCGGCGCGCTGACCACCCACCGCGAACTCGAACATTCGCCGGACATTGCCAAACACCTGCCACTCCTCGCCCTGGCCGTGCCGCATGTTGCGCATATCGCCATCCGCAACGTTGGCACCTTCGGCGGCAGCATTGCCATGGCCGACCCGGCGGCCGAATACCCTGCGGTATGCGTTGCCCTCGACGCGCAGTTCGTCATTGCCGGCAGCAAGGGCGAGCGCCGTGTGGCGGCGCGCGAATTCTTCAAGGGCATGTACGAAACCGCACTGCAGCCCGGTGAAGTGCTGGTCGCGGGCGAGTTCAAGATCGCGCCCAAGGGCTATCGCTCGGCTTTCCTGGAATTGGCGCGCCGTCACGGCGACTACGCCATTGTCGGCCTCGCCGCCCAGGCGAATTGCAGCGGCGGCAAATTCAGCGATGTGAGCCTGGCGTTTCTTGGTGCCGGCGGCGCACCGGTGCTGGCGCGCGCCACCGCCGCAGCCATCGAAGGCAAGACTTTGGGCCCCGACACCATCGCCTTAGCACAGGCCGCACTGGCGAAAGAACTCGACCCGCCCGCCGACTTGTATTCATCAAGCGCGACCAAGCTGCATCTCGCACGCGTGATCACCGGCCGCGCGCTCTCGGCGCTCGCCGCCGCAAAATGAACGGAACCATCATGAACCACGACATCGAAACCACCATCACGCTCAACGGCAAGCCGGTGACGAGGCGCATCGCCCCGCGCACCCACCTCATCGACTTTCTGCGCGACGAAATGGGCCTGACCGGCTCGCATATCGGCTGCGAGCACGGCGTGTGCGGCGCCTGCACCATCCGCCTTGACGACAAGATCGTACGCGGCTGCCTGACCCTGGCGGTGCAGGCCAACGGGCGGCGCGTCGACACCATAGAGGGCCTGTCGGATTCGGGTGAACTGGCCGCAATACAAAAAGCCTTCCACGAACGCAACGCGCTGCAATGCGGCTTTTGCACACCGGGCATGTTAATGGCAGCGCAAGACCTGCTGCTGCACAAGCCGGACGCCAATCGCGAGGAAATCCGCGAACACATTTCGGGCAACTACTGCCGCTGCACGGGCTACCAGGCCATCGTCGATGCCATCGAGATCGTGTTGCGCCAGAACAAGGCCAAGGTGACGGCATGAACGCCCGCGCCGAACTTCCTCTGCACGCCCCCGGCACCACCACGGACCGCGGGTTTATCGGCAAGAGCGAACCGCGCGCCAACGCAAAACGCCTGCTGCAGGGGCGCGGGACCTACGTGGATGACATGCGCTTTCCGCGCCTCGCGCACGCGGTGTTTTTCCGCAGCCCGCATGCCCACGCCAAGCTCACGCGCCTCGACTTGTCCAAGGCCGCAACGCAACCGGGTGTCATCGCCGTGTTCGACGGCCGTGCGGTGGCCGAATACTGCACGCCCTGGGTCGCCGTGCTCGGCCACCTCAAGGGCATCAAGTCGCCGCCGCAACACGCCATCGCAATTGAACGCGCCTGCTGGCAGGGCGAGGCCGTTGCAGTAGTCATCGCAGAGACGCGTGTGCAGGCCGAAGACGCTCTTGCGCTGATCGAAGCCGACTGGGAGGAATTGCCGGTCGTCACAGACATGGAAGCCTCGCTCGCCGGCAAGGTGCTGATCCACCCGGAGCTTGGCGACAACATCTGCTTTTCGCGCGAACTGGTCACCGAGGGCTTTGACGAAGCGTGGAGCAAGGCTGACGTCATTGTCGAGCAGACTTATGAAATGGGCCGCCATACCGGCGTGACCATGGAAGGCCGCTCGATACTGGCCGACTACAACGTGGCGGAGCATTCGTTGACGGTCTATCACTCGACCCAGGCGCCGCACATGATGCAGGACATTTTTTCGCGCCACCTGAATATCCCCGAGTCGAGCGTGCGCGTGATCTGCAAGGATGTCGGCGGCTCCTTCGGCATCAAGGTGCACGTTTATCCGGACGAGATGGCCACTGCCGCGCTGTCTGTGATGCTGCGCAGACCGGTGAAGTTCGTCGCCGACCGGCTGGAGAGTTTTCTGACGGACATCCATGCACGCGAGCACAAGGCCACGGTGCGGCTTGCCTGCACCAAACAAGGCGAGATCCTTGCGTTTGACCTCGAGGACCTCACCGCCATCGGGCCTTACTCTGTGTATCCGCGCACCAGCGGCATCGAGGGCAACCAGGTCGTCAACCTCACCGGCGGTCCCTACCGCCACAAGCAATACCGCGCCAAACTCAATGTGGTATTCACCAACAAGAACGTCACCTGCCAGTACCGCGCCGTGGGCCATCCCATCGCCGTGGCGCTGACCGAGGCCATCGTCGATCTCGCAGCGCAAAAAATCGGCATGGACCCGGCCGAGTTCAGGCGCCGCAACGTCATTCCCGACGACGCCTATCCCTATACCGCGCCCTCGGGAATCAAGTTCGAAAAGCTCTCGCACCAGCAGACCCTGGAAAAACTGCTAACGCTGATGGACTACGACACGCTGCGCGCCGAGCAGGCCGAGTTGCGCAAGCAGGGCATACATCGCGGCATCGGCCTCGCGGCCATGATTGAAGTGACCAACCCTTCACCGGCGTTTTACGGCGTGGGTGGTGCGCGCATTTCGGCGCAGGACGGCGCAACCTTGCGCCTTGACCCGACCGGCATCGTGTATGTGACCTGCAGTGTCACCGAGCAAGGCCAGGGCACCGAGGGCATATTCGGGCAGATTGCCGCGAGCGTAGTCGGCGTCACCATGGACAAGGTACGCGTCGCGACCGGCGACACCGGCACCATGCCTTACGGTGGCGGCACCTGGGCCTCGCGTGGCGCCGGCATAGGCGGCGAAGCGGTGTTACAGGCGGGCAAGGCGCTGCGCTCGAATATCCTCGATGTCGCGGCGGCCATACTCAATGAAGACAAGGCCAAGCTGGACATCGTCAACAACGAAGTCACCGACAAGCTGACCGGTGCGAGCAAGCTGACGCTGGCCGAGGTCGGTCGCGTCGCCTACTTCAGGCCCGACACGCTGCCGATGAAGTTCCAATCCGAGCTGACCGTGACGCGCCATTACACACCGCGCGAATACGGCTTTGTGTTCACCAACGGCATCCAGGCCTCACTGGTTGAAGTCGACCCCGACACCGGTTTTGTGAAGTTGCTCAAGCACTGGTGCGTCGAGGACTGCGGCACGGTGATCAACCCGATGCTGGTGGACGAGCAGATACGCGGCGGCGTAGTTCAGGGCATAGGCGCGGCGCTGTTCGAGCACTGCCTCTACGACGACCACGGGCAACTGCTCAACGGCAACATGGCCGATTACCTGGTGCCGATGTCAGGGGAAATGCCCGACATCATCGTTGGCCACGTCGAGACGCCGACCAAGACATCAGAGCTCGGCGCCAAGGGCGCGGGTGAAGCGGGCACCGCCGGCGCACCGGGTGCGGTCATGAACGCCATCAACGACGCACTCGCACCGTTCAAGGCCTACGTCACCAACCAACCGGCCACGCCCGAACGGATCCTGCGGGCACTGGGCAAGGTTTAAGGGAGCAATGGCTGGAAAAGCGCGCCAGGCGCGGGTTTCCAGATGGTATGCGGCAAAGATGCGCCAGATAGAGCGCATCGACCGCGCAGTTAATACGAAACACGGAGGAGGTTGCATGTTGCGCAAGTCCCTGTTCACCCTGTTTGCGTTTGCCACGCTGCTCGCCTCGGGCGCGTCGTGGTCGCAGGCCTATCCCAACAAACCCATTCGCGTCATCGTGCCTTTCGGGCCCGGCGGACCGGATGCGCTCGCGCGCATGATAGGCGCACAGCTTGGCGCGCAAATGGGCCAGCCCTTTGTGGTCGAGAACAAGCCCGGCGCCAATGGCATCCTTGGCGCCGAGGCGCTGACCAAATCGGCGCCTGATGGCTACACCGTGATGATCACCTCGAGCGGTTTTGTCGCGGCGCCGGCCGTGTACAAAAAGCTGCCCTATGACACCGAAAAGGATTTCGCGCCGGTCACCAACCTGGTCGAGAACCCGGGTATCTTCGTCGCGGTCAATCCCGCCCTTCCGGTCAAGACCCTGCAGGAACTCATAGACCTTGCACGCAAACCCGACAGCAAGCTTTCCTACGGCACGCCCGGTGTGGGCAATACGCTGCACCTGTCGGGCGAATTTTTTAACGCGCGCGCCGGTACCAACATTTTGCACATTCCCTACAAGGGCGCCGGACCCGCCGTGGCCGCGGCGATGTCGGGCGAAACGCAGGTGATGTTCTCAACGCCTCCTGCGGTGCTGGCCCAGCTCAAGGCCGGCAAGCTGCGCGCCCTCGCCTACACCGACACCAAGCGCCACCCGCAAATGCCGGACGTGCCGACTGCGGCCGAGGCGGGCCTTGCCAATTACACGCACAGCGGCGGCTGGTTCGGCATGTTCGCGCCCGCGGGCACGCCACCAGAAATCCTCAACCGCCTGCAAAGCGAAGTGAAGGCGG
This sequence comes from uncultured Pseudomonadota bacterium, assembly GCA_903895005.1. The sequence goes on from CAITSH010000224.1 coordinate 13,529, forward strand.
CATTTGCCAACGCCCAGTTTCGCGAACGCCTCGCGGCATTGGGTGCAGATCCGGTGGGCGATTCGCCGGCCGAGTTCAGGGCCGTAGTCAGCGCGGACATCAAGCGATTTGCCGAGATTGCGCGGCTTGGGAAAATCCAGCCGGAATAAGCCGACGCAATTCAAAAAAAGGGGGCCATGCCCCCTTTTTGCCCGCACGAACCACGAGTGCTAGGACTGTGCGTCCAGGAATTCCTTCAGGATCGCGTTAAAGCCCGCTTCGTTTTGCAGGTTGGCGATGTGTGCCGCACCGGGTACGGGCACGTAGCGCGCGCCGGGAACCTTGGCGGCGATGTCGCGCATGATGCCCTCGGGGCCGCCGACCTTGTCTTCGCCGCCGCCGATGAACAGCGTCGGTGCCTCGATGCGATGGATCCCGTTCTCGAGGTCAAGCCCGATGAAGGCCGACACCACGCCAAGGTAGCCGTCCTTGCTGGTGCTGCGGATCATTGCGCGCACGGCATCGAGCACCTGCGGATTGGCCGCCTTGAAGTCTTCGGAAAACCAGCGCTGCGCCGTCTGCTCGACGATGGACTCGATGCCGTTCTGGTTCACCGTATCGTAAAGCTTGTGCCACATCACGGCAAAATCGGGCGCCATTTTCGCGCGGCAGCAACAAGGCGCGAGGCTGATCAGACGCCCGGGGTGATCGATCGCAACACCCATGGCCACACAGCTGCCCAGGCCCAGGCCGACGAGATGGGTCTTCTGGATCTTGAGCGCATCCCACAGCGCAACGAGGTCTTGTCCCAATGAGGCGATGGTGTAGGCACCGGGCGTGGCTTCGCTCTTGCCTTGGCCGCGCAAGTCATAGCGCAACACGCGGTACTTGCCGGCCAGCGCCTTTACCTGGCCTTCCCACATGGTGACGTCATTGGCGATGCCCGTAACAAAGGTCACCCACGGTGCGTCGAGCGGGCCGTCGACGCTGTAATGCATTTTGATGCCGTTGACTTGTGCGTACATGAGGGTGTGCCTGTGTTGTGACCGGGTTGGGCGCGGAACGAAAAGCGTCAGAGACGGTTGTGTTGCTGCAACATGAACTTGACCAGCGCCTCGGCAATCACGGGCTCGTGCACCTTCCAGCCGGCAAACTGGATGACCGGCACGTCCTGGTCTTCTATGGGCAGGCGAAACAACTGCGCGCCCGGAATCAGGCTGTGCACGGCGAGGCCGGCGGACAGGGAGTGCGTCTTGTCGTTGCCGGGTATGACGATGACCGGCTTGTTGATGGCACGCAACTCGTCTTCGCCGATGGCGATGAGCGGCTCTTTCGGGCCTGCCATGAAAATCGCCAGCCACTGCTTCATCACCTCGATGAATTTGGCCGGGTCCATGGCCATCATGCGCTCGCGCGTGTTGGGGTTGGCGGCAATGCGTTCCTTGTACATCTCGGTGGCGCACACAGCGGCCATGCCGCCCGTCTCGGCTGCGCGAATGTACTGGCCGTAATAGTTCTCGGGCAGGCGTCCCGCGGCAAAGGGACCCCCGGTGCATTGCATGAGCAGGAGGGCGCGCACCGCTTCGGGATGGCGTCGGTGGAACAGCAGCGATGTGCGCGAACCCGAGGAAGCCCCGCCGATGAAGGCCGGCAGCGCGCCAAGCTGGCCGAGCAGCGCATGCAGGTCGTCGGCCCAGATCGCCTCTTCGCCCTCGTCGCCGGCTATCACCACGTCCGAGGCGCCGGTGTTGCGCCGGTCATGCAACACGACGCGAAAGCCCGCCTTGGCGATCAAGCCGGCGAGGTCGATGAATTCGGAGTGATCCCGACGGCCGCCGGTGACCAGCGCCACCCAGGGGCCATTGTCTCCAATGACCTTGTAAACAATATTGACGCCGCGAACATTGGCTACAGGCACGTAAATCTCCTTGTTTTATTTTTTCGCCACTAAACCCACGCGATGAATCCACTCCCTCCCCCTTGACGGGGGAGGGCCGGGGAGAGGGTGAATGCAAGCCGATGCGATGCCGCAAGCATTCCCCCTCTCCCTGTCCCTCTCCCGCAATGGGAGAGGGAACGTGCCACTCAACAAATCGCGGTGAATTATATGGCTTCTATACGGCAGTCGCCATGTTCAATACGTCTTTGCCGGCGTGCCGCGAATGTTAGGATGGCGCACCTTGAAACTGTCGCAAATATTGTTCTCCCAGGGCTTCGGCACGCGCCGCGAATGCGACGGCCTGATCCTGTCCGAGCAGGTCACCCTTGACGGCGTAGTGTGCGACGACCCCGATCGCAACGTCGCCGAGCAGGGCCTGGTCTTCGGCGTGCGCGGCGAGCTGTGGCCTTACCACGCCAAGGCGCTGGTGCTGCTCAACAAGCCCGCCGGTTACGAATGCTCGCAAAAGCCCAAGCACCACGCCAGCGTCTACAGCCTGCTGCCCTCTCCGCTGCGCGAGCGCGAAATCCAGGCAGTGGGCCGGCTCGATGAAGACACCACCGGGCTCCTGCTCCTGACCGACGACGGCCAGCTCATCCACAAACTCACCTCGCCCAAGCACCACGTGCCCAAGGTCTATGACCTGGGCTGCGCCGAGGATGTGACCGAAACGCAGGTCAAGGCCTTGCTCGAAGGCGTGATGCTCAACGACGAGCGCACGCCGGTGCGTGCCGCCGGCTGCGAAATCACGGGCACGCGCCAGATGCGCCTGACCCTGACCGAAGGCAAATACCACCAGGTCAAGCGCATGCTCGCCGCCGCGGGCAACAGCGTCACCACCTTGCACCGCAGCGCCTTTGGCGCGCTGACGCTGCCCGCCGACCTCGCACCGGGGCAATGGCGCTGGCTGGACGGGCCGCAGGTGTTGTATAAAAGCTGATCGGAGGACAGCGGCGCACCCCGGGCCGCCTCTCGCACACACCCGCACGCTGCGGCCAAACTGGATACACTCTTTTGCCCGTGCCGTTCGCACGGAATAAGAAGACAGCCAGCGCTGTTCACAGGTGACCCTGACCTATTGAACACCGGACACTGCGCCGCCGACCATCCAGATGCTGATGTGCGGGACAGACCGGCAAACCATTCCCCGTCGCCCCCGATCTCACCCCCGCTTCAAACCACAGGAGAAGACCATGTTTCGCAAACTGACCGCCTCGATGCTGCTAACCTGCACCGCAGCCTGCACCACGCTGCCCGCGGCCGCGCCCACCGGCCCCGAAGTGACGCTCACCCGCATCGATTGCGGCACGCCCGTTCTAAATGACGTCGGCGCGCGCTTTACCGACACCTATGCCTACGACGGCGTAAAAGTGCTGTTCACCTTCAGCTGCTACCTCATCAAGCATGGCAATGACTACCTTCTGTGGGACACCGGCCACGCCATGACCGCCGGCGCGCCCGCGCCCAAGCGCACCATCGTCGACCAACTGGCGCAGATCAATATCAAACCCGAACAGATCAAGTTTGTCGGCATCAGCCATTACCATGCCGACCACACAGGGCAGTTGGCATCCTTTCCCGGATCAACGGTGCTGATCGGCAAGGGCGATTGGGACGGCATAACCGCACCCAAACCCGTCCCCGGCGCCAACGTTGCGCCCTTTGCGCACTGGGTCAGCGGTGCCGGCAAGCTCGAAGCCCTGGTGGGCGACAAGGACGTCTTCGGCGACGGCACAGTGGCCATCATCAACACCCCCGGCCACACGCCCGGGCACCACAGCCTGCTGGTACGGCTCAAGGGCATGGGCAACGTACTCATCACCGGCGACCTCGCGCACTTTCATGAGAACTATGAGAGCAACGGCGTGCCATGGTTCAATCACCACCGTGGCGACACGCTCGCATCGCTGGACCGCTTCAAAAAAGCCGCAGCCAACCTCAAGGCCACGGTCATCATTCAGCACGATGTACGCGACGTGAACAAGCTGCCGGCATTCCCGGCATCAGCGAAGTAGTCAGGTTCTGGGGCGCCACCCGGAAAGCCGCGCCAGGCGTGGCTTTCCGGCCTTCGAGTGAAGGAAGGCCAGGGGGATGCCCCTCACCCCATTGCGTTGGCCACCCGCGCCGGCGTCAGCGGCAAATCACGGGCCCTAACCCCCAACGCGTGAAACAGCGCATTGCCAATAGCGGCCGCAGTCGGACCCGCAGCACATTCGCCGGTTCCCAATCCCGGCATGTCAGGCTGGTTGAGCAGCACGACTTCGATCTCGGGCACTTCATCGAATTTCAGGATGGGATAGTCCTCCCAGCTGCGCGAAGTGACGCGCTCGGTGTCCCATTGCAGGGCTTCCTTGAGCGTCCAGCTGATGGCCTGCACCACGCCGCCCTCGATCTGATTCTTGAGGCCATCCGGGTTGATGATAAGGCCGGCGTCAACTGCAGCAACCACGCGCCTTACGCTTATTTTTTCTGCGACCTCGACTTCGGCGACCACGGCACAATAGGCGGAGAAATTCTTGTAACGGCCGAAGCCAATACCCATGCCGCGCGAACCATCACCCGACGTGGAAAGCGCGCCCGGCGTCCAGCCAGCGGCTTTCGCCGCTGCCTCGATGACCGCGCGCGCGCGCGGGTCGGCCTGGTGTTGCAATCGGAAGGCGACCGGATCCACACCCAGTTGCGCGGCCAGTTCATCGAAGAACGATTCGATCGCAAAGATGTTCGCGTAGGCGCCCAGGGTGCGCAGCGCCGACACGCGTATGGGCATGTCGGCGATGAAATTATAGGCGACCTCGTGATTGGGGATGTCGTAGAGCGGCACGGCATTGCGATCGGCGCCGCCGGCGGGCAGTGGCATGTCCTTGGGCGGGGGCACCGGCACCGGCGGGTCCATGTGCCAGGCTGCGAGCAGGTTGATGCCATCGGACCAACCTGGTCGTTTGATGTGGGTGTGGCTCCAAATTTCGTGGTTCCACTCGACGATGCGTTTATCTGCATCGACGCCGACGCTGACCTTGACGACCATGGCCGAACCACAGGGCGACCACACGAGTTCGTCCTCACGCGTCCATTGCAGCATGACCGGCCGGCCGCAGGCGCGCGCCAGCAGCGCGGCATCGAGGGCCACGTCGTCGGCACTGTTGTGGCCGTAGCAGCCGGCACCGTCGCGATGGATGACTTCAACCTCGGCATTGGTTAGGCCCATGACCTTGGCGATCTGCCCTCGCAAATGATGCGGCCCCTGCGTATGCGACCAGATAGTGAGTTTTCCGTCCTTGAACTCGGCCAGCGCGCAGGCGGGGCCTATGGAGGCGTGCGCGATGTAGGGCCGCGAATAGGTGGCGGCGTGACGCGTGACCACGGCTTTTTTCTCGGCAGCCTGCTTGGTACTGGTGATAGTGCGCACACTGGGCAGCGCCGGCAACACCGAGGTGATTTCACCGGATGCGGGCAGCTTGGGCGCATCGCTCCATTTGGCGGCAAGGCGCGCGGCCTCAAGCGCCTTCAACACCTGCTCTTCGCGTTCAGCGGCAATGCCGACAAAGCTGCCGCTGACAAACACTGCCAACACGCCGTGCAGGGCGCGGATTTTGTCCGCGTCCAGCGAAAGCAGTCGGGCACCCTGCGCCGGCGGACGCATGATGCGGCCATACACCATGCCCGGCAGTTCCATGTCCTGCACATAGGCGGCGCCGGTGACCTTGGCGGTAATATCGCGGCGTGCAGCGTTCTTGCCGACGATACCGTATTGCGATGACGGCTTGGGTGCGGCGCGACCGCTCGCCTCTACGGTGAGATCCACGTCGGTGGCGAGCTCCCAGTAACTGGTCTTCAGATCGGTGCCGGGCATTTCAATGACGCCCTCGCGCACACGCAACTCGGCGGCGCTGACTTCGAAGCGCTTGGCCGCAGCCTCCACGTAAATCAAGCGCACCTCGGCACAGGCGAGGCGCATCGAAAGACCACCCACTTCAATCGACTGGCTGCCGGCGGTGTACCACTCGTCGGGTGACACGCGCGTATCACCGGGCACGATGGACAATTGCGCCAGCGACACATCCAGTTCCTCGGCGGCGATTTGCGCAATGGCGGTGACAATGCCCTGTCCCAGTTCGACCTTGCCGCTGAATACGGTGACGGTGCGATCGGGGTTGAAACGCACCCAACTCGTCAACTTGGGATTGGTCTTGAGGCTTTGCGGCAGCACCACGGTATTGACGGTGGTGTTCATGCCGTCGCTCCCGCAACACGCTTGATGGCGCGCAGCACACGCACGTGGGTGCCGCAGCGACACAGGTTGCGATCGAGCGCGGCGATGATTTGTTCGTCGCTCGGCTTGGGGTTCTCGCGCAGCAGGGCCTCGGCCGACATGATGATGCCGTCGATGCAATAGCCGCACTGGACCGCCTGCTCTTCGATAAAGGCCTGTTGCAGCCGTCCGGGCTTTTCTGCAGACCCCAGCCCCTCGATGGTGGTGATTTCGTGACCGGGGGCCGACCACAGAGGCGTGTCGCAGGACTGCACCGCCTTGCCGTCAATGAGCACGGTGCAGGCACCGCACTGGCCTTCGCCGCAACCAAAGCGCGTGCCCTTCAGCTTGAGGTCGTTGCGCAGGATATACAGCAAGGGCGTGTTGGGTTCGGCGCTAACCGTATGCGTTGCGCCGTTGACCGTGAGGGTGAAACTTTGTGACATGGAATTTTCCTTAAATGTTCTCCCGGGGAACGCAGTCCCCGCTTCGTCGGTCGCCGCCGGCGCGGCGAATAACGGCCCCGGCAAGCCGGGTCGGTATCAGTGTAAAAACGCCCGCATCTCGGAAACAAGCGTCTCAGGTTGCTCGAGCATCGGGCAGTGACCTGAGCCGATAATGTCTTTGTAGATTGCGCCGGGAATGGCCTTGGCCACTTCGCGCGCGAGCGCCGCCGGCGTGGTGAGGTCCAGTTCGCCGCACATCACCAGGGTTTTGTTGCGGATGCCGGGCAGTTGCGGATTGAGGTCCATGGTCGCGAGCGCGAGGCAGGCGCGGGCAAAGCACGCGGCGTCCACGGGAGCCAGCTTGGCCTTGCGGTTGGCGACGACTTGCGGCTGCGCCGCCTGGAACTCGGGCGGAAACATGCGTCCGATGGCGGTGTCGAGCACGGCGCTCATGCCGGTTTCGCGCACCTTGGCCGCCATGCCGCGAAAAGGCACGCGCGCAGCTTCGGGAAAGGCCGGCACACAGTCGGCAACGATAAGCCGGTTGAATTTCTTGCCGTGGCGTATCGCGAGCTCGAGCGCGACAAACGCACCGAAGCCGTTGCCGAACACGTCGGTGGTCGCCGGCAGACCCAACGCAGCCATGACTTTTGCCACGTGATCGGCCACCTCGCCCACAGAATTGAGCTCCACCGGCGCCGATGCGCCAAAGCCTGGCAGGTTGATGCAAGTGACGCGTCGGTTGGCCGCGAGCACCGGCAACACCCTGTCGAATACCGTCAGTTCGGTCAGCAGCGAGTGCAGCAGCAAAAGCTCGGGACCGTTACCCGTTTGCGTGTATTCGACCTTGAGGCCGCTTTCTTGGAGCATGGACATGATGTGTTTCCTGGAAATAAGTGCGAAATCAGTAAATGCCCAGGTGGGCGTGCAACAGGTCGGGTTTTTCGCGGACCTCGGCGGCGGGACCGTCGTGCACAACACGCCCGGTGTTGAGTATGACCACATCGTCGGCGACGCGCAGGGCGAGCGCGGTGTTCTGCTCCACAAGCAATATCGAGAAACCCTGCGCCTTGAGTTTAAGAATGGTTTCGCCCACTTCCTGCACGATCAGCGGGGCAAGGCCTTCGGAGGGCTCGTCCATGAGCAGCACGCGCGGGTTGGATACCAGGGCACGAGCAATGGCGAGCATTTGCTGTTCGCCTCCCGAGAGCGAACCGGCGGCCTGCTGCTGGCGCTCACCGAGGCGCGGGAAGGTGTCGAACACGTCTGTTAGCGTCCACTCCTTGGCGACCTCGCCCGCTGGACGGCGCTGCGCGACGATAAGATTCTCGTACACGCTGAGGTTTGGAAAAATACGCCGGCCCTGCGGCACCAGACCCACGCCACGGCGTGAAATCACCTCGGGCGAGAGACGTGCGATGGGCTCGCCGTAAAGATGGATGTCACCGTCACGCGGGCGCAGGAAGCCGATGATCGAGTTCATGCAGGTGGTTTTTCCGGCGCCGTTGCGGCCCAGGAGCGCGAGGACGCGACCCTTTTTCAGGCTCAGCGACACATCATGCAGCACATGGCTGTCGCCATACAGCGCGTTGACACCCGACATAGAAAGTACTGTGTCGTTCACGCCGCCCTCACCGGTTTCATTACGCGCCAAGGTAGACCTCCCGCGTGCGCGGATGCGCCACCACTTCGGCGCGCGTACCCTCGACGATGACCTTGCCGTAATGCAGCAGCGTAATGCGCTCGGCAAACGACAAGGCCGTGTCCATATCGTGTTCGATCATGATCACCGTGATGTCGCGCGGGATGCCCGCAAGCAGCGCCTGCACGGTCTGGCGTTCTTCCTGCGAAAGTCCGGCGAGCGGCTCATCGAGCAGCAGCAACCTTGGGTTTTGCGCCAGTGCCATGGCGATTTCGACGCGGCGCTTTTCGCCGTAAGAGACCTGTGCGAGCGGCCGCTCGGCGGCCGACTCAAGACCAACGCGGGCAAGCACCTCGCGCGCCTTGTCGTAGAGATCGCGACGGCGTGCGAGCGGGCGAAACGCATCCCAGCGCGAGGGCGACAGGCCCAGCATGGCCAGCACCACGTTGTGCGCGAGGCTGTCCTTGGGAAACAGCGTGATGATCTGGAAGGTGCGTGCGAGGCCGCGCTGGGCGCGCTGGTCTGTGCGCAACCGCGCCACCTCTTCGCCAAAGAGCTTGATCGAGCCGGCGTCGGCGCGCGGGTCGCCGGCGATCAGGTTGAACAAGGTGGTCTTGCCGGCGCCGTTGGGGCCGATGATGAGGCGGCGTTCGCCGGCGGCGATGCTGAGCGACACGTCGTTGGTCGCAGGCAGTCCGCCAAAGGACTTGCGCAGGTTGCGCACCTCCAGGGCTAGGGCAAGCCCGCTCATGTGCGCCTCCGGGCAAACTTCATCCACAGGCGCTTAAAACCGGGCACCAGGCCATCGGGCATGAACAGCACGATCATGAGAAACACGAAGCCGAGCAACATGGTCCAGCGCTCGACAAAGGCCGACACATAGTTCTTGAGCAGCACGACCACGATGGCGCCCACGACCGGGCCGACCAGGGTGCCGGTGCCGCCGGCGATCACCATCAACAACACCTCGGCCGAATTGGTGAGCGAGAGCGAGGCCGGGTGGATGAACTTGTGATAGTAGACGTACAGGAGGCCGGATACCGCAGCCCAGAACCCGGCGGTAATGAAGGTGACGTAGCGCACCATCCACACGTTGTGGCCCAGCGCGAGCATGCGACGCGGCTGGTCGCGCGTGCCGCGCAGCACCGCGCCGAATGCCGAATAGGCAAAGGCGGCGATGCAGGCGATGGGGATCACGCTGATGACCAGCGTGAAGTAATAAAAGGGTATCGCACCGGTGAGGTCGATGCCAAAAGGCATGGGCCGCGTCAGTCCGGAGAGGCCGTTGTCGCCGTTGGTCACCGACACCCAGCGGAATGCGAGACCCCACAGCACCTGGCCCAGCGCGAGGGTGATCATCAAAAAGCCGATGCCCGAGGCACGCAACGCAATAAGACCGAAGAATGCCGCCATCAGCGTGGTGCCCAGAACCGCGAGCGGCGCCGACAGCAAATGGCCCATGCCGAACTTGAGGAACAGCCAGCCGGAAAGATAGGCCGACACGCCCATGTAGGCCGCATGGCCCAGCGACGTAAGTCCACCGTAACCCACCAGCAGGTTCAGGCTCAGCGCGAACACCGCGGCAATCAGGATCTGGCTGCCCAGGTTGACGTAATAGTCACCCGCGACCTGCGGCAGCATGGCTGCGAGAACGACGCAAACGATGAGTGCGTTGCGGTTCATTCGCTACGCACCGATGCGCCCGAACAACCCGCGCGGCCGGATCGCCAGGACGATGATCATGGGCAAGAACAGGATCATGTAGGCGAGGTCGGGGAACAGCGTCTGGCCGAAGGTGTAAATGAAGCCGATGATGAAGCTGCCGACAAAAGCGCCGCCGAGACTGCCGACGCCGCCCAGGATAACCACCACCAGCGCAAGCGGCAGCATGTCGGTATCCAGGCCCGGATACACCGAAAGGATGGGGCCACCGAGCACGCCGCCCACGCCCGCAAGAAAGGAGCCGAGGCAGAACACCATGGTGAACAGGGCTGACACCGGGATGCCGACGCCGCGCGCCATTTCCATGTCATCGACTCCGGCGCGGATCATCGCGCCGATGCGGGTTTTTTCCAGGAGCAGCCACAGGCCGATGGCAAACACGATGGCGACGCCGACCACGGCGACGCGGTATTTCGGGAAAGCCACACCCTCGAGCCGGAACACGCCCTGCAGGAATTCGGGCGAGGGCAGTTGCTGCGGGTCCCCCGTCCACAACAACAGGCAGCCGTCGGCGATGATGAAGGCGATACCGAGGGTGGCGAGTACCTGTGCGAGCGGGTTACCCGAAAGGCGGCGGATGACAAAGCGCTCGATCAGTCCGCCCATAAGCGCCACCGCAAGGCCCGCGGCAAGCATGGCAACGCCGAAGTTATAGCCGGCGCGCAGCACCGACAATCCGACATAGGCGCCAAACATGAAATAGGCGCCGTGCGACAGGTTGGCGATGCGCATTAGGCCGAAAATCAGAGAGAAGCCGGCCGAGAGCAAAAACAGCAAGCCGCCCAGCGAAAGGCTGTTGAGACTCTGGATGAGCCAGAAGGCGAGGGGCTTGTCGAACATTAAACGTTACGCATTAAACCGGGGGTGTGCTGGCGGTGATGCCGGGCAAACCGCCGTGCGGCCCGGTTGGGCACGCACGGCGTTGTGGCGGAACAACTCAGGGTTCGAGAAACCGCGACGCCGGAACATCGCGCGAATACACCGGCGCGGCGAGGAACTCTTTCGGGTTGTAAGTCCAGAACTGGCTGACATTCGGATAGGTCTTCAACACAACGTTGACAAGCTTGCCACCACGGCGCTCGACCTTGCGGATGTAGATGTTTTCGACCGGATTGCCGTAGCCGTCGATTCTCCAGGTGCCGCGCGGGTCGTTGATGGCGCCCGGGTTGCGCAAGGCCTTCATGAAAGCGTCCTTGTCCTCGACCTTGCCATTGACGGCCTTGACCGCCATCTCGAGCAGCACGCCGGCCGAGTAGGTGCCCAGACTGTAGTAACCGGGGTCCGCACCGAACTCCTTGTTCGCCGCGGCGACAAAGCGCTTGCTCTCGGGCGTATCCAGTCCTGCGGCGTAAAAGCTGCCGCTGATCACACCGAGGGCCTCGTCGCCCATTTGCTTGAGGATGCCCTCATCGGTAGTAGTGCCGCTACCGAGAACCGGCGTCTTGATGCCGTATTCACGCAGCTGCTTCAAAAAGCGCAGGCCGTTGGCGCCGGCAAACCCGGCGTAGATGGCATCGACGTTGGATTTCAACTGTCCGATGTAGGAACCATAATCAGCAACGTTGAGGGGCGGCCAGAGTTTTTGCACCACCTTGCCGCCTGCATCCTCGAACGCGCGCTGGAAACCCGACGCGGTCTCGTGCCCGTAGGCAAAATCATCTGCGATCATCGCAACGCGCTTGTAACCCAGCGTCTTGGCGGCGTAATCACCCACCGGGTAATTGACCTGCGCCGAGCTGCACGAGGTGCGAACGAACCAGGGATTGGGCTTACGCTGGGTCAGGTCTTCGGCGGCCGCCGAGGGTGAAATGATGGGCGTCTTGCTCTGGGCGATGTAATCGTCAATGGCGAGTGCCTCAAAGGCGGCGAGCGGCCCGATGATGACGTGCACCTTGTCGCGCTCGACCAGTTCCTGCGTCTTGGTCTTGGCGCCGACCGGGCTGCCGCCGGTGTCGGCGATGATCAGCTCCACCTTGCGTCCACCGATCATGCCGTTGCGTTCCTTCAGGAAGAGCTGGATGCCCTCTTCCATTTGCTTGCCGCCGGCGGCAAGCGCGCCCTGGCGAACGGTAAGGAAGCCAACCTTGATTGCGGCGCCCTGGGCCTGCGCCCAGCCTGGCAGCGCGGTGGATGCAGCCAATGCGGACGATGCCGCCAAAAAACTTCTGCGGGACATGGGTTCTCCTCCTTGAGAGATGGTGTTCGAACCGCCCTTGGCGTCGCCAGGCAGTGGCCGCCGCGACCTTTTTTATTTATCAAGTCGTCAATTCGGCCGAGGGATAGTAGCACTTGGCAGGGGGCTGTCAACCTTGCAATCGGGCCGATTTGCGCAGTGCGGCAAGGCCTTGAGCACGGAATAAGTGCGTGCCGGTTACTGTAGACTGCGTGCAAACAAAAGAACAAAAGGACGTTTGTCACATCCGCAAAAGAAGGAGGAAACATGAAATTCCCCTCTCGCGCCATTTTCAAGCTTGCGTTCGCCGTGTTCACATTCGCCGCGCTGGTTCCGGCAGGTTCGGCCTGGTCCCAGGAAGAGGCGCTGCGCATCGGCTTTTTGTCGGTACGTTCCGGCCCACTTGCCGCAGGTGGCCGGCAAATGGAAGAGGGCATCCAGCTCTTCCTGAAGGAACGCAACAACACGCTCGCCGGCCGCAAGGTCGAATTAATTATCGCCGATACCGGCGGCAACCCGGCCGGCGCCAAGACCAAAACGCAGGAACTGATCGAGCGCAACAAGGTGCACGTGGTGATCGGGCCTCTGGCGACCTTTGAAGCGCTCGCCATCGATGATTACATGCTGCAGGCCAGGGTGCCGCTTATCACGCCGACCTCGGCGGCACAGAATGACCTCGCGCAGCAAAAGAAAAACGACTACGTAATCCACGCCGTGGGCACCGCCGCACAACCAACCCATGTATTGGGCCAGTACGCGGCGAAAAAACTCGGCATGAAACGCGTGGCGATGATTGCCGATGATTTCACCTACGGGCACGAAGGCGCGGCCGGGTTTCTCAAGGTGTTCGAGGACAACGGCGGCAAGATCGTGCAAAAGCTCTGGCCTCCGCTCAACGTGTCGGACTACGGCTCTTACGTGGGGCAGTTGAAAACCAACGTCGACGGCATCTACGCCGGCTTCGCCGGAACCAACGGGCTGCGCTTTCTCAAGCAGTACAAGGAATACCAGATGAAACTGCCGGTGCTGGGCAACCCTACGGCCGTTGATGAGGGCGTACTGCGCAACATGGGAGACGAGGCCCTTGGCGTGTATTCAGCCAGCTGGTACTCGGCGGGCATCGACTCGCCCGACAACAAGCGCTTCGTGCAGGCGATACAGGCCGAGTACAAGACCACGCCCGGTTTTTACACGGCAGGCACCTACCCCGCGGGTCTGTTTCTTGAAGCGGCATTGAAAGCCGTCAACGGCAAGGCCGAGGACAAGGCGGCCTTCGTGCGCGCCCTGCACGCCGTGCGCCTGACCAGCGGCCCGATAGGCCCGATTCACCTGGATGAATATTCCAAGCCGGTGATGAACATGTATGTGCGCAAGGTCGAGCGCAAGGACGGGCAGCTGGTGAACAGCATCGTCGAGACCTTCAAGGACGTCAGCCAGTTCTGGACCTAGGACGCGAAGGCCTTCCTCGCCAGCCCCGCGTACTCGCGCGACGTGCCGGCGGCGAAGAACCTGGAGTAGGCCGGCGCAAGACGATGGCTGGAAAGCCGGGCCTGGCGCGAATTTCCGGCCATCACACTGCGCAGTAACGTTCCTGGATCGCCTTGTCGGCGAGCAGGTTGGCCGCCGTGTCCTGGTGCACGATCACCCCCTGGTCCATGATGTAAGCGCGATCGGAAATGGACAGGGCGCGTTCGACGTTTTGCTCCACGAGCAGGATGGTCGTGCCCTCGCGCTTCATTTGCGCGAAGAGCTCGAACATTTCATCCACCAGCAGCGGCATGATGCCCTCGGAGGGCTCGTCGAGCAGGATCATTTTCGGCGAAGCCATCATGGCGCGCGCAATGGCGAGCATTTGCTGCTCGCCGCCAGAGAGGGACGTGCCTTCCTGGTCGAGACGCTCCTTCAGCCGCGGAAAGGTGCGCGCGATGCGCTCGATGAGGGCATGTTCCTCGGCGCGCTTGGCCGAGGCGATGAGACCGAGGCGCAGGTTCTCGCGTACGGTCAGGCCGGGCACAATGCGCCGCTCTTCGGGAACATAGGCAAGGCCAAGGTGAAAACGCGTGTGCGCCGGCCCCGGAAGAATCTCGGTGCCGTCGAACACCACCCTGCCCTGTCGCTTGGCAACAAGGCCCATGACAGAGCGCAGCGTGGTCGTTTTGCCCGCGCCGTTGCGGCCCATCAACGTGACGATTTCGCCGGCCTTTACCTCCAGCGACACACCCTGGATGACATGGCTGCGGTCATACCAAGCGTTGAGATTGTCGATCTTGAGCATGTTCAGGCGGACTTTCCGAGGTAGACGCGCTTTACCTCGTCATTGTTGCGAATGTCCTGCGGCGTTCCCTCGGCCAGCAGCTCGCCATGGTGCAGCACGATCAGGCGCTCGCAAATTCCCATGACCAGTTTCATCTTGTGCTCGACCAAGATTACCGTGCGCTCTGCGGCAAGACTGGTGATCAGGTTCATCATCACACCGGTCTCTTCCGGTGACATGCCGGCGGTGGGTTCATCAAGCAGCAGCAGGCGCGGTTCGCAGGCAAGGGCCATGGCGACCTCGAGACAGCGCTGCTGCCCGTGTGCGAGGTCGCGCGCCGGCCGCAGGCGCACATCGGCAAGGCCAACGCGCTCGAGCAGCGCATCGGCGCGCTCGGTCAGTTCTGTCATGGATTCACGCGGCGTGAACAGGTTGAAGCGCGAGTGCTTCATCTGTACCGCCACGCGTACGTTCTCGCGCGCCGTCAGTTGCGGGAATACGTTGGTGATCTGGAAGGACTTGGCGATACCCATGCGCGCAAACTCGTGCTGTGCGCTGCCGGTGATGTCGCGACCCTCATAGCGCACAACACCGGCGGTGGGCGCCAGCGCGCCGGTGAGCACGTTGAAGAAGGTACTTTTTCCGGCGCCGTTGGGTCCGATGATGGCGGTGAGCCTGTCATCGCCGAAATCGGCCGACACATTGTGCAGGGCGACGAAAGAACCGAAGTTCATCGTTATCTTCTCGACCGAGAGGATGGGTGTTTTCATCGACGCGCCCTCATCGACGCACCCAATGCAGTATCGATCCCCAGATGCCGCGCGGGAAGTAGAGCACGAACAGGATGAAAATCACCCCGACCGCGAGTTGCCAGAACTGCGTGATGTTGGTGGCGACATCCTCGATCAGCAACAGCACGGCCGCGCCGACGAAAGGTCCGAAAAACGTACCCATGCCGCCCAGCAGGCTCATCATCACCACCTGCCCCGAGGTAACGTAGTGCAGCGAATCGATGGGCACGATGGATAGATGCAGCGCACGCAGCGCGCCGGCAAGGCCGCAAATGCCGGCCGAGAGCACGAACACCAGTAGCTTGGTGCGCGCGACGTCGTAGCCGCAGGCCGCGGCGCGCTTGTCGTTCTCGCGAATGGTTTCGATTACCGCACCAAAGGGCGATGCAAGGATACGCGACACGAACCACAGCGCCGCCGCAACAAACACCAGAATGACGTAGTACTTGGTGGTCGGATTGAGAAAATCGAGCGTAAGACCGAACACCTCGATGGCCTCGACCTTGACGCCGCGCAAGCCGTTCTCGCCACCGGTAAAGCGCTCGGCCTTGTAAAAGGCGTAGTACACGCACTGCGCCAGCGCCAGCGTGACCATGGAAAAGTAGATGCCGCGGGTGCGTATGGCAAGATAGCCGATGCCAAGGCCGATGATCGCGGAGAGTGTCACGCCGGCCGGGATCGCCAGCCACCAAGGCCAGCCAAAGTGCACCATCACGATGCCGGCGCCGTAACTGCCGGCGCCAAGAAAAGCGGCGTGGCCGAATGACAGCAGGCCGGTGTACCCGAACAGCAGGTTGAAGCCCACCGCATAGAGGCCGAAGATCAGGATGTTAACCGCCAGCGCCTCATAGGGCATCAGCCATGGGAACACCATCAGGAACAGGATCACCGCGGCAACGCGGTGCCGTTCGATAAGGTCGAAAAAGTCGCGCATGATTATCGCCACCTAGCTCATCAGACCGGTGCGGCCGAAAAAGCCCTGCGGCCGGAACATCAGCACCAGCGCCATCAGCACGAAGATCGACAGCTCTGCGAGGTCCGGAAAATACAGCGAGGTAATGCTGTAGACCATGCCCACCAGCAGGCCCGCCACGACCGCGCCGGGCAACGAGCCCATGCCACCCACCACTGTGACGACAAAGGATTCGGCGAGAACGGGTATGCCCATTTCCGGATTCACCGCGCGGATCGGCGCGGCGAGAATGCCAGACAAACCGGCGATGGCGGTGCCCAGTCCGAAGATGATCAGCCATACGCGTGATACGTCTATACCCAGAACGCGGACGATTTCCGGGTCGCGGGCACCGGCGCGGATGATCAGGCCGTATTTGGTTTTTTCGATGAAGAGCCAAAGCACAAACACGATGAGCGCGGTGGCACCGATAAGGAACAACCGGTAAAGCGGGAAATGGCCGACGCCGATATCAACGGCACCGCGCAAGGCTGCGGGCGTACCGATGGACAACCCGTCGATGCCGAAAATCATGCGAATCAGATCAATGAACACGTACGACAGCCCGAAGGTGAGCAGCAGCGGATAGTCGATGCCGCGCCCGTACAGCGGACGGACGAGAAAGCGTTCTGTGAGCAGGCCGATAGCCCCGACAATCAGCGGCGCAGCAGCAATAGCCAGCCAGAAGTTGCCGGTCTTGCCCAGCACGTACACACCTGCATAGGCGCCGACCATGAAGTAGGCGCCATGGGCGAAGTTCACCACCGTCAGCATGCCGAAAATCAGCGACAGGCCGATGGCCAGCAGCACGTACACCGAGCCGAGGGCGATGCCGGTGACGATTTGCAACAGGAAGAGGTTGAGGTCGATCATCGAGGGGGAAATGCGGCCGGGCCGGCGCTCATGTGCCGGCCGCGGCAGGAATCAGCGCCGGCCCCGCAACGCGGGCCCGGCAAGTCGGCTCAGCCGCGGAATCCGAGCTCCTGGCAGGTGCGCAGGTTTTTCTCGTCGGGCTTGTCGACACCGACGACGCTGAACACGTCGTTCTTGTCTTTCATGCCCTTGGACTTGGACTCGATGATCAGCACCGATTGCACCGACTGGTGGTCACAGTTGCGGTAGTACTGCGGGCCTTTGAAGTAGTCGTACTTGAGGTCGCGCATGGCGGCCACGACTTTGTCTGTCTCGGTGGTTCCGGCGTTCTTGACCGATTGCAGCACCGTGCGCACACCCGAGTAGCCGAGCGCGCCGTAATCCGAGGGCACGCCGCCGTTGTAGGCCTTGCGGTACTTGTCGTTGAACACCTTGGCCGAGGGGGTGTTGTCTTCCATACCCCAGTAGTAGGAGGTCCCGCCCACCACGCCGTCGAACACGTCGGCGCCGCCTGCCACGCGCGCCGTGAACAGCAGTATGGGGGTGACGATGCGGGTGGTCGACTTGAGGCCGAAGTCAGTGGCCTGCTTGGTGGCGTTGAGCATGTCGCGGCCGAAGTTGCACATCACCAGGACATCGGGCTTGAGCGACTGGATGCGCGGCAGGAAGGCCGAGTAATCGGATGCGCCGATGGGGTGGCGGATGTCGGCAAGGGTTTCGACCCCGAAGGTCTTGCCCACGCGCTGGAAGCCGCGCACCATTTCGTGGCCGTAGGCGTAATCGGCGGTAAGAAAGACCACGCGCTTGCCGTATTTCGGGAAGACGTAGCGGCCGACGGCGCTGGCGGTGATGTGCGGGTTGAGCGCCTCGTGGAAGGTGTACAGGCTCCAGTCCTTGAGTTCGTTGATCGCGTCGGACTGGCTGATCGAATTGAACAGGACCTTGCGTTCCTTGGTCACATTATTGATCGACAGCTGCACCGCCGCCGAGAGCGAACCGACGATGTAATTGACTTTGTCCTTTTCGATGAGCTCGAGCGTTCGCGTGGCCGCCTCACCCGGATTGAGCTTGTCGTCGCGTACCAAAAGCTCGGCCTTGCGGCCCTTGAGTCCGCCGGCGTCGTTAAATTCCTTGATCGCCAGTTCGGCGCAGCGCACCTGGTCCTGCGCCTCGACGCCATAGGGGCCGGTGAGCGGCACCGGGAAGCCGATGCGGATGGGCGCCGATTGCGCCTGCGCAATGTTGAACCAGAACGGCGATGTGGCCGCCGCAGCGGCCGCGCCAGCGACGATCTTGCGGCGCGTGGGATTGGGTTTGTTCATGCTGCCTCCTTGTGGTGAAACGTGTTGTTTTGGTCTTATACCGCTCTTGTATGGCGCGAGTCTAAATCATCCGCTGCGGTCTGGCCAATCCGGGGGGCGGCCCGCTTTTTTAACATTGGTCAGGTCACCGCCCTTGCCGGCGCCCGAACCCGATACAATAATCACGTCTCGAAGTGACCCGCACGATGCGTATCGCCGGGCCGGACAGCCTGCGTGCATGCATGCAATTGCGCGTACCCTATCAAGGACGAGGTCGGACATGAACACCATTCCATTTCCAAAAAATTCTGCGACGCAGGCGCCACGCCTTACGCACGAATCGGCGCTCGAAGCGGCCGAAGCCCTCGTGCCCCGTCTGGCGGAACGCGCCGCCGAATGCGAGCGCCTGCGCCGCGTTCCCGATCAAACCATTGCCGAAATGCACGCCGCCGGCCTGATGCGCCTGATGCAGCCGGCGCGATTCGGCGGTTCCGAGCTCGGACTCACCACGCTGATGGATGTGGTGCTTACGCTGTGCAAGGGCTGCTCCTCGACGGCATGGATGTATTCCAACCTCGCCTCCCATTCGTGGAACATCGGGCAGTTCGAGCTAAAGGCGCAGCAAGACCTGTGGGGCGAAGACCCCGACGCGCTAGCCGCGACCGGGCTTGCCTTCCCCTGCGGCAAGGCGACGCCGGTCGAGGGCGGATTCCGGCTGAGCGGCCGCTGGCCGTTTGGCAGCGGCATCGACGCATCAAGCTGGATACTCGTCGGCGGCATGGCCGAGCAACCCGGCGGGGCGCCGGAGCGGCGCTTTTTTCTGGTGCCGCAGGCCGACTTCAAGAGCCTGGATAACTGGCAGGCCTTCGGCCTTACCGGGACCGGCAGCCATGACGTTGAAATCAAGGACGCCTTCGTACCGGTACATCGCAGCATGTCGGCCGAGATATTTGCCGCCGGACAGAACGTGCCGGGCGCGAAGGTCTACAAGAACCGCCTGTTCCAGACGCCTGTGTTCGCCGCGTTTGCGTACGTGCTTTCGATCGTGCCACTGGGCACCGCCAAGGCCGCGGTGGAGCAATTCACCAAGGGCATGCGCCAGCGCGCCGGCACCTACACCGG
>CAITSH010000225.1 GCA_903895005.1 uncultured Pseudomonadota bacterium
GTGATGCCGGCGTTATTGACCAGGATGTCCACCGACCCGATGGTGGCACCGACCCGATAGAACATTTCTGCGCAAGAATCGAAATCCTCGACGTTGCCCTCTGCGGCGTGCACCTGCAGACCCTCAGCGCGCATCATTTGCAGCCAGGCGTCCTTGCGTTCGTAATCGGGCAGGCAGCCAGCCACCACCCTGACGCCACTGCTGGCAAGGCGTCGACAAACCGCCGTTCCGATGCCGCCCATGCCGCCTGAGACGAAGGCAATGCGCTGCGCCGCCGACTTCCCCTTCTCTTGCGCTGATTTGGCATCAGCGCCGCCGCGCTCCGGAACACGTGTCGTCATCGGGTTTGCCTTGTCGCTTTCATCAGCCGGTTAGCGCTCGATCGCCAGCGCCACGCCCATGCCACCGCCGATACACAGCGAGGCCAGGCCTTTTTTCGCATCACGCCGGATCATTTCGTGGATCAACGTCACCAGGATGCGGCAGCCCGACGCTCCGATGGGATGGCCTATGGCAATGGCGCCGCCGTTGACGTTGATCTTCGACGTATCCCAGCCCATTTCCTTGTTGACCGCGATGGCCTGGGCGGCAAAGGCTTCGTTGATTTCCATCAGGTCTAGATCCTTGGCGCTCCAGCCGGCCTTGGAAAGGCAAAGCTTGGAAGCGGGCACCGGTCCCATGCCCATGATCTTCGGGTCGACGCCGGCCGAGGCGTAGGCCTTGATGCGCGCCAGCGGCTTGAGGCCCAGTTCTTCGGCCTTTTTCGCCGACATCATGATCACCGCAGCCGCGCCGTCATTGATCCCGGATGCGTTGCCGGCCGTCACCGTGCCGTTCTTGTCGAACGCCGGGCGCAGCGCGCCGAGCGACTCCGCGGTGGTGCCATGCTTGGGGTATTCATCGGTATCGAACACCAGCGCGGCACCCTTTTTTTGCGGGATTTCCAGCGCCAGGATTTCGTCCTTGAACTTGCCCGCCTTTTGCGCCGCCTCGGCCTTCTGCTGGCTGGCCGCGGCAAACGCGTCCTGGTCGGCACGCGTCACGCCAAACTTGGCGGCAACGTTCTCCGCGGTCACGCCCATGTGGTACTGGTTGTAAACGTCCCACAGGCCGTCGACGATCATGGTGTCGATCAACTTGGCGTCGCCCATGCGAAAGCCGTCGCGCGAACCGTTCATGACATGCGGCGATGCGCTCATGTTCTCCTGGCCGCCGGCGATGATGATCTCGGCATCACCGGCCTTGATGGCCTGTGCCGCCAGGTGGGTGGCCTTGAGTCCGGAGCCGCAAACCTTGTTGATGGTCATCGCCGGGCACATGTCCGGCAATCCCGCCTTGATCAGCGCCTGGCGCGCGGCATTCTGGCCAACCCCCGCGGTCAGCACCTGTCCGAGTATGACCTCGGATATCTGCTCCGGCTTGAGGCCGGTACGGGCCAACAGCCCCTTGATCACGTGCGCCCCCAGATCGGACGCGGCAATTTTTGCCAGCGTGCCGCCGAATTTGCCCACCGCTGTCCTGCCTGCCGCAACAATCACTACGTCTGTCATGATGGTCTCCGTCCTTTTTATGTTCACTTCGATTTTCGTTCGGGGTTGAATCCGTACCTTGATTCCCTAGCTTGAATCCCTGCCTATGGTTCGTGCGACTGTTGACTCGGGTCAGGCCCGCTGCTTGACGTACCGTCCGGGCGCGGCTTCGATGGGTTTGTGTGCCCTGCCACCCGCCTTCTTCGGGGCTGCCTTCTCGCCACCGGCAAACTGGCCGAGCCAGCCGTCCCAATCAGACCACCAGCTACCGGGCTTCTCGCCAGCGGAATCGAGCCAGGCGCCGGCATCGGCACCTTGCCTGCCTCCCGACCAGTAGCTGCGCCGGTTCTTTTTCGCCGGATTAATGACCCCGGCGATATGCCCGCTCGCGCCCAGCACAAAGCGCACATCTCCGCCGAGCAAGCCGGTCGAACGGTACGCAGTCTGCCAGGGGACAATATGGTCCTCGCGCGTGGCGAGCACGTAGACCGGCATGTCCACTGCCGACAAGTCGACCGGCACACCGCACATCGTAAGTTTTCCGGGTTCGCGCAGATTGTTTTCAAGGTACATGTTGCGCACATACCAACAGTACATGGGCCCCGGCAGGTTGGTGCCGTCGGAGTTCCAGTACAGCAGGTCGAACGCGTCCGGCGTCCGACCCTTGAGGTAGTTGTTCACCACGTACGACCAGACGAGATCGTTGGCGCGCAATGCCGAAAATGCGAACGCCAGTTCCTTGCCCGGCATCACCCCCCCTCCCGCCAGTGTCTGTTCCTTGGCAGCCACTGCCTTCTCGTCGACGAACAGGCCGATCTCGCCGGTGTCGGAAAAATCCAGCATGGTCGCGAGCAGGGTCATGCTGGTCACGTCGCGCTCGCCGCGCGCAGCCTTTACCGCGAGCGCCGAGGCAAGCAGGGTGCCTCCCACGCAGAACCCCAGCGCATTGACCTCCTTTGCGCCGCTGATCTTGCGCGCCGCATCAAGCGCGGCGATCACGCCCTGTTCGATGTAGTCATCCCAGGTCAGGTGTCCGAGTTCCTCGGTGATTTGACGCCACGAAACCATGAATACCGTCTGTCCCTGCTCGACTGCATGGCGCACGAGGGAATTTTCCGGTTGCAGGTCGAGGATGTAGAACTTGTTGATGCAGGGGGGCACCATCACCAGAGGCCGCACCGCCACCGTTTCGCCAAGCGGCTTGTATTGGATGAGCTGTATGAGTTCATTCTCAAACACGACGTCGCCCGCGGTCGTGGCGATGTTGCGTCCGACTTCGAACACCGACTCGTCGGTCATGGAAATGCGTCCGCGCTCGACGTCATCGACGAGGTTCTTGATGCCCTTGCTCAGCGTCTCGCCGTTTGACTGCACCGCGAGGCTCAGCGCCTCCGGGTTGGTCGCGGCGAAATTGGTCGGCGCGAGGGCGTCAATGTACTGGCGGGTGAGAAAGCGCAACTGGTCCTTGCTGCGCGCCTCAAGCGACGCGGTTTCAACCACCCCGCTTAGAAAATGGGCGTTGATCAGGTAGGACTGCTTGAGATAGTCGTAATACGGGTTGTCTCGCCACTCGGCGGCGGAAAACCGCCGGTCCGATCGATCGGGTGACACGACCGGCGCATAAGCCTGCCCCGCTTCGCGCGAGAGCATTTGGGTCCATAACGCGAGGTGCTGTTGCGCGAAGCCCGGTTGCAGCGCTGCCGCGCGCGTCGCCAGTTCCTGCACGATCTTCTGGGACTTTTGATTTTGCGCTGCCCCATCAGCGGATTCGCCAACCGCGCCCTGCCCGCCAAGCCAGGTCAGCCAGTTTTGCATCCATGCCTGACCGCCCTGCGACGACGCGCTCGAACTTAAATCAGGATTAGAAAATGGATGTGGGATCACGGCTGAAAAATTGCGCTAACTACTTGTTAAGACAGGAATTATTGCGTCGCAACACCCTTAATGTCAAGAACGGCACGGCGATGTTTGCGCGCACTTACACCTTGTAATAGGCGCGGTACCAATCGACGAATCGCGCCACCCCGGTATCGATAGGCGTATCGGGCCGGAAACCGACCGCCTGTTCAAGCCGTTGCGTATCTGCATAGGTATCGGGAACATCGCCCGGTTGCATAGGCTGCAGGTCCAAGACGGCCTTTTTGCCAATCGCCTTTTCGAATGCCTCGATATAACGCAACAAGGGCACCGGCTGGTTATTACCAATGTTGAAAAGTCGGTACGGCGCCGCTCCGGCACCCGCGGGCGCCCCGTTGTCCAGCACCGCCATCACCCCGCCAACGATGTCATCGATGTAGGTGAAGTCGCGCGACATCCTGCCTTCGTTGAACACCGGAATGGGTTTGCCCTCGAGAACGCAGGATGCAAACTTGAATGGCGACATGTCGGGCCTGCCCCACGGGCCGTACACAGTGAAAAAACGCAATCCCGTGCATCCGAGGCCGTAAAGGTGGGCGTAACTGTGCGCCATCAACTCATTGGCCTTTTTGGTGGCCGCATACAGGGACACCGGGTGATCGACGTTGTCGTCCTCGGCAAACGGGAGCTTGGTGTTGGCGCCGTAAACCGAGCTCGACGAGGCATAAATGAGGTGGCCCGAGGCGCTCTGGCGCATGCCCTCGAGCACATGGGCGAAGCCCACCAGGTTGGCGTCAATGTAGGCGTAGGGATGGGTGACTGAGTAGCGCACGCCGGCTTGCGCGGCAAGATGAACAATGGCGTCAAAGCGCCGCGACGCAAAAAACGCCGTCATGCCGGCGCGATCGGAAATATCAAGACGCGTAAACGTGAACCGCTGCTCAGCACCAAGGCGCGACAGCCTGGCCTCCTTTAACCCCACATCGTAATAGTCATTGAGGTTGTCGATGCCGTACACCGTATCCCCGCGCGCAAGCAGGCGTGCGGCCAGCGAATATCCAATGAAGCCGGCCGCGCCGGTGACAAGAATGTTCAATCAGACTCCCTGCGGATCGTTCTTGGGCGCCACAGTCAACGGAAATTCAACGGACATGCGGCGGGTGAAAACCGTGAGAGTATACGTTGGTCTAAGCGATTACCCAACCCAGCGCGCGCGGCCCTCCGGGCCCCCGATCGAAAACGCCCTAACTGCCCATGTATCTCGTTGCGATCGCCTGGATTTTTGTCACCCTCTGCATGTCACTGACGGAACCGAGTTTCGTCGCCGGACTGCTTACATTTTTCTTTTACGGCCTCGCGCCGCTTGCGCTACTGCTGTGGCTGGGGGGCGCACCGCAACGTCTGCGCAAACGACGCGAGGCCGAGTCAATGACTGTGCCCGGTGAGCAGGCCAACCAGCCAGATCGACCCAACGCCCAACGCGATCAGTAGGGTTTGCTGCAATGTGGCGCGCAGTTCGGTGCGCTTGTGCAAACCGGGGATGAGGTCGGCGACCGCGACGTAAATCATGCTCGCTGCGGCGACGGCCAGCATGCTGTTGATCAGGCCCTCCATCGCCTGCAGCGCGAAATAGGCGACCAGCCCGCCCGCCAGCATGGCCAGGCTGGATAACAGGTTGAGCACAAGGGCCTTCGTCTTGCTGTAGCCCGAATGCAGCAGGATGAGGAAGTCGCCGACTTCCTGCGGAATCTCGTGCGCGATGACCGCAAGCGCCGTGACGATGCCAAGCTGGGTGCTCTGCATGAACGCCGCGGCAACCAGCACGCCATCGACGAAATTATGGAAGCTGTCCCCGATCAGGATCAGCATGCCGCTGCGTCCGTGATCGTGCCCGTGACCATGACCGTGCCCATGACTGTGCGCCTGATGCGCGCCCGCGGTGACGGCATCATCGCTATGCACTTCGCAGTCCTCATAGTGGCAGTGACGCCAGAGCACCAGCTTTTCGAGGATGAAAAAACCGAATATGCCGGCAAGCACGGTGGCGGCGACCGTCGCGGCTTTGCCATTCTCGAAAGCGTGCGGCAGGATTTCAAGGAACGATGCGCCCAGCAGCGCACCGATGGCATAGCTAATGAGTGCGGGAATCCAGGATGCCCGCGCGGACAGCGCAAATACGGCCGCGAGCAGCACCGACAGGACCCCGCCGAACACCGATGCGACGACGATCCAGGCTAACGTAGACATAATGTGGACAAACAGATTTCCTTTTTACAAATTCACGTAGCCGGGCCCGTACGTTGAGGGTCAAGCACTTCGCCTAGCTTCACGCCTTCAAACTTTCAAGCCAAATCAGGCTGGCCATGCGCCCGCTTGCGGCGCCATCGCGGCGATATGAATAAAATCGCCCAGCGTCGCGGTACGTGCAAAACCCGCCACCATACACTTCTTGCACCCCGGCTGATAGCAGGCGATTCCGGGCCAGGGCATACAGGTCGGCGTGAAACTTTCCCGGCCGGCCCGGTTTGAATGCAACGCGATCGTTCGCATCCACCGACACAAAAGCGTCGCGCAACTCCGGCCCGACTTCATAGGCATCCTGGCTTATCGCCGGGCCCAGCCAGGCCATCAACCGGCCGGCCGGCACCGCCATCGCCTTGACCGTCTCGCCAATGACGCCGGCGGCGAGGCCGCGCCAACCGGCGTGCGCCACAGCGACTGCATCTGCATTGCGGTCGCAAAGCAGCACGGGCAGGCAATCGGCCGTCATCACGACACAAACCTGCCCGGGGATTCGTGCAAAAGCCGCGTCCGCCTGCGGTTCGGCGTGCGCCTGTGCAAGATCGGCAACGGCAACCCCATGCACCTGGTTCATCCAGCACGGAGCAGACGGCAGGCATGCCGCAAGCCGTTCGCGATTGCGCATGACCACGCTTGCATCCTCCCCGGAGCGCAGTCCCAGATTAAAAGCGGCATAGGCGCCTTTGCTTTCGCCGCCTGCGCGCGTGGTCACCAGCGCACGCACACGCGCGGGCGCCGGCCAATCCGGGACAATCCAGTCGGCGTGGGGCAAGGTCATACAATCGACTCAAGCAATACAGCCATATCGGGGGGTACCGGGGCAGCCCATTCACGCGCCTTGCCACTACCCGGATGGATCAAACCGAGCTTCGCCGCATGCAAGGCCTGGCGAGCGAATTTTTCCAGAGCGGGGTCCTTGCAATGGCGCCGGCCGTAGACAGGATCCCCGACCAGCGGATGCCCGATCGACTGCATATGCACGCGTATCTGGTGCGTGCGGCCGGTATCCAGACTGCATTCGAGGAGCGTCGCGGCTTCAAAGCGGCGCAGCGCGCGGTAATGTGTGCGCGCGGGACGGCCTCGGTCCAGCACAGCCATGCGCGTGCGCTCACGCGGGTCGCGTCCGACGGGGGCGTCAACCGTCCCGTGTGCGGGCGCGAAGCCGTGTACCAGTGCGAGATACTCACGTTTGACCGTGCGTGCTGCGAGCTGACGCACAAGGTCGGTCTGCGTCTCCAGGGTCTTCGCAACGACCAGCAGACCGCTGGTGTCCTTGTCGAGCCGGTGGACGATACCGGCGCGCGGGACCGCCTCCAGCGCCGGTGCGTGGTGCAGCAGCGCGTTGAGCATGGTGCCGCGCCAGTTACCGCTGCCGGGGTGCACCACCATGCCCGCGGCCTTGTTCACCACCAGCAGGTGTTTGTCCTCGTGGACGATCGTGAGCTCAATCGCCTCGGCACGGGCGGCAAGCTCGGATGGCGGCGCCTCCGGAGCCACACTGACGCGCTCGCCACCCCAGACCTTACGCTTTGCTTCGGCCGTTTCGTCATTCAGGCGAACGCGCCCGGACCGCAACCACGACTGCAAGCGGCTGCGGGAATGTTCGGGGAACATGCTCGCAAGCGCCTGGTCAAATCGCAGGCCACCCAGTTCGGCCGGAATCTGGCGCAACTGGCGCTCCGGCTCGCCGACCGGCGGATCTCCCGGATCGCCGCCCTCGGGATCGCCGTCGTCGTCGCCTGGCTCAATGCCGGCTTCCCCGTCCGCTTCCGGGTCTGTGGCTGATGATGGCGCGCTATAATGGGTCTTGTGCAAAATGATGTTATTCCGCAGGTCGTTGTGTCGGTATTGTGAATTTGTTCCAACCAAAATCTTCAGCAAGATGGGCCGAAAAATGAACCGTAGTGTAGCCGCTTTACTGCTGGCGCTTTTCTTTGCGGGCTGCAGCCTGTTTCCGAGCGAGGACGACCCCACCAAGGGCTGGTCGGCGGACAAGCTATACACCGAGGCCAAGGCCGAGTTGTCGGAAAACAATTTCGACAAGGCGATCAAGCTTTACGAAAAGCTCGAGGCGCGTTTCCCGTACGGGCGCTACGCCCAGCAGGCGCAGATCGAAGTCGCCTACGCCTACTACCGCAGCAACGAGCCCGAGTCCGCCATTGCGGCCTGCGACCGTTTCATCAAACTTCACCCCAACCACCCCAACGTCGACTACGCGTTCTACCTCAAGGGGCTCGTCAACTTCAACGAAGACCAGGGCATTCTGGGCCATATATCCGACCAGGATATGACTGAGCGTGATCCGCGCGCTGCGCGCGATTCGTTCGAAGCGTTCAAGGAACTCGCCACGCGTTTTCCAGACAGCAAGTACGCCGCGGACAGTGTTCAGCGCATGAAATACCTCGTCAACGCCCTCGCGCAACATGAGGTGCATGTGGCGCGTTACTACATCAAGCGCGGCGCTTGGGTGGCCGCGGCAAACCGTGCCCAGTACGCCTTGCAGAACTATCCGAATGCACCCGCAACGGAGGAGGCCTTGTTCATCATGGTGCGCTCCTACGACGCGCTTGGCATGATCGACCTGCGTGATGACGCCGACCGCGTCATCCACAAAAATTTCCCGAACAGCGTCTGGTTCAAGGGCGGGCCGCGACGTGACATACCGTGGTGGAAGCTCTGGGACTGACCCTCCCCCCTGCAAGGCCACAACCCATTAAATCACCTGTCTGCTGGAAACCCGCTCCAGGCGCGGGTTTCCAGTGTTTCGCATGCAAAATCACGCCTAACACCGGAAGTAAAATCAGGCAGGCGTGATGTTCTCGTCGCGGATGTAATCGCGAATCACCGATTCGATGTCGGTGTCGGCCTCAAACCCCATGGCCAGCGCGCGTTCGGTGCGGAATCGAACCGGCCAAGTGCGCACAATCGCCTGGATTCGCGCCTCGGGTTTCCACTTCACACGCTCGGCGACTCTTTCGCCGGCGATGGCGCCCATGGCAGTGACCATCTCCCGGACGCTCGCCGTGATACCCGGAAGGTTCACCACGCGCGTCGTGCCCCATATTGTGGACGGCAATTCGTGCGCGCGAATGAAGTTCTTCACCACTTTCCCGGGCGACAGGATCCAAACGCCGGTGTCCTGATCCACGGGGCAATCCGAAACCTGCCCGTTCAGCGGTTCGCGAATAATGCCGCTTGCAAACGACGACGCAGCGAGATTGGGTTTTCCAGGCCGGACCACGATGGTCGGAAGTCGCAGAGAGCGCCCGTCGATGAAACCCTTGCGGCTGTAATCGGTGACGAGGTATTCGCTGATCACCTTTTGCGCGCCGTAGGAGGTCTGCGGGTTGGGCGTGGTGCTGTCATCGAGTATGGCGGGCAACGCTCCGCCAAAAGCGGCAACCGAACTTGCGAGCACAAAGCGCGGGGGACGATCGAGCTTGCGGCAGGCTTCAAGCAGCACGCGGCAACCGTCAAGATTGACCTTCATGCCCAGATCGAAGTCGGCCTCGGCGCCCCCGCTGACGACAGCGGCCAGGTGAAACACCGACCCCGTGTCCTTGTCCAGCGCCGCGGCGATCGCCGCGGACGAACTGACGTCGCCGGTGACACACTTGATCCGCGGGTCGGAGACGGCGGGAAAGGCCGCATCAAACAGCGTGACCTGCGTCACCGTTTGCGCATTGCCCTCGCCATCAGCCAGCTTGCCTGCCGCGAGTATCGCCCTTGCCAAGCGGTACCCGATAAAACCACCACCACCCGTGATGAATACTTTCATGCCGCCCCCCTTTTGCGCTGGAATTTGTATTTTATGTTTCGCACGCGTCCCGCCGCTGCCCCGGACTATGCGGCGCCAACCTGTGCGACAGTATTCTAATCGACGCGGGGGACCGTTAACTCCAGGAACGCAACCGCTTCGGACTCGCTGCGACTACGGCGCATGGGCGGGAGGCTGGCGAGTATGGCTCGGCCGTAGGCCTTGGTCGCAAGACGCGGGTCGCAAATCGCAAGGACACCACGATCGGACTCGTCGCGAATCAGGCGTCCTGCGCCCTGCTTGAGCGCGATCGCGGCGTAGGGCAACTGGTATTCCATGAAGGCGTTGCGCCCGAGCTTTGTCATCGCATCGAGGCGCGCCGCAAGAACCGGATCGTCCGGCGGTGCAAACGGCAGCTTGTCGATCACCACGAGTGATAGAGCCTCACCCCGCACGTCAACGCCCTCCCAGAAACTCGCGCTGCCCACCAGCACGGCGTTGCCAAGCCGCCGGAAACGCGCAAGCAACTCCGTGCGTGAGCCCTCCCCCTGCAACAACAACGGGTAGTCGAGCCCTTCGGCGGCGAGCCGGCTGCGCAACAACTCGTGAGCAAGGCGCATGCCCCGCAGGGTGGTGAACAGCATGAAGGCCCGCCCCCGACTGGCGCGCAGCAACGGCATGGCCGCGCTGACCACCGCCTCGGTGTGTTCGCGCGAGTTAGGCTCAGGCAGCCCCGCGGGCAGGTCCAAGAGCGCGTTGTTGGCGTAATCGAAGGGGCTGCCCCAGCACGCCGTCTTTGCGCCTTCGAGCCCCAGTTGTGCACTGTAGTGATCGAATTTTCCGTTGACGGCCAGTGTGGCCGACGTAAACACCCAGGCGCGCGGGCGCCCGGCAAGCTGGGCGCGGAAAATTTCGGCGATAGAAAGGGGTGTGGCGTGCAGGGCCAGTGCCTGGCTGTAAGCTTCGACCCAGCGCACCATCTCGCCATCATCGTGACGCAACCAGCGCGTCAGACGCGCCGCGAGTTCGGCCGCCCTCTGCCAGCAATTTTCCAGCCCCTCCCCTCGCTGCGCCTGACTTTCGAGTGTCGCAGCCAGCGCCTGCAACACGTCAATCAGCGACTTGAGCGCAGCCTCAAAACCGGCCCGGTCGGAAATGGTCTTGTAAGGTAGGCGCGTGTTGGATTCCGGCAATGCGAGTCGAAGATCGCGTCCGGCCTTTTCAACGCGCCGGATCAGGTCGGGCAACACCGCGACATCCCGCGCAACGCTGAGGGCCTCGACCAGCGTGTCGCGGCAAAGGTCGGTGATCTGCCCGGTCGAAACGGTCTCACCGAAAAACAGCGTCGCGGTATCGGGCAGCTGGTGCGCCTCATCGAAAATCACGGTGTTGCAGGCGGGCAGCAATTCGGACATGCCCTCGTCCCGCAGCACCACGTCGGCAAAAAACAAATGATGGTTGACCACGACCACTTCGGCACTGAGCGCCTCGCGGCGCGCCGCAAGAACAAAGCACTCCTTGTGGTTGGGGCAGGATTGCCCGAGGCAATTTTCGCGCGTGGACGTTGCGTAACCCCATGCTGGAGAATCTTCCGCAACCTCGGCGAGCTCGCCCTTGTCACCGCTTTGCGAAAAACGCGCAAAATGTTCGATAAGGCGCAGGTCCCGCGCCGCCTCGCGTGTCGGCAGCCGCGCTTCCTTCAGGTTGTTGGCAAGGTGATAGTGGCAAACGTAATTGGATCGCCCCTTTAGCAGCGCGGTGGTCACTGGCACGCCAAGCGCGTCGCGTACCGCCGGCAGGTCGCGGCTGAAAAGCTGATCCTGGAGCGTCTTTGTTCCGGTGGAAATGATGACCTTGCCGCCGGAGAGCAGCGCCGGCACCAGGTAGGAAACCGTCTTGCCGGTGCCAGTACCGGCCTCGGCGACAAGAACCGAGTTGTCGCGAATGGCTTCGGCGATGCATTCGGCCATTTCGATTTGCTGCGGGCGTTGCCGGTAGGAGGGAATGCTGCGGCTCAGCAGGCCGTCGGGTGCGAACACCTGCTCAAGCGTGGGTACTGTCATATCGCCGGCATGTTATCACCGGAGCACCTTCGGTCACATGGTAACGGCACAGAAAAGTCGAACCGCAAGCCTCGGCACGCCTATTTTATTTCGTCCACCCTGACCCAGACTCTACGGATATCGCGACGCTCCGAACTCGACCCGTACAACACACCGTTGGCCTGGCGCCATTCGTCCTGGCTGACCCCGCCCAGCTCGAACCACTCGCCCAGTTTTGCGCTCACCGTGGTGGTGATGCGCTGGCTGTTGATGCTGCCAGGGCCGGCGCCCCCGATCGTTTCGCGCCGCGGGCTGATTTCCAGTTGCACGGTGTCACCGGACACGCGAGGCACCACCTCGAATCCAGTACTAGCGTCACGATAGGCCGTGGTTTCAGAAATCAGCGCACCCTGGTTAGCTCCCGTTACCGAGCCGATCGTGCTGCGCGTGGTCACTGGCACCGACTGGCCCACATTGATCGTCGCGGGATACCCTTCGAGCACCTGCAATCGCTGGCTGGTCCGCTCGTCGGCGCTGTTGCGACTGTCGAACACCCTGGCACGAATATCACCGCCCCCTTGCGAATTGATTGTGCCGCCAACAGCGGCGCCTCGTCCTTGCACGTTGTCGGCCGTATCCTGGCGCACCAAAATCATCAGGCGCCGCGGCTGGCTATCTATGCTTGCCAATACCCGCCGGATCTCGTCGATATTGCGCCGACTGGCCCGCACAACGATCTGGTTCTGCATTCCCGAAACCGCACCGCCCGATTCAACCAAAGGCCGCAGAATCGGCAGCACCTGCTCGGCGTTGCGGTATCTGAGGGTAAGCACCTCGACATCTGCATGCGCCGGGCCGGCAAAGCCAAGCGCGAAAAGGGCGAATAACGCGATCAGGTGGAGTAATTTGGACATATGGAGAAAATATCGGCAGCGCGGGCGCGCAAGTTAAGTAACGCGGCAACTATAGACCCGACTTACATCCCCGGGGACGCCGAGATTGGACATCAGCATCCGATGTGACTTTACAAGCGTGGCGGTGAAGTCTAAAGTAGGTGAATAATGCTTCATAAATGCATGTTTTTAATTGGTATTATGATGCCGACTTTGGGCCTTCCGGGGTGCGCGCTCATCGCCACGCCGGAATCTGCTTCGGTCAGCACGGAAGTAGCGGTTTCCGCACGGGCCCCGGTTGCGCCGCAGCCGCCGCAGGCAGTACCCACAACGCCAATGCCGCAGCGATCTCCAGAAATGATTTTTCAGGCGCTCGCGGCGGCAGATATTCCATACCGTCGCGGCGGACAATCCCACGCCACGGGCTTTGACTGCAGTGGGCTCGTCGCACATGTTTATCGCGCCGCATTCGGCCTTTCACTCCCGCATAACTCTCGCGCACAAAGCACGCTTGGCGAGGCCGTTTCACGCGAAGCCCTGCAACCGGGCGACCTCGTGTTCTACAACACCCAGGGCCAGGCTTACTCGCATGTGGGCATTTACCTCGGCGAGGAAAAATTCATCCACGCGCCAAAACCGGGGAGCGCCGTGCGTGTCGAAAGCATGCGCGGAAATTACTGGTCGCGACGCTACAACGGCGCGAGGCGCATCGCCGCCCTCTAAAGTTCTGGCGCCTTAATACCGAGCTTCGCCGCAGCATGCCTCCCATGAATGCCTGCACCTGTCGAACCAGACCGGAGAGCGCCCTCGCCCCACCCAATCCAGCATTACCGCACACATTAATGACAATTATTCTCATTTGCATTGCGAATGAGAATAATTCTTGATAGAGTTCTGGTATGCAAACGCGTTCCAATAACTCAACCTGCTAATGAATATGATTAAAGGAAATACCATGAACAAAGTACTCGGCGGCATTTTGGCCGGCCTTTTGCTCTACTCGCCCCTGCACGCACAGGAAAAGGTACTCAACCTTTACTCCTCACGCCACTACAACACCGATGAGGCCTTGTACGCCAATTTCACCAAGCTAACGGGCATCAAGATCAACCGCATCGAGGCCGGCGAGGATCCGCTGATCGAGCGGATCCGTAACGAGGGCGACAAAAGCCCCGCGGATGTGCTGATCACCGTGGACGCCGGCCGGCTCTGGCGCGCCGAGCAACTTGGTTTTTTCCAGCCGGTGAAATCCGCGGTCCTTGACGCACGCATTCCGACGGCATTGCATCAACCCAACGGGCTGTGGTTCGGCTTTTCGGTTCGCGCACGCGTCATCGCCTACGACAAGGCCAGGATCAAGGCGGGGGAAATCAACACATATGAAGATCTTGCTGATCCAAAATGGAAAGGCAAGATTTGCGTACGTTCAGGCAGCCACATCTACAATCTTTCACTAGGAAGCAGCATGATCGGCGCAATCGGGGAAGCAAAAACCGAGGCTTGGGCAAAAGCGATCGTGGCCAACTTCGCGCGCACTTCCAAGGGCGGCGATACCGACCAGCTCAACGCGGTGGCGGCGGGCGAGTGCCAGATCGCGCTGGTCAACACCTACTATTACGCCCGCCTAGCGCGCTCGGCCAAGTCCGAAGAACGGCAGGTCGCCGAAAAGCTCGGCATTGTCACGCCCAACCAGGCTGCCGGACAGCGCGGCACGCACATCAACATATCAGGGGCGGGGGTGATGAAGAACGCCCCGAACCGGGATAACGCCGTAAAGTTCCTGGAGTACCTCGCCAGCGACGAAGCGCAGCGCTATTTTGCGGACGGCAACAATGAATGGCCTGCGGTGGCGACAACCCAAATCAGCAATCCGGCTTTAAACGCGCTCGGCAAGTTCCGCTACGATTCACAGAATATCGCGGTGCTCGGACGCAACCAGCCAGAGGCGCAAAAGATCTACGACAGGGCCGGCTGGAAATAAACCGCGCTCTATCAAAGCAACCTGACAACGGCACGTCCGCGGACGTGCCGCTCTTTTTTATCCGGCGCGTCGCCCCCGGGCAATGGACCGCGACAAGATGAGCAGAGGAACGAGTCCCACCGCGACGATCACCAGCGAAGCCGCTGCGGCCTCGGGCAGACGCTCATCGGACGCATAGTTGTACGCCTGCACCGCGAGCGTGTCGAAGTTGAACGGCCGCATGACCAGCGTGGCAGGCAGTTCTTTCATGACATCGACAAACACGATAAGGCCGGCGGTAAGCACCGTGCCGCGCAACATCGGCAGGTGCACTTTCACCATGGTTTCAGCAGGACGGTAGCCCAGGCTGCGGGCGGCATCTTCCATGCTGGGCGTGATTTTTGCAAGACCCGACTCGACCGTTTGCAGCGCGATGGCCATGAAACGCACAAGATACGCGTAGACCAGCGTCAGGACGCCTCCCGTGAGCAGCAAGCCCGTGGAGATGCCCATCTCGGCGAGTGCGTTGACCAGTACGTGATCGAGGCGAGTCACCGGTACAAGGATGCCAACGGCGACCACCGCCCCGGGTAACGCGTAGCCGAGTCCTGCCAAGCGGTTGGCGCCAGTCACCAGCGGGCTTTTGACAATACGCGCTGCGTACGCCATGACGAGGGCGAGCGCGACGATGACCACCGCGGCGACGCCGGCGAGGGTAAAGCTGTTGCCGATCAGCACCCAGATGCGCGCGCCGTGCTGACTGTCGCTCTCGCGCATGGCCATGAACGACAGGATGCCGGCCGGAAGCACAAAACCCAGCCCCACGGGGAGCGCACAGGCAAGACCCGCAAGCCAGGGCCACGCCCCCTTGAGCTCATATAAAGACGCACGCCGCTGGGACGCTGTTGTGTGAAAACGCGCCCGTCCGCGGTTCCAGCGCTCCAGCAGCAACACCGCAAATACCATAACGAGCAACAGCGTCGACAACTGACCCGCGGCGACACGATCGCCCAGCGACAGCCAGGCGTGGTATATGCCGGTGGTAAAGGTCTGTACCGCAAAGTAGGACACAGTGCCGAAGTCAGCCAGTGTCTCCATCAGCGCAAGCGCCGTCCCGGCAGCTATGGCAGGCCGCGCAAGCGGCAGCGCAATTGAAAAAAAACTTCGTACCGGACCGTAGCCCAGCAGGCGCCCTGCCTCCAGCGCCGAAAGCGAACGCTCTAGAAATGTCGCGCGCGCAAGCAGGTAGACATAGGGATACAGGGCGAATGAGAACATCGCGATCGCCCCGGGCAGGGAGCGCACCTCAGGAAACCAGTAGTCACCTGCCTGCCAACCCGTCGCAGCACGCAGTGCAGCCTGCAACGGCCCAGAGAACTGCAAGAAGTCGGTGTATGCGTAGGCCAGGACATAAGCGGGCGCCGCGAGCGGCAGGACAAGCATCCATTCGAATACGCGCTGCCCAGGGAACTGGCACGCCGTGACCAGCCACGCGGTCCCGACGCCTATCGTGATCACTCCCGCCCCGACACCCAGCACGAGCCAAAG
The DNA here is from genome assembly GCA_903895005.1 of uncultured Pseudomonadota bacterium. The sequence continues at coordinate 15,888 of CAITSH010000225.1, forward strand.
TGTATTGCCGATATACCCGGGGAGAACCGTGGAAGCGAGGTGCGCCCACGTGCCTTGGTCCCGTACAAATACACTGGCAACAACGACAAAAATAGGCGAGCAGATTAAAAACGCTGTAAATACCGCCAACCATCCCAACATTCCGATTGAGCGTACCGAGCGCAGGACGCGCAGGTAGCCGGCCAAGGTAAAGAATAGCTTTGAGTTAGGGGGGGTGGACGCGTTCATGGCCTTATTTTATCAAGAATGATTCTTGTTTCTTACGACATCCCGAGGATTTATAATAACGTCATGACAAGTACGCACGCGTCAGCACCCGTGAAAGTCCTCGAACTGGAAGATGTGAGGCAATCCTACGGCGAACATGAGGTCGTCAAAGGCCTGTCCTTCTCACTCGAACGCGGCGCAATTGGCTGCCTGCTCGGCCCCAGCGGTTGCGGAAAGACAACCGTGCTGCGCTGCGTGGCAGGCTTCGAGTCGATTCACGAAGGCGAGATTCGAATTAACGGCGCGCGCATGAGCGGGTCGGGGCTGGTGGTTCCGCCCGAGCGCCGTCACATCGGTATGGTCTTTCAGGACTACGCACTGTTCCCGCACCTCTCGGTCGCCCAGAACGTCGCCTTCGGCCTGAGAACGGTCGCACGCACGGAGCGCGACCGCCGGGCGGCGAACCTCATCGAACTCGTCGGGCTTTCCGGAATGGGCAACAGCTTCCCGCACGAATTATCCGGCGGTCAACAGCAGCGCGTTGCGCTCGCGCGCGCCCTCGCGCCGCAACCGGACCTGCTGTTGCTCGATGAACCGTTTTCCAACCTTGATACCGAGCTGCGGCAACGACTGTCCCTCGAAGTGCGCGAGATCATCAAGCGCAGCAATACCACGGCACTGCTTGTGACACACGACCAGCATGAAGCCTTCGCCATAGCGGACGAAATCGGCGTCATGCATCAGGGCGAGATAGAGCAATGGGACAGCGCCTATAACCTTTATCACCGGCCCGGCAGCCGGTTTATCGCCGACTTTGTCGGGCAGGGCGTCTTCGTCCCCGGCGAAGTAATGAGCGGCCAGCAGGTGCGAATCGAACTCGGGGTTCTAGATGGAGTGATTCCCGGCGCGTGCGGCGAGAGTTGTGCGAGCTGCGGCAAGGGTTGCCATGTCGACGTCCTTCTGCGACCGGACGATATCATCCATGACGATGCCAGCAGGGTTCAGGCTGAAGTCATGCACAAAGCGTTTCGCGGCGCGGACATCCTCTACACGCTCAAGTTAGGTAGCGGCCGCACCGTACTTGCGCTTGTTCCAAGCCATCACAACCACTCATTGGGCGAGAAAATCGGCATACGGCTGGATGTGGATCATGTCGTGACCTTCCAGACCGCCCTTGGCGCCGGACCTACCCCGTAGCCAGGTCGAAAATCACCGGAACGTCAACGGTGAACTCCTTGCCCCGCAGCGCTGGCGGAATCTGCGTCAGAGGCTTGGCCTTCTTGATCATGTCCAGCGCCGTGTCATCGAGCAGCGAGAACCCGGTTGAGGTTTTGATCGCCGCGCTCTGGATCATGCCGTTCGTGCCGATGACAAGCCTGATCTCAGCCTTGCCTGTCCAGCCGTTCTGCATGGCCTGCGCCGGGTAGCGCTTGTAACGCTTGGCGGCGCCGATCAACGCAAGGCGGTATTGGTCGCGCGACCCCGCCTCATCTGCGTCGCTGGCACGGGCGGTTTGCTCGGTGGTCGTCGCCGCGCTAGGTGCAGCAGCAGCCTGCTGTACGGGAGGGGCGGGCACGGCGACCGCAGCCGGCTGCGGCGGCGTGGGCGCACTTGGTGCAGCCGGGGCAACTGGCGCAACTGGCGCAACTGGCGCCGCCTCTACTTTCGGCGCCGTCGGCGAGGCCTTTGACTGTACCGGAACCGGCTGAACCGGCTGCGGCTTTACCTGCGGCGGCGGTGGCGGCGGCTCGGGGGGGCGTACCGCCTCGGCCACCGGTGCGGCATTTGAGCGCGCGAGTTTGGCAGTCAGCATCCTGGCCGGAGCCTGCGCCGGCTTGGCCTCACGCAGTCCCGAGAAGCCCGTCAGGACCGCAACGTGAAAAATCATGGATGCACCGACGCACAGCCACAACGCGCGCTGCTGCGAGCCATCATCAAACATAACCGCGGTGCTGGTCGATACGGACATGTAGGGCGCTATCTTACAGCCGGGAGTGCGATGCAGGATATCAGCCGTGGCCGCGCCGCCCGAATCTGCGGGCCAAATGTCTGACAACGGGACTCGTGCAGAGCACGTCCATCCTGATCGAAAGTATTTGTCCCGTCGTCCACGTAAGGGGCGCAAAACCAGCTGGCGGAGAGGGTGGGATTCGAACCCACGTTAGGTTTCCCTAAACCAGATTTCGAGTCTGGCGCATTCGACCACTCTGCCACCTCTCCAATTTGTGTGGGCTTTGCTAGCGTGTCGTCGAAAAGAGGCGAGATTGTAGCAGACTGCCCCCTCTTGCTCCACCTGCGGCGACGGGGTGATTACAGGACGATTTTGTCGAGCCCACCCATATAAGGCAGCAACGCAGACGGAATGCTGATGCTGCCGTCTGCGTTCTGGTAATTTTCCACGACGGCGATCAGCGTGCGTCCGACGGCAAGCGCCGAACCGTTAAGCGTGTGCACAAGCTCGGGCTTGTTTTTTTCATTGCGAAAGCGCGCCTGCATGCGCCTTGCCTGGAAAGATTCAAAGTTCGAACACGAGGATATTTCGCGATATGCATTCTGCCCCGGCAACCAGACTTCAATGTCATACGTCTTGGCCGATCCAAACCCCATGTCGCCGGTGCAAAGTGTCATCACCCGGTATGGCAGGTCAAGTCGTTTGAGTATGGTCTCCGCGTGCCCCGTGAGTTCCTCCAGCCCTTGATACGATTTGTCCGGATGGATGATCTGCACCAGTTCGACCTTGTCAAACTGGTGCTGGCGGATCATGCCTCGCGTGTCCTTGCCATAGGAGCCGGCTTCACTTCTGAAACAGGGCGAGTGGCATACGAACTTGAGCGGCAGCGCGTCGAGCGCGACAATCTGGTCGCGCACAATATTGGTGACCGGCACTTCGGCAGTGGGAATGAGGTAGAGCTTTTCGCTGTCGCTTCGCGGCACTGCAAACAGGTCTTCCTCAAACTTGGGCAACTGCCCGGTACCGAACATGCTCGCCGCATTAACCAGGTAGGGCACATAGACTTCGGTATAGCCGTGCTCGCCGGTGTGCACATCCAGCATGAACTGTGCAATGGCGCGATGCAGCCGCGCCAGCGGCCCTTTGAGCAGCATGAAGCGCGAACCGGCGATCTTGCTGGCCGTGTCAAAGTCCAGCAACCCTGTCGCCTCGCCCAGCTCGATATGGTCCTTGGGCGCGAATCCGAACGTCCGGGTCGTGCCTGCGCGGCGCGCCTCGGCGTTGTCGTCAGCCGATTTTCCCGCCGGCACACTGGCGTGCGGCAGGTTGGGTATTACCGACAAAAATTCATGCAGCTTGGCCTGCAATTCGGAGAGCTTTTTTTCTAGCGCTTCAAGCTCGGCGTTGGCGGCACCGGCTTCAGCCATCAACGCGGTGGTGTCTTCGCCCCTGCCTTTAGCTTGCCCGATGCGCTTGGCGAACGCATTGCGCCCCGCCTGCAGTTCCTGGGTGCGCATCTGCACCGTTCGGCGCTCCGCTTCAATGGCCTGGAAGGCCCCCACATCGAGGGTGAAGGGGCGATCGGCCAGCCGCTTGGCGACCGCATCGATGTCATTTCTGAGCAGTTGTGGATCGAGCATGATGTCTTGTATTTCCTAACTTTTATTCTTTAAAACCCAAACTGGGCGCGGGCTTCTGGTCAATTATGGTGACAATTCTGTCACCATTCGGCCCATCACGGTCCGGCGCTATTTCTTCTCCACTTTGCGATCCAGGCTGCGCAGGTATGCAAGTTTCTCGGAGATTTTCTGCTCAAGTCCGCGATCTGTGGGCCTGTACCAGCCCTGCTCGGCCATCCCGTCGGGAAGGTAGTTCTCCCCGGCGGCATATCCTTCATCTTCGTCGTGGGCATAGCGGTATTCCTGCCCATAGCCGAGATTTTTCATCAGCTTGGTCGGCGCATTACGAAGACGAAGCGGGACCGGTCTTGATGTGTCGCTGCTTATGAATTTCCGCGCCTGATTATACGCGACGTATACCGCGTTCGATTTGGCCGCACAGGCGAGGTAGATGACAGCCTGCGCAAGGGCAAGCTCACCCTCCGGGCTGCCCAGACGTTCATAGGTCTGGCACGCCTCCAGAGTCAGCGTAAGTGCGCGTGGATCAGCCAGGCCGATGTCCTCCACCGCCATTCGTACGAGGCGGCGACCGATGTAAAGCGGCTCGGCGCCTCCGATCAGCATGCGCGTCATCCAGTACAGGGCAGCATCCGGATTGGAGCCGCGTACCGATTTATGCAGCGCAGATATCTGGTCGTAGAACGCCTCGCCGCCCTTGTCAAAACGCTGCAGGTTGTGTGATACAGCGTTTTCAATGAAGGCGCCATCGACAGCATTAATGCCCGCGCCGCCAGCCGCAGTCTGGATGATTTCGAGGAGGTTCAGCAGTCGGCGCGCATCGCCGTCGGCGTGCCCGACAATGCGCTCGTGCGCCGCTGCGTCGATGGTCAGGCCCTGCAGCGATCCCGCCAGTGCGCGATCAATCAGACCGCCCAGCTCCTCTGGGCTCAGCGGCTGCAGAACATACACCGCGGCACGCGACAAGAGCGCACCGTTGACCTCAAACGACGGATTTTCCGTTGTCGCGCCAATGAATGTCAGCAGGCCTTGCTCGACAAACGGCAAAAATGCATCCTGCTGCCCCTTGTTGAAACGGTGGACTTCGTCGACAAACAAGATTGTATGGCGGCCCGTCCGTGCGAGCGATTGCTCAGCCTGCAGAACCGCCTCGCGGATGTCCTTTACTCCAGAAAACACCGCCGAGAGAGCGATGAACTCGGCGTTAAAGGACGTGGCCATCAACCGTGCCAGCGTGGTCTTGCCCACACCCGGCGGCCCCCACAGGATCATAGAGTGCGGCTTGCCCGACTCGAAGGCGAGACGCAACGCCTTGCCCGGCCCCAGCAGGTGGGACTGCCCCACGACCTCGTCCAGGGACTTTGGACGTAACAATTCCGCAAGAGGCGCAGCCGGCGCAGGCGCTGCAAACAAATCGCTCACTGCGACGACACCCGCATGCCTAATTGGTGTCACCGAGTACGTCCGCACCTTTCGGAGCGGTGAATCTGAACGTCGCCGCGTCGAGCTTCGGATTGCGATCGAACGCGGTAAAGCGCATCACCGTGGTTTGCCCGAAACTGTCTTCAAGCTCCATACGTTCTATCCCGGAAAAACCAAACCCCATGCGCAGCTTGTCGAAACTCCCTTCCTTGCCGCGCGGCGTAGCCTCCAGCCATTCAAGCCCGTCGCGCACACCGAGGTCGGTGATCCGAAACGCCTTAACCACCTCGTTGTTGCCGGCCAAAAGCGCAGCCGGGGTTGAACCCAGAGCCTGGTCTAAGCGCTTCACCGTGACCTGGTTGAGGTCCTCATCGTAGATCCACACCTTGACGCCGTCACCGACGATGACCTGGGGATACGGCTTGACGTAAGTCCAGCGGAATTTGCCAGGCCGCAAAAATGCCAGCGTGCCGCGCGATTGCTGCACGACCTTCTTATTGCGGTCGTAAATCGTCTGCTCGAACTGCCCAGATGCCGATTGTGTGGCGTTCAGAAAGGTATTGAAGCGTTCAATGCTGGACGCGAACGAATTACCGGTACCGCCAAACGTGCTAAGCAGAAAAAGCAGAAGTGCGACTCTGGTGGGCTTGTGCATTTTCCCATTATAGCCCCGGGGCAGTGCCGTACCTGAGCCCGGAATCCGATATCCCGACTCCGGCTGGAGATATTCCCGCACTAACACCTCAATGCCGACAGGGGCTGCGAACCAAAACATCGGGCAATGTCCTTATGGCGTCTCGCATTACCTGGGCCTAAGGGCAGCAACGACTCCTTTGCCGTGTCGCCTGTCGCAGCCGGCTCCAAACCATCAGGAGATCCAGCGGCCGTCGGTGGCAAGGTATTTAGGAACGCTCCGACGCCAGCCTGAATTGCGATGGATCCGGTACCGCCGACCGCGGCGACCCGCGAATCGATTAAGCTGAAATTAGCCGCGTGAATCGACCCACCGAGAAAGCCAGAAAATGTCACGGGCGCCGGTGTGCCAACGGTAAGACTTCCTTGTTTATACGTAAAGCTATAGTTCGTCGCAGCAAGTCCTGACGGCGTAATAGCATAGACCCCAGTGGGGGAGGCCAAAGTGGCAGGCGTGCTGAATTGCAACGCCCCGCCAAGCGAAGCCGGAATTTCGCCCGCAACGAATCCGGCATAAGACGCGGTGAACACCGGGTTGGGGGCCGCCAAGACACGTTGCGCGTCATTTGCAGTCACAGTCAGCGCCGCGGGCGTGATCGACATCGTGTTGCCGGCTCCAAGCAGGCTGTAGTTGCCGCCATCGGCACCACCGAGCGCGAGCGTACCCAAAGTAACGGCTTTGCCGGTCGCCACATTCTTGTCGCCAACCGTTCCCGTGCCACTCACGGCAACCACGTCTCCGCCAAGGAGCGCACTTACGGTACCCAGATTCGCAGCGGCTGCAGTCGCGCTGCCGTCATAAACCCGCGAGCCACTGATGTTCGTGTCCAGCTTCGTAATCGACATGGTATTGCCGCTCGCGAGCAGGTTGTAATTCCCCGCGTCCGCGCCACCAAGGGCCAGTGTCCCGATTGTGACAGCCTTGCCTGCGGCTACGTTCTTGTCGGCGACCGAACCGGCGCCCCCCACCGTTACCACATCACCGCCAAGCAATGCGCTCACAGTGCCAAATTTCGCCCCGCCGGCATTGACACCAGCGTCATATACCCGGGTGCCACTGATATTTGTATCCAGTTTGTTTACCGTTAAAGCACCGCTCGCGTAGCTAAGTGAATATCCAAGATTCGTAGCTGTTGCAGCACTCGCAACAATGTTGTGCGTTGTACCCGCAGTCAACTGTCCCGACCCTGACGTCGTACCGTCCACGGTATAGCTCGGACCTGCGCTGATAGCGGCGCCGATAAGATCGCCGTCAATCAGACCGGCGCTGCTCGACGTAAATGCCGGATTTGCGGCACCGTAGGTTTTAACCTTGTTGTCGGCAGTCAGGGTGAGCGTCGGCTGAATACGGAAATACAGGCGATTCCCCGAACCGATCGGGTCGCTGCCGTCATCAACGTTGTAGCGCTTTGCGGCCTCCACAAGCGTGCCGCGCGCCGTGCCGGTCGGATTGCCGGTGTAAATCCGCCATGCCCCGCCAGTACCGGTCGTAATGGCCGCGGTGCCGACTGCCTTGAAATTGCCGCCCGTACCGGTCGCATTGGGAGTAGCACCGACGTCCGCCACCAGCGTTACCGCGTTGGCACTTGTGCTGGAGGTTGCAATGGTGCTGTTGTTGAGCGTCAGATCGCCAGATTGGGTGCGCATGTCCACAAGGCCCGTGACGTTAAACCCGGTGATGCTGAAAGCGGTTCCGCCCATTACGGAAAGGTTGTTGCCGCTTGTCGCAGCCACGTTGCCGAAGTTGTTCGCCGTATTGCCAAGTGTTGCATTGCCCGTACCGGAGTCGAGCGTCAGCGTGCCGGCCGTCGCGGTTATGACGCCGGGCGCGCTGACATTGCCACCGGCCGTGGTGCGCAGAATGGCGGCGCCGCCGAAGCTGGTCGTTCCGCTGTAGGTCTGGTCACCGGAGGTCCTGACCAAGCCGCCGTTCAAATTCAGGCTGGTGCCGGCTGCTCCGCTCAGCGAAGCCAGGGCCGTCCCGTTCCCGATCGCGCCCGCCAGGGTCAAGCTACCACCCCCGCCGAGATTCAGACCGCCCACCCCGTCGATCGCACCACCAAGCGACAATGAGTTGCCTGCCGCCGTCGAGATTTGGCTGGCCGAGGCCACGGTGACCGCCCCCGCCAAGGACGCTGTACCCGAGCCCGCCAGAGTACCGCCGTTCAGTGTCACCGCCTCGGACCCGATCGCGACGTTCGCGATTTCCAGGCTTGCGCCGGCGCTCACCGTCGTGGCGCCGCTGGTTGCGCCAAGCGCCGCGGCATTGGCTGCCACGAGCGTTCCCGCCCCGACGGTGGTAGCTCCGCTGTACGTGTTGGCAGCGGAAAGAGTCCATTTGCCCGCGCCGGACTTACTGACGGCGGTCGTGTTCGTTACCGAATTGTTGACAATGGTTCCGGACATCGTGTTGGCCGCAGTATTGCTCCCGGCGAGGGTAAGCGCTTTTACGCCCGCTCCGGTGGCGGTAACGCCACCGGTAAGCACAAGGGCACCGGTTCCGGAAGCATCCAGCGTCCCACCACCAGTGGTCCCGGCCAGATTGATCACGCGATTACTGGAGTTGCCCGCGCCTGTGTAGGCAAGCGTGCCGGCGGACGTGGCTGATCCCAATGCGATGGTACCTGTCGCCACTGAGGTCGGTGCGCCAAGTGCGCTGGCACCGCCGCCGACGCTCGCGATGGAATTGACAGATACGGTGCCGGCGTTGATCGCGGTCGCGCCGCTATAGGTGTTGGCACCGGACAATGTCAGAGTGCCCGACCCGGCTTTGGTGATACCAAAGCCGGCACCGCTGATTACCGCCGATACCGCAAGGCCATCGGCGGCATTTGTCGTGGTGAAAGTGCGAGCGGCGCCGAGGGCCAGGTTGCCACCGATCGAGGCATTATTTGCTCCCCCGGACGACGCCACGTTCCCGCCCAGGGTCAGCACGCCAGCACCCGTGGTAACCGAGCCGCCGGTCACGCCACTGTTGACCGTCAATGCGCCGATGGTGTCGGAAAATCCGTTCAAGTCGTAGACGCCGCCGTCGTTTACGGTTACCGCTCCTGCTGCCAGCGCATTGCTCGTGCCATAACGCAAGATCCCCGCGTTCACCGAAGTCAGCCCCAAAAAAAGATTGGCGCGTGAGAGCACCAGCGTGCCGGTGCCGATTTTTGTCAACGCACCGGTACCGGAAATCACCCCGTTATAAGCGGACGGACTGCTGTTGTCGCCGCCCACCGTCAGCGTGGCTGCACCGAGCGTGACATTGCCACCACTGGCCCCGCCGCCGGACAAGGATCCGATTTGTGTATTGAAACCCGTTATATCGAGTACCACTCCGCCGGTGTTCCCCAGGGCGACGGCTGAATTCTTGCCGAACGCACCGCTGACGTTCGCGACTGATGCGATGCCCGCCTTGAGCGTACCGGCGGTAACCGACGTAGCGCCGGTATAGGTATTGGCACCGGACAGGGTCATCGTCGAAAGTGCGGAATTCTGGACCACTCCGGTCACGCCTGTACCGAGAACCGCGCTAACAAGGACCGACCCTGCCCCGGTACCGGTATTGGTAATCGTTCCGATGTTGTTCACTGCGCCCGTCGCCACCGTGATGCCGTTGGCAGTCGCGCTGTTATTCCGAAGAACGAGGTTGCCCGCAGCGTTCGCCACGCCACCGGTCAGGTTAAGCAATGCCGTGCCGCTGCTGTTTGTGAGGGTCGTCGCGGTCGCGTTGGCGGTCAACTGCCCGCTTACATTCAGCGCCGAGGTGGTGCTGTTCTGCGTGATCCCCGTCACACCCGAACCAATGGCCGCACTGATCAGCGCCGCACCTGTGCCTGTTCCGGAGTTGGCAATCGTGCCGGTGGTAGCCACGGCGCCGGTCGATACCGTAATGCCGCTCGCGGTCGCGTTGTTGTTGGCAAGCACCAGATGGCCCGTTCCGGTCACCCCGCCTGAAACGGTCAGCAATTTTGTACCCGCCGTATTTGTCAGTGTCGTACCACTGCTATTGACCACCAATCCACCGCTCACGGTCAGCGCCGAGGTTGTGCTGTTCTCCGTGATCGCCGTCACGTTCGAGCCTACACCGCCGCTCAATGTCGTCGTACCGGCGCCCGTACCCGAGTTGGTGATCGTACCGGTGTTGTTCACCAGACCCGCAAGCGTAATCGCGCCAGTACCGTTGGCCTTGAGCGTCAGATCACTCGTCCCGGTCACAGCGCCGCCCACGGTCAACAAGCTAACACCGCTATTGCTCAATTGAATGCTCGGCGCACCCAGGCTGACCGCACCCAAACCAAGATTGAGTGCAGCGGTGCTGCCAAAGGTAAAGTTGCCGTTCCAGTTCTTGGCATTGGTCGTGGAGAGCACTGTCGCCACAGAGGCATCCAGAACGGTACCCGCAGCAATGTTCAACGCACCGCCGCCACCACCCAGCGCCGTCGCCGAACCGAGTTTCAGTGTCCCCTGGTTCAGCGAGGTCGTACCCGCGTAATTGGTATTGGTGCCGTTCAGCGTCAGCGCGCTCGCCGCACTGTTTTGCGTCACCGCCGTCACCGCAACGCCCAGTCCGCCGCTGATCGTCGTCGCCCCGGCGCCAGTGCCCGAGTTGGTGATCGTACCGGTGTTATTCACCGCCCCCGCACCCACCGTGATTGTCCCCGTGCTGTTGGCATTGAGAATGAGGTTGCCGGTGCCGCTCACTGCGCCCGACACCGTCATCGCCGCAGCACCGGTCGAATTTATCGTCGTGCCCGTCGCGTTAACCGCCAATCCGCCACTCACCGTCAGCGCCGAGGTCGTGCTGTTTTGCGTAATCGCATTTACGTTCGACCCCACCGCGGCACTAATGAGGCTAACGCCGGTACCCGAGCCCGAATTTGTAATGGTGCCCGCGTTGTTCACCGCCACGCTAGATATCGTAATGCCGTTCGCGGTCGCATTGTTGTTGGCAAGCACCAGATTGCCCGTTCCCGTCACCCCGCCTGAAACGGTCAGCAATTTTGTCCCTGCCGTATTCGTCAGCGTCGTGCCACCGCCATTAACCGCCAATCCGCCACTCACCGTCAGCGCCGAGGTCGTGCTGTTCTCCGTGATCGCCGTCACGTTCGAACCCAC
>CAITSH010000226.1 GCA_903895005.1 uncultured Pseudomonadota bacterium
AACTCAAGCAGACCCGGCTCTGCTTCCGCACTCACCGATGAAACTGCAACCCCCAGGGGCCGGGCAAAGGGCGTCAGCGTGCGCATGGTCCATCGCCCTTGCAGGTCAGGATGCCCATCGACGGCTCGACTTGCGCGATCCTGGGCTGTGCCGACCGGGGCGGCCAAAAGCAGGTACGCGGCGGCTACAAGGAGTTTCAGCAGCATCGATTTGGCGCGTGAAGCGTCGCGATGGAGCAATCGCGCACTCATGGGTGGATGTAAACAAATCCCAGGCCTTGCAGCCGCGCGAGTTCGGCAACGCCGCTCGGGACGATATCGGCTTCACTCACGCCGTAGACATCATCGATCGTGAGGTTCATGGCGCGCATCGTATTCCGGCATAGCAGCAGGCGGACCTTTTTCTCACGCACAGCATCGATCGCCTTGGCGAGTTCCGGGTCAGATTTGGCTTGCTGGAAAGCCTTTACGCCGCCGGAGAAGCTCACAAGCCTGATCTCGACGTTGCCTTCGGTGGCGGTAACGTGCGCTCCGATATTGCGAAGCACCCGCAAAAAATAGGCGCGATCGTCCGGCAACCCGCCAGAGTTCTGATACACAACCTTCTGAAACTGATAGTAGCTGTCGCTCGCTGGTGCTGTGACCATCGCCTCCTTCATCGTCTGCACGTTTACGCAGGCCGAGGCTGCAGTCATCACAGCTACGATCAGGGCGGCAAGACGAACGAATGACGGCATCGGCAACTCCTCTTCACGGCGCGCAAGATCGAACACGAGATCAGCTTTTCGGACACTACTCGGCGTGCCCGATTTGTGAAGCGCCGCGGCCATGAGCTGGCGCGCTATGGAGTTTAGCGCCCGGTGTCGACCTGCCCCGTCACGACATGCGAATGCGCTTTCAACACTTTCCTGCTGCTTCGGCCCACAATTCCGGCCAGCGCCAGGCCGTGCCAGCACCGCGTCATAAGGTGGACAAGCTCAGCGGCTGTGTGCGGACTGTCCTCAATAGAGGCGTTTGGGTGTCGCGGGTAAAACCGATGCGAGCAGTCACACCGGCCTTCGCGACTGCGAAAATTGCCAAAGAGGGTCGCAGATGGGCTCACGCCGGTCGGTAACGGTGATCAAGAAATCTGTTCCAACCCTTCTTCACCTTGCTTTCGACCGCAAAGCGAAACCCACCCTCACCGTCTTCGTCGGGCCAATAGACCGATCGCGCAGTGCCCGCCGGCATTTCTGCGACAAAGGCGACGGCATCGCGATGCACGTCACTCGCATCAGAGAGAATTCCCGTCGATCGCTTTCCGTCAACTGTAAACGACCAGAATGTGAGTACGCCGTCATCGTTCTTGCCGAAAAACGCTACCTCTCGATAGACACCGCGCGGGCCCATGTCCCAGCCAGCGTCCAGGCGCACGAAGCCTGCGCCGAAAGCCGTGAACTCACGCGAGCAATCGCCGGCGCTTCCATCCGGCATCCTGGCCCCTTGGGCGACCCAACGTCCCAAAAGCGGAGCGAGAGGACCCATCGTTCCGCGCGCCTTTTTCCAACCGGCCATTTCGTGCTCCCCATTTGCTGGCGCACTTTTGCCCGTCAAGAGAGTGAGGGCAACGGGCCATCGATGCCTGAGCGGTCTCATTGCAACGCGTGGCGGGGACGCTCGACGACTGCCGTTGGCGGCGACCCGGCCGAACAGATGAGAGATCACCAGAATCGATCATTGACCTGCTGCGAAGCGGGAGAAAACGACCCCGACAACAATGCAGGCAAAGAGGATCAGGGACCCCCAGAAGTAGAGGCCGCGGTTGGACCCGCGCCCAGGCATCGCAGTCGCCTCCAGCCGATCCGCAGTTACGCTCGCTCGCCAGATGACAAACACCACCATCCCGATTGCAAATACGGCGACTTTGCCAAAGTCCTCCATGTGCCCTCACTTTGATCCGACCGTATCGAAAAGCAGCGACGGCAGGAATGGGCCAAAGCAAGCTAGCGTTGGAATAGTGCGAGCGGCGAGATCGCTCAAAAGACAAGTCGACCCAACGGATTGAGGAAAACGTTGGATGCCGAGCACCCCAATTTTGGAGACACCGTAAACAGCGCACGCGGACTCGTCGCTGGCTTCACGACGTCGCGTTCTTGCGATTCAGCGCATTCGGCCCTCGCATGTGCGGCCTGCAGACTTCCTACTTTGTCTGTATGCTTTGGATGTAGCCGAGGAGTTCGTTTATTTCGGACGGCTCAAGGATCCATTCCGGCATACTTGGATGTCCGGTTGCGATGCCCTCGGCCAGTGCGTCCTCCAGATCACGTATCGGATGTCGCTCCGACAGAATGCGGAACGGAGGCGCTGCTCTCAGCGGACTGTTTCCTGTCATGCCGACGGCGTGACAGGCGGCGCAGTTG
>CAITSH010000227.1 GCA_903895005.1 uncultured Pseudomonadota bacterium
CGCAGCGCATCGTTGGGGGCGTGCAAAGACACAGCCAAAGCCACCGGGCAATCCTGGCCCATGCGGTCCATCATCGGCACCATGCCCGAGGTCGATACGGTGACGCGGCGGCGCGACAGGCCGTAGGCGTGGTCGTCGAGCATCACCTTGAGCGCGGGCACCAGCTCAGTGTAATTTTGCAGGGGCTCGCCCATGCCCATCATGACGACGTTGGAGATGATGCGCTCGTCCCGGCCCAGGTGCTTGCGCAAAAAATGCTCAGCAAACCACAGTTGCGAAACGATCTCGCCGGCCGTCAGGTTGCGGCTAAAGCCCTGGTGTCCTGTGGCGCAAAAGCGGCATCCGACGGCGCAGCCGGCCTGTGACGAGATGCACAGCGTGCCACGGTCGGACTCGGGAATAAATACAGCCTCCACGGCGTCATTGCCACCCACGTCAAACAGCCATTTGATGGTGCCGTCGGTGGATTCGTGCTGCGAGAGCACGCGCAGGGGCAGGATGTGGGCGCAAGTCTTGAGCTTTTCGCGCAAAGACTTGGCCAGATCGGTCATGGCGTCAAAGTCTGACGCACCTTTTTGATGAATCCAGCGAAACAACTGGACGGCGCGAAAACGCTTCTCGCCCAGACGCTCGCAAAATAGGGCCAAGCCCTCGAGGTCATAGTCGAGAAGGTTGGCCGCCATAGTGCGAGTTAACGCGAATAGACGTTCATGCCGGCAAAGAAGAAGGCAATTTCCACGGCCGCGGTTTCAGCAGCGTCGGAGCCGTGCACTGCGTTGGCGTCGATGCTGTCAGCAAAATCAGCGCGGATGGTGCCGGGGGCGGCCTTCTTGGGGTCGGTAGCGCCCATCAGGTCGCGGTTTTTCAGGATGGCGTTTTCGCCTTCCAGCGCTTGGATCATGACGGGCCCGGAAACCATAAAGTCCACGAGGTCTTTAAAGAAAGGACGTGCTTTGTGCACCGCGTAGAACGCTTCGGCTTCGCCGCGCGACAGGTGCGCCATGCGAGCAGCCACCACTTTGAGGCCGGCAGCTTCGAAGCGGGCGTAGATCTGACCGATCACGTTCTTGGCCACTGCGTCGGGCTTGATGATGGATAGTGTGCGTTCGATAGCCATAGTATTAACTCAACCTTCTTGTGAAATGATTCGCCACCCTGCGTAGCAAAGCGGCTAATTTTAGCATTTTGCCTAGCGACTGCGCCCGTTGCGTCGCTGGCCGCCGGGGCCGCTGCGCTGGCGTTGGGCCTCTTGTTTTCGCTGGCGCGAGAGGCTGTCCGCGCCGATGTAACCCACCGACGTTTTCAAGGGATCGGGTTGCGCCGAGGCCCCGGCCGGTTTGGCAGGCGCCCTCGGAGCAGCGCGGTCCGGCGCGCGGCGTTGGCCGTCGCGTGCTGCAGGCCGCCCACCGCGGCGGTTGCCCGGCCCGCGTGGCGCATTGGGGCGGCGTTCGCCCTCGGGGTTGCGTTCACGCGCCACCCCGTCGTTGCCCTCGCCTGCGCTGCCCGCAGCGCGCACCAGAGCGTCGATGTCTGTCTCGTCCAGCTCCATCCATTCACCCCGCTTGAGGCCGCGCGGCAGCACCATGGCGCCGTAGCGGATGCGGATCAAGCGGCTCACGGCATGGCCCACGGCTTCGAGCATGCGGCGCACCTCGCGGTTGCGCCCTTCCGAGATGGTGACCCGGTACCAGCAGTTGCTGCCCTCGCCGCCGCCGGCTTCGATCGAGCCGAACTGTGCCATTCCGTCGTCCAGACGCACGCCGTCCAGCAGGGTTTGTTTTTCTTCTTTGCTGAGCGAACCCAACACCCGAACCGCGTACTCGCGCACCAGGCCGAAGCGGGGGTGCATCAGCTTGTTGGCGAGTTCACCCGAGCTGGTAAACAGCAACAAGCCTTCGGTGTTCAAGTCCAGGCGCCCCACCGACTGCCACTTGCCCTGGTGCAACTTGGGCAAACGGCGAAACACCGTGGGCCGGTTTTGCGGGTCGTCGTGGGTCACCACTTCGCCCACCGGCTTGTGGTACGCAATCACGCGGGGCGGCGGCGGGTCGATGCGAAAGCGGATGGGCCGGCCATTGACCTTGATCTGGTCGCCAAACTGGATGCGCTGGCCCACGTGTGCCGGCTCGTTGTTAACCGAAATCCGGCCTTCCAGAATGAGCTGCTCCATCTCCAAGCGCGAACCCATGCCGGCCTGCGCCAGAATTTTGTGCAGCTTGGGTGTCTCTGCCATGGGCGTGAGGATGCGCTTGTGCGGCACGGCTTCAAGCACCTCGTCGAGGGCGTCAAATTCGCCGGAGACGACCCGGTCAAACAGGCTGGCCTCGGCGGCCTCACCCGCTTCGGTGGTGCC
>CAITSH010000228.1 GCA_903895005.1 uncultured Pseudomonadota bacterium
CTTTTATCGTATCGAGCAAATGCTGCACGAGCGCAAGCTGGTGACGCGGCGCGAATTTACCGATGCGCTGGAGATTTCGCTGGCGACCTTCAAGCGCGACATCGAATACCTGCGCGACAGGCTGCATGCCCCTATTGAGTACGACCGCGACGCCGGTGGGTATCGCTTTGGCAAGCCCGCAAAAGGTGGGCCGCGACATGAACTGCCGGGGCTGTGGTTCAACGCTTCTGAAGTCCATGCGCTCTTGACCATGCAACACCTGTTGAAGGGCGTGGAGCCTGGCCTGCTGGCGCCGCACGTCGAGCCGCTGCTCGCGCGCCTGCAAGGCATGCTTGCCACCGACGACCTGACCGTGCCCGAGGTGGAGCGGCGCATACGCATCATCCGCATTGCGGCGCGGCCGATGAAGCTCGCGTATTTTGAAGTGGCCGCCACCGCAACGCTCAAGCGCCTGCGCCTTGCCGTGACCTACTGGAGCCGCTACAAGGACGAGGTCTCCGAACGCGAGCTCTCGCCGCAGCGCCTGGTGTTTTATCGCGGCAACTGGTATCTGGACGCCTGGTGCCACCTGCGCAAGGACATTCGCAGTTTTGCGCTCGACGGGATGCGCAAAGCGACGTTGCTGACCAGCACCGCCAAGAATGTGTCCGAAGCCGAGCTCGACGAAGTGCTCGCCTCGGGCTACGGCATTATTTCCGGACGCAAGCTCGAGCGCGCCGTACTGCGCTTTTCGGCCACCGCCGCGCGCTGGGTGGCTGCGGAGGAATGGCACCCGAGACAAAAATCACGCACCGAGGCCGACGGCAGCTATGTGTTGGAGTTCCCGTATAACGACGACCAGGAACTGGCCATGGACATCCTGCGCCACGGCCCGGAAGTCGAGGTGCTCGCGCCGCCTGCGCTTCGCGACAAGGTGGCCGCACAATTGCGCGGGGCGTTGAAGCGCTATGCGAAAAATGGGTAAGCCCGCGATGTAGGGTTTATCCCTTGGATTCCGGATTTAGGCAAAGCGATAACTGCGGAGGCAATTCACGCCCGGCGACGGCGGCGCATCCTGCAAGCTGAGGCATCCGGGCTAATTTACCCCATGGATTCCGGGTTCGCCCCGAACCCCGGGCGCCCCGGAATGACGGTGGTTACGTTCCGGTAGCGGCAAATTTCTCGTCGTTCCGGAGAGCCACAGACAAACCCGGCATGATGTAAATGTTCCCGAGTGCGGCAGCATGCCATCCACCGCCGTCATTCCGGGGCGCCTGGGGTGTAGGCGAACCCGGAATCCATGGGGTTCGGGGCCAGCCGCCAAGGCATGCCATCGGCTGAGAACCCTCGCCAGATGCGGGTTTCCGGCTGGCTCATACCTTGAGCCACGCCTCAGTGAGACTGCCAGCCATGGCAATCCCGGCACGGAGGCAAGCATGGCAAGCGCAGTCAGACTGGCAACCCCCATCACCCGGCATGCGCGCGTGCGCATGCAACAGCGCGGCATTCCGCCGGCGGTGCTAGAAGACCTGCTTGACTACGGCAGGGCCATGCACACGCATGGCGGCGCTACGGTGCTCTACTTTGACCGCCACGCCCGCGCCGAGCTGGCGTGGGTTAAAGGCGGCGCCGTGCTGCGCCGAGCCGGCCGGCGACTTGACGCCTACGCGGTGGTGGGTGGCGACGGCGAAGTGCGCACCGTGGGCCATCGCTTCAAGCGCCTGCGGCGGCCCTCATGATCATGAGCGCGCTGCCGGGCGAAGCCCGCGCCCTCGTTGAGCTGCTGCCGCTGGCGCTGGCGTGGCTGTGCTGGGTGGTCAGTCGGTAAGGATTTCACGCGTTGGGCGCAGATGAGCATTCGGCGAGGGGATTGGCCGTGAGCACTTGTAATTTGGTAACGAATACGTTACCATTATGACTACGGTCATTCAGGTCGAAGAATACCTGCGCGCCAACGGCGCGAGCCCGTATAGGACATGGTTCGACAGTCTTGACGCGCAGGCCGCGGTAAAGGTTGTCACGGCAAAGCTGCGACTGGAACTTGGCAACACCTCGAACGTGAAATGGTTTGGCGGGATCGGCGAGTACGTCATCGACTGGGGGCCGGGCTATCGCATTTATCTGGCAAGAGACGGAGAAGCATTGATCATCTTGTTTGGCGGCGGTACGAAGCGGCGGCAGCAAAAAGATATCGAGCAAGCCCTGGCCATGCACGCCGAATACAAGGACAGGAAAAAGACCCTCGCCGCAGCAATGAAAGGAAAACGGTGACCCGATGGCACTGACGCGTGACTACAAACAAACCGTCGTCGAGCGCGTTGCCCGCGATCCGCAATTCGCCAGCGCCCTGCTCGATGAGGCGGCAACGCTGTTCCTGAGCGGTGAGCCGGAAACCGCGCGCCTTATCCTGCGCGACCTGGTCAACGCCACCATCGGCTTCGAACAATTAGCCGAGGTAACCGCCAAACCAAGCAAAAGCCTGCACCGCATGCTCTCGCCCAGGGGCAATCCGAGCATGGACAACCTGGCGGCAATTTTTGCGGCCGTGCGCGAGTCACTGAATGTCACCCTGGAGGTGCATACCATCCTGGCCGGCCGGCAGGCCATGGTGGAGCGCGGCGACGATAAATTTGAAGACTGGGACGCCGCCAAAGAAAATATCAAAAGATCGGTGGCATGATTCAAGACAACAGGTTCCAAGCCGGAAAGGCAGCCGAATGAACGAAATCATTTTTGTAGTTGAAGACGCTCCCGAAGGCGGCTACACGGCCAAAGCGGCGGGCGAGTCTATTTTCACCGAAGCCGACACGCTCGACGAACTGCACGCGCAGGTTCGCGACGCGGTGCGTTGCCATTTTGACGAAGCCGCCGCGCCCAAACTGATCCGGCTGCATTAAGCGCGCCCTGCAAAGGGCTTGTCGGCTGCAGGGGCAAACCTACAAGCGAAAACCGCAACCGGTTACCCTTCTTCAGGCGACCCGGAGCACCAGTCGTTTGCCGCAAGCCTTGACGTATTTGCGCACGGTCGCGATCGACGGAGAGTGCTTGCCGGTGGCCAGTGCACGCTCAAGGCGGGCGACGGCCGGCGCCTGGGTTCCCATGCGTTCGGCAACCTGCGCCTGCGTCAAGCCGGCATCCTGCCGCGCCTTGAGCAAGGCATCGAGCAACACGCCCTCTTCGCGCTCGATGCGCTCGACTTCGGCGCGCACGCCGGGTCGGCGCAGCAGCTTTTTAACCAGCTGATCATGGGATTGCACGTTTGATCTCCTTCATTCGAATTTCGGCAATTTCCCGCTCGCGCGGAGGCGTACGTTCGGATTTTTTTATAAAGCTGTGAAGCATCACGATTCGCCTGCCAACAAGCGTACAAAAAAACACCCTGGCTATGCCTTCGGCGCCCTTTAGGCGAAGCTCAAACAAACCTTCACCAAACGCTTTGGTGTGAGGCTCCCCAAGATTGGGGCCTAGAGCCACCATCCGGCGCGTGAGCACGATGTACCGTGCTGCAAGCGTATCGGGCAGATCGAGAATCTCCTTCTGAACAACCTCGCTGTAATAAACGATGGTGTAGTCCATGCACCTATGATAACAAATATGTTATGTAAAGCAAACGCGTAATATGCCGCTCGAAGTCACAATCAATCACGTAGAAATCACCCAAAATCGCCCGCAAACCCGCGCCAAATAAGGCTCTCCAGCCATCGCCCTAGCCGGCACCGGCCTTGTAAGCCTCCTCAAACTTCTCAAGTAAATACGGGCTCACGTCGCCGCAGGCGGTGACGACCTCTTGGGCCCAGATGAAGTAGTCCGCGCGGCGCTTGGCGTCCCAGTGGGCGGGCGGGCTCAGGCGCACGGAGCGCAGGTTGGAGGTCTTGTCGGCGAGCTTGAGCATGCGCGCGCGCTCGGACTTGTGCGGGGCGTTGGCGACCTGCAGGCGCTTGCGCTCGGCCTTGGGCAGGCTCTTGTCGTCGGTGCACTCGCGCACCAGCCCGGCGATGTCGTCGCCAAACTGCGCCACCAGCTCGTCGTGCGTGACGCCCTGGTCCTCGATGCAGTCGTGCAAGAGGCCCGCAATGATGAGGTTGGTGTCTTGGCCGTCGGTGGCCTCTGCCAAGAGCAGCGCCACCTCGGACAGGTGGTTGATGTAGGGCTCCTGGGCCACGCCCTTGCGCCGCTGGGCGCTGTGCTTTTGCGCCGCGTAGTCGAGCGCGCGGCTCAGCCTGAGAACGTCGTTCGCGATGATGGTCATGGTCGTATCCCCCGAATGGCCGTCAACGGCGGCCGAACGTTAAGTTCTTGTAACTCCCTGCGTAAAGCCATTGTGCGCCTGAGTGCCGGCGTGTGTGATGAACCCGCGAGCCGGCCGCTTGATCAGCGCGTCGACGGCTGCAAAGCCGCGCCAAATAACGCTTTGCAGCCATCGCACATCCTAATCCGCAGCACCCCCTTTCCAGGCAATGCGAGCGATGGCGACCAGTTCCTCCACGGACAAAAACGCCGCCTTGTTGATCCAGTGGAAATGATCGAGTTCGTATTCGGCGATGTTCGCCGACCAGGCGTCGAGCAGCAGGTAGATGGCGGCGACCTTTGCGACGACGTTTTGCCTTGGCGCATGTGCGTAAATGTGCGGCTCGGCCCAGCGCCCCCAGTTGTCGTCGTACGAACGCAGCCACAGGATCCAGTGCGTGCGCGCGCGGTTGCTCGACAGGTAATAGGCGTCGATGCGCGCATTGACCGGGCTCCACGCCCACTCCACCTGCCCGATGTAGCGGGCCGAGCGCGGCATTTTGAGCGACGGCGGGACGGACCCTGGCGCATCCCGCGTACCCGCGAACCCAGCCGGGCGCGGCGGCAACGGCACCACCAGCGACAGGCGCTGCCGCGGCAGTTCGTGGGGCCGCATCGGGATGCGCGGAAGCGCGCCCATCACAGATCCTCGGGCGGTTCGACATGGGCTGCGCACACGCGCTGGCGCAGCAAGGCGTCAAACTCGTCGTAAAACTCCGATCGCCCCCTGAAAAACCCCAGCTTGCCCTCAAGGTCGCCCTCGTAGTTCATCTCCAGCACGTCCATGAACGGCCATGTCGCGATGAAAAAATCGCACAACTCGCCAAGGCTAAGGGGCTTGTCCGACGCGCGTTCGTTGTCGCCGGTGAGCGTGTCGCCACCGTACTCGTCCACCACGCGGTAACGGATGCAGCCCTCGCCTCGCCGCGCATACAGGCTGGTGACATCGCCCGTGGTCGAGCGGATGCTGATGCGCGCAATCTCGATTTCCGTCTCGTCCAGGTCGGGCAGGTATTCACCGCCCATGAGCGCCGGGTGCATGCGGCCGATGGCGCGGCGCTCTTCTTCGGAGAGCGCCGACTTGGCGAGAAACTCCGGCACCTCGTCCAACCGCCCGGCGTCGATGAGGTTTTTTAGCGCCGCCTTGCGCGTGGCACCCTTGACCCTGCCGAGCAGGTGGGTTGCCAGGCCGTGGGGCCAAAAGTACGAGGCGGGACGGTAATCAAGATCGATGCCTACTGCTTCAGATATAACCATGATGAACAACTCCTGTTTAGCGGCTTTGCCAAAACGGCGGGGGCCGCAATCCGGAACAAATCCCCCGGCCCCTTCCCCTTGCGGGAGGCGGGCCAGACCCTGTATTCAAATCAGCAGCGGGTTATCGCAGTACCCCGGTCAACGCAGCAAAACCAGCCTTGGCACCGCATCGAGTCCGGCCCAGACGATGGCGTCCTGGCGGTAGGCGATGCCGAGCTTTTTGGCGGACGCGAGATCGACGCCGAGGCCGAAGCAGCTTTTTTCTGCGGGCCATTCACCCGCCGGATCCGAGCCCGCGCCCTCGGTAACCACGCCCGCAACACCGGAGAGCTCGGCAACCAGCGCCACGTGCGCGGTGTCGTTGGCGGCATCACCCTGCGCCTGGCCCAGCGGGTTGAAAGCGGTGATAAAGGCGCCGCAGTCGTAGCCCGATGCCGCGTAAAGCCCCGCCAGCGCCTCGGAGCGGGTGTCGATGCGCAGCGTGATGGCATCGTCCCCCTGCCCGAAACGGTAGTGCGCCTGGCGATAAGCGGCGGTCTTTGCGGCGGGAACCTGCGTTGCGCCCGCAGGCGACACCCATTCAGCGAGTTGCGCCGCCGACACCACGATGGGCAACTGGCAGACCGGGAACTCGCGCACGAGGTCCGAGGCCAGCACCAATACGGTGTCGGGGCCATTCACGCGCGCGGAGCGGTGGATGCGGAGTTTTTCGATCACACCGTTAAGACATTCGGCTTGCAACGTGGCGCCGAACTGCGGCTGCAGCTTGCAGAACAACACCGCGTTTTGTTCGAGGTCGAGTGACCCGGGCAGACCGAGCACCGGGTACCAGCCCTGCGGCACCGGGTATTGCCCGTCGCTGCCGCTGACAAACATATAGTCGGCAAAGACTTCGTTTACTGCGCGCTTCTGGATCGTGTCCATATGTGTTTCCTCTTTAGCCGCTTGGGCGCAACGCCGGGGGCGGCAATCCGGAGCAAATCCCCCCGGCCCTTTCCCCTTGCGGGAGGCGGGCCAACCTTGACGACGAATTACTTTTTTTATGCTGACTTACGCGCTGACTTACACGGCGACTTCGCTGCTGCTTACCGCCGGCACGAATGTTTGCCGCTAAGACACAGTGTGCGCGGGGCGCTGGCTCAAGGCGTGAGCCTGCGCCCGATCAATTACCGTTTATTCAATCTTTGCCAGCTCGCGATCCTTGTCGGTGGCCATGTCGGTGTCATCGAGCCCGTCCTTGGGGTCGACCAGCGGGCGCAGCTTGTGACGGTCGGTAATGCACTCGGGCGAATAGCCGCGAATGAATTTGCCGGGAGAGGTCGGGTGGTGCAGCTGCGGCAGGGTCCGACCGCTTGCCGCCTGCACGATGTAGGCGTCCTCGCGGTCACCATGGCGACCGAGGTGCTCGATGACCTCGACAATGAGCCCGATGTTTTCGGGGCAGCCGGCGATGATGACGCAGAGTGTTCCGGGTTTGAGGTTTGACATGCCATCTCCTTTTCGAGACACCCCGTTTAGGCGCTTCTTTTGCGTCGCGGCAAGTGGGGCTAAATAACGACGCCGGGAAATCCCGGATTCGAAACGGTGCTACAGCAGTGCTGAAAACAAAAAACCCGCCAAGCTTGCGCCAAGGCGGGTTTCCCTCGCTTTAGCAGTGTATTTTTAACGCGCCCTGCAAGCTGATTTTCAAATCGGCGCAGGTCAAAGTTTACGCCTACGCGATCTGAAGTCAACGTCTTTCTCGGCCGATGCATCCAGGCCACCTGCGAATTAAACCTCGAAGTGCAACATCCGGGCATTAGAGGAAGGTGAGATGCCCCGGGGTGTACCTTTCTGTTTGCGAAGACGGATAGGAGCATCCCATGCGCTACAAGCATCTC
>CAITSH010000229.1 GCA_903895005.1 uncultured Pseudomonadota bacterium
GCGCCAAGTGACCAATTTTTCAGTCTATTTTGACGTTCCGGAATGTCATCAGACAACCCGCACAGGCATGCTAAACGACTACTTTTCTAGCAATATCCGAAGCATGCGGCGGAGCGGCTCGGCCGCGCCCCAAAGCAATTGATCCCCGACCGTAAAGGCGGTCAGGTATTCACCACCCATGGGTAGTTTGCGCAAGCGGCCGACAGGCACCGAAAGCGTCCCGGTTACCGCCGTGGGCGTCAACTCGCGAAGGCTGTCTTCACGCCGATTGGGGATCACCTTCGCCCAGGGATTTGCCTTTGCCAGTATGTCCTCTATTTCATCCATCGGGACATCCTGCTTCAGCTTAATCGTCAGCGCCTGGCTGTGACAGCGCATCGCCCCGATTCGAACGCAAATCCCATCCACGGGAATGGCGACCTCGTGACCAAGAATCTTGTTCGTTTCAGCCATACCCTTCCACTCTTCCCGACTTTGCCCGTTGCCAAGGTCCTTGTCGATCCAGGGCAGCAAGCTACCCGCTAGGGGGGCGCCAAAATGTTCGCTCGGAAACGCCTGCCCGCGCATTGTTTCGGCAACGGTCCTGTCGATCTCCAGAATCGCCGATGCCGGATCATCAAGCATGCGGACTACAGAGGCGTTTGCGGCCCCCATTTGGGCTAGTAACTCGCGCATGTTTTGAGCGCCAGCCCCGGAAGCGGCCTGATAAGTCATGGCGGTCATCCATTCCACCAAGCCGGCCTTGAACAACCCGTGGAGTCCCATAAGCATGAGGCTCACAGTGCAGTTACCACCGATAAAATTCCGTCCGCCCTGCACCAAGGCCTTTTTGATGACCGAATCGTTGACAGGATCCAAGATAATTACCGCGTCATTCTCCATGCGCAACGCGCTCGCGGCATCGATCCAGTACCCTTTCCAGCCGGCGGCACGCAGGCGCGGGAACACATCGTGAGTGTAGTCCCCACCCTGACAGGTCAGGATTACATCCATCGCCCTGAGTTCCCCAAGGCTGTTGGCGTCCTTCAGCGGTGCAGTTTCCTTGCCGACAAACGGTCCGATCCGCCCGACCTGCGAAGTGGAGAAAAACACCGGTTCAATCAGCGAAAAGTCGTGCTCGGCCATCATGCGTTGCATGAGCACTGAACCAACCATCCCGCGCCATCCGACAAACCCGACCCGCATTGTTAATCCCTGAGTTAAATTGTTATTGTAAACATGAAATTATGCCTATTTCAGCCAAATCCGCCAAGCGTAAAGCGTGTCGCCGATTAAAGGGCAGCAACCACGGCATCACCCATGCCGGCGGTCCCGACACGTGTGGTTCCAGCCTGATGAATATCGGCGGTCCGCAATCCTTGCGCAAGGACCTTTTTCACGGCTGCCTCGATTTTCCATGCGAGCGCTTCCTGGTCGAAACTGTAGCGAAGCATCATCGCCGCCGAAAGAATGGTTCCGAGGGGGTTTGCAAGGTCCTTACCCGCGATATCGGGCGCGGAGCCGTGGATAGGCTCATACAGCCCGCCCTTTTTGTCATTCATCGACGCCGACGGCTGCATTCCGATCGAGCCGGTCAGCATGGAAGCCTCGTCAGAAAGGATGTCGCCAAACAGGTTACCTGTGACGATGACATCGAACTGCTTGGGATTTCGCACCAATTGCATTGCAGCGTTGTCGACGTACATATGGGTCAGGGCGATATCCGGATACTCTGCGCCGACCTCGGTCACCACGTCCCGCCAGAGTTGCATCGTATCGAGCACATTCGCCTTATCCACCGAGCACAATCGTTTGCCGCGCTTTAGCGCCGCCTGGAATCCGACGTGGGCGATCCTCCGGATTTCCGACTCGCTGTAGCGCATCGTATCAAAGCCCTCGCGCTCCCCGTTGGACAGCACGTGCGTTCCGCGCGGTTTGCCGAAGTAAATATCGCCAGTAAGTTCACGCAGGATCAGGATATCCAGGCCGGATACCACCTCGGGCTTCAGCGTGGACGCATCCACCAGCTCTTTGTAGACAATTGAAGGGCGCAGGTTGGCGAAAAGGTTGAGTTCCTTGCGCAAACCCAGAATAGCCTGTTCCGGGCGCTTGGCACGCTCTAACTTGTCGTACTGAGGCCCCCCCACGGCGCCGAACAAAATGGCGTCCGCCTCTTTCGCCAATTTAAGCGTTGCAGCAGGCAAAGGGTCGCCATACGCATCATAGCCAGCCCCGCCAACCGCCGCGTGCTCCAGCTCAAGTTTCAGTCCGTCTGCGGCGAGCGCTTTGAGAACCTTGACCGCCTGGGCAACGATCTCCCCCCCGATGCCATCACCAGGTAATACCGCTATCTTCATTTTCTATTCCCCAAAAAACAAAACGCCGGGGCCATCTTGGCCCCGGCGTTTTAAGTGTGAATCAGGCAAACAGCCAGGGCTGCTCCAGTTTGCGTTTCTCTTCATAGGCGCGGATTTCGTCTGCATGGCGCAAAGTGAGCCCGATGTCATCCCACCCGTTGATCAGACACTCCTTGCGATGCGGATCCACCTCAAACTCAAACGCCTGGCTACCGTCCGTGTAGCGCACCAGTTGCGCCGGAAGATCAATAACCAGCCGGAATCCCGGGAAGGCTGCGACATCATGGAAGATGCGGTCGATCTGCAACTCCGGCAGCACGATCGGCAAAAAGCCGTTCTTGAACGAGTTGTTATAAAAAATGTCCCCGAACGAAGGTGTCAGTACGGCACGGAAGCCGAATTCCTGTAACGCCCAGGGCGCATGCTCGCGCGACGACCCGCAACCAAAGTTTTTACGCGCGACGAGGACGCTCGTGCCCTTATATCGCGGCTGGTTCAGCACGAAATCAGGGTTGAGCGGACGACCCTCATTCGGCTTGTCGGGCTGCCCCTCATCGAGGTAGCGCCAGGCATCAAACAAGTTGGGGCCAAAGCCGGTTCGTTTGATCGATTTGAGGAACTGCTTCGGGATGATGGCGTCTGTATCAACGTTTGCGCGATCCATCGGCGCAACCATACCGGTCACTACAGTAAATTTTTCCATGGCTATTTGGCTGACTTCTCTATGGCCTCGCCGCCCTTTTTCAGATCTTTACCTATGCCCTGAACGGTATTGCAGCCGGCGAGAAACACCGCAATAGCACCGATGACAACAAATGTATTCAACATGCGCATGCTCCCTACTTCCAGGATCGGACGTCAACGAAATGCCCGGCGATCGCCGCGGCTGCGGCCATTGCCGGGCTCACAAGATGCGTCCTGCCGCCGGTACCCTGACGGCCCTCAAAATTGCGGTTCGATGTCGACGCCGACCGCTCGCCGGGCTCGAGGCGATCGGCATTCATTGCAAGACACATCGAACATCCGGGCTCACGCCACTCAAATCCCGCGTCGATAAATATCTTGTCGAGACCCTCCTTCTCAGCCTGCGCCTTGACAAGGCCCGACCCGGGAACGACCAGTGCAAGCTTCACGTTCTTCGCGACATGCTTTCCTCGCGCAACGATGGCGGCATCACGGATATCCTCGATGCGCGAATTCGTACACGAGCCGATGAATACCTTGTCGACGAGAATTTCGGTGATCGGGGTATTGGGTTTCAGTCCCATGTACACCAAAGCCCTCTCCATACCCTCGCGCCGGGTAGGATCTTTTTCCTTGTCCGGATCGGGAACGCGGTCTTCGACGCTCACCACCATCTCGGGCGAGGTGCCCCAGGTCACCAACGGCTTGATCGTGCTGCCGTCGATCTGGATGGCGAAATCAAACCTGGCGCCAGGATCGCTGCGCAACGTGCGCCAGTAGCTGACGGCCTGATCCCAGACGGCGCCTTGCGGTGCAAACGTACGACCCTTGAGATAATTGATCGTGACATCATCCACCGCGACCATGCCCGCACGCGCGCCGGCCTCGATGGCCATGTTGCAAAGCGTCATGCGCGCCTCCATCGAGAGCGCACGAATGGTGCTGCCGGCGAATTCAACCGCGCAGCCGGTACCACCGGCCGTGCCGATTTGTCGGATCAGGGCCAACGCCACGTCCTTTGAGGTAACTCCTCGCGGCAGCGGGCCGTTCACCTCTACCAGCATGTTCTTCATTTTTTTCTGGACCAGGCACTGCGTCGCCATCACGTGCTCGACTTCCGACGTGCCGATTCCGTGCGCGAGGCAGGCAAACGCACCATGCGTGCTGGTGTGGGAATCGCCGCAGACCACCGTCATCCCGGGCAGCGTTGCCCCCTGCTCCGGTCCGATCACGTGGACGATTCCTTGGCGCTTGTCCAGGAAGGGGAAGTACACCTTGGCGCCAAACTCCTTGATATTGGCATCCAGGGTCTCAACCTGCAGTCGCGAAACAGGCTCCTTGATCCCCTCGTCCCAGTGGTCGGTAGGCGTGTTGTGGTCGGCCGTCGCCACCACTGAGTCGGTGCGCCACAATTTGCGGCCGGCAAGACGGAGTCCTTCAAATGCCTGCGCACTTGTCACCTCGTGCACAAGATGACGGTCGATATATAACAGTGCCGTGCCACTCTCGTCGGTGTGCACAACGTGACTGTTCCAAAGCTTGTCGTACAGGGTCTGCGGTGCCATATGACTTGATCTTATTTAGACTGCAAAAAAGGGAAGACGATTATAACCGAAGGCCCCAGCACGGAACGAAGGCCGCGCCGGCAGCCCCGCTGTTATCGGCGTCTGGCCTGCTCAAAAAGCGGCATTACGCGCTGAGCATAAACCTGAAGATCCTGCTGACGCGTTTCGTTGGACGGGTGTGTTGACAGAAACTGCGGTGGTTGCCCTCCGCCTGCCTGCCCCATTTTCTGCCAGAGCGTTGCGGCGGCGCGAGGATCATAGCCCGCGCGTGCAGCCAGTTCGACTCCGATTCGGTCAGCCTCAGTTTCGTGCAGGCGTGAATTGGGAAGTCCGAAGGTCAGTTTCAGGACGGTACTGCTCAGATCTGTGCCCAGGCTCCCGATACCAAGCGCCGCGCCAATAACGCTTGCCGCGACAGACTGTCCGGCCGCTTGCGAAGCACGCTCACGGCCGTGCTCTCGCAGAGCGTGGGCGATTTCATGGCCCATTACCGCCGCCAATTCGTCATCGCTTGGCTTTAACCGGTCGATCAGACCTGTATATACGGCGATTTTCCCGCCTGGCATGCACCAGGCATTGACGTCTTTCGAGGAGATTACGTTGACCTCCCATTTCCATCCGGGCGCGTCCATGCGAAATGCCCCCGTGGCTGGAATCAGCCGTGCAGCGATTGCGCGCACCCGGCGGACCTGCTCGGGATCATGATTGACCGCCCCTTTTTTGCCTTCTTCCTGCAACACCGTCCGGTATGCCTGGACGGCGCTTTGATTGATTTCCTCCGACGAGACAAACATCGATTGCTTTCGGTCAATCCCGACCGCGCCGGATTGCGTGGTTTGCACCGATTGGCACCCGACCAGCAAGGCCGCCGAAACAAGCACCAATCGCAACGTAGGAAGTATTGGCAACATCCGTATCGTTTCACTAGGTTTCGAGAAGTTCGAAATCATTCCCATCTCCCAAAATAGGTTGGCCTGAAAGCCGTGCGACGTTCAGGACTTTGACCGCGCCGCCGGGGGAAAATTCGCCCCCTGCCAGACGATCAGTAGAAATCCGGCAAATGCGCAACCGGCTGCAATGCTAAATGTGATTTCGGGGCCTGCACCCTCCCACAGAAAGCCCGAAGCAAGCCCGCCAACCATGCCGCCGGCACCAAACGAGAGTGACAGGTAAAGCGCCTGTCCGCCGACCTGCCTGCCCCCCTTGAACCAGGTGTTGATGAGACCCACGGCCGCAGCGTGATGCGCGCCGAAGGTTGCCGCATGCAGCAATTGCGCCAGCGCCATCGTCGCCACCGATTCGACGGCCCAACCGATCAACAAAAACCGCAAGACGGCGCACAGATAACTGACTGCAAGTATCCTCGATAAACCCCAACGCCTTGCAAGGCGCGGCATTGCCAGAAAGACCACGATTTCCGCCACAACACCGGAAGCCCAGAGCGCACCGATGGCGCTCTTGCCATATCCATGGTCGGACAAATAAATCGAAAAAAACGTATAGAGCGGCCCATGGGCGACTGCCATGAGAAAGCACGACAACAGAAGCGCCCAAACCTCCTTTCGGCGCAGGACCGGCCACAGCGGCTCGCGCGCGGCAACACCCGTGCTGGCCGGCTGCGGGGGCAGCGCGAACGTGAAAGCCAATATAAGCCCGACCAGCGGCAGCGCAAGCCATGGCAGGTAATCGATTTCAATGACATCGAGCATAGCCCCGAGCACGAGCACCGCGACAATGAAACCCACCGACCCCCAGAGCCGGATCGGACCGTAACGCTCCGGCTCGTCCTTTAGCCACATGAAGGTCATCGACTCATGCAGCGGCATCGCCGCGCTTCCAAAAAAGCTCATCACTGCCAGCACGGCGAATAATCCGGCGAATTGCTGGGCGAAAAACAGGCAACAAAAACTAGCCGCCATCAGCAGCATCGAAATACGAAGCAAAGAGAGTCGCGCCCCGCGCGTATCGGCCATGCGCCCCCAGATATTGGGGCCCAGCATTCGCATCATTTGCTGCAACGCAAGCAGCACGCTGATGGCCATCGCCCCAAGGCCCAGTCGCTGTAGATACAAGCTAAAATAAGGCGACAGTGCACCCACGTAGGCGAAGTACGCAAAGTAAAATCCGGAAAGTCTCCAGTACGGAACGGCCTGCGCCATATTCGAAAACAAACCCCGTTGCAGATCAGCAAGCGCGCCATTCTAACGGCTGCGCCCACCTTTCCCCGCCCTCATCTTGAATACCTACACGCGCCCCCCCGCATCCCAGACGACAAGACTTTCAACGGCCCAGCGATGTGTGCTGTTCGGCCTTTTCATGCTCTCCGGCTTTGCCGGGCTGATCTATGAGTCGATCTGGACACACTATCTCAAACTCTTTCTCGGGCACGCGGCCTATGCGCAAACCCTGGTGCTCAGCCTCTTCATGGGCGGCATGGGCGCCGGAGCCTGGTTGGCGAGCCGCTACTCGGCCAGTTGGAAAAACCTGCTCCGCGGCTACGCACTTGCCGAGGCGCTCATCGGACTGGCTGCGCTGTTTTTTCACCCACTCTTTGTCTACCTGACCGATACCGCCTACGCCACGATCCTGCCCGCGGCAGGAAGCGAACTTGCTGCCGGCCTGGCCAAGTGGTTCCTCGCCGCTACGCTCATCCTGCCCCAGACCGTCCTGCTTGGCATGACCTTCCCCCTTATGAGCGCCGGACTCCTGCGCCGCGCCCCCGCCGAACCCGGCGGCACGCTGGCAATGCTTTACTTCACCAACAGTTTCGGGGCCGCCCTTGGCGTACTCGCAGCCGGATTTTTCTTGATCGAACGGATCGGGCTCCCCGGCACGATACAAACTGCTGCGGCCCTGAACCTGATTATCGCTGCGGTCATCTGGATCGCCTTCCCACGCGCGGAAAAGCCCCTCGGCGTCGAACAGCAACCGTCGGCCGCGAATGGCGGCATCAACCTCTTCCTCTGGGTCGCCGCGCTGACCGGCACCGCCTCATTCATCTACGAGGTCGGCTGGATACGCATGCTTTCTGTCGTTCTGGGCAGTTCGACACACTCGTTTGAACTCATGTTGTCCGCGTTCATTCTCGGCATTGCATCCGGCAGCCTGTGGGTGAAACGGCGCATCGACCGCATCGGCAATGTGCAGCGCTACCTGGGCATCGTGCAAGTGGTCATGGGATTGCTTGCCCTCGCCACCCTCCCGATCTACGGCCAGATGTTCGGTTTGATGGGGCAGGTCGTGAAAACACTCGGAAAAACCGACGCCGGATACAGCCTCTTTTTACTCGCCAGCGACGGCATCGCCCTTGCC
>CAITSH010000230.1 GCA_903895005.1 uncultured Pseudomonadota bacterium
ATACCCATTGCGAAATTGCCGCGACCATCGAAAGACTTGGGGCTCAACCCGCGAAAATCGCGAACGCGTGGCAATGCAATGTAAACAAGACGGTCGAGGAAATCATACATCTTGGCTTTGCGGAGCGTCACCTTGCAGCCGATAGGCATATTCTCGCGCACCTTGAAGGTCGCGATAGCCAAACGGGCTTTGGTGATCACAGGCTTCTGACCGGCGATCAATGCGAGGTCCTGAGCAGCAACAGCCACCTTTTTGGTGTCTGCCGTCGCTTCGCCAACACCCATATTGATCACGATTTTGTCGATCATCGGAACCTGCATGGGATTGGTATAGCCGAACTCTTCGATGAGTTTCGGGCGGACCACTTCCGTATACAGCGACTTCTGACGCGGCACGTAACCGGTATTATTAGCTGAATTAGCCATCGATCAGATCTCCCGAACGTTTGGCGAAGCGAACCTTGCGGCCGTCATCAAGCACCTTGAACCCAACGCGGGTAGGCTTGCCGTCCTTGGGATCTGCCAAAGCAAGGTTGGACAGATGCACAGGAGCCTCTTTCGAGATGATACCGGCTTCCTGGGTCTGGGTCTGACGCTGGTGACGCTTTACGAGATTCACACCGCTCACCAAAGCGCGGGTTTCCTTCGGCATCACCTGAACGACTTCGCCGGACTTGCCTTTGTCACGACCAGTGAGAATGACGACCTTGTCGCCTTTTTTAATCTTCGCGGCCATCAGAGCACCTCCGGCGCCAGCGAGATGATTTTCATGTGGTTCTTCGCACGCAATTCACGGGGCACTGGCCCGAAGATACGTGTTCCGACCGGCTCTTTCTGGTTGTTGATCAACACGGCCGCGTTGCGGTCGAAACGGATCACCGAACCATCGGGACGAATAATGTCTTTCGCAGTGCGAACGACGACAGCCTTCATGACGTCGCCTTTTTTAACGCGCCCGCGCGGAATAGCTTCCTTGATGGAAACGACAATAATGTCGCCAACACCAGCGTATTTCCGCTTGGAGCCGCCAAGCACCTTGATGCACATTACCCGACGCGCACCGGAATTATCGGCAACGTCCAAATTTGTCTGCATCTGGATCATGGCATTGATCCTTTCTCTGTCTCAGACAGGTTTCCGGTAGAGTTAGTGGCGACCTACCGGACTTCGCCTGACGGGGTTCTTTCGACCCCTTGCCTCATTCGTCTCCACAGATGTGAAGGCGCGCTTG
This sequence comes from uncultured Pseudomonadota bacterium, assembly GCA_903895005.1. The sequence continues at coordinate 1,231 of CAITSH010000230.1, forward strand.
TAATACGGTTAGACCGCTTCGTCTAGTACCACCCAACGCTTTAATCGAGAAATCGGAGCAGATTCGACGATGCGAACCGTTTCACCGACTTTATGCTTATTCTCGACATCATGTGCGTGGTAGTTCTTCGTACGACGGACTGTCTTCTTGAGAAGCGGATGGGTGAAACGGCGTTCCACCTTGACCACGATGGTCTTGTCCTGCTTGTCGCTGACGACGACGCCCTGCAAAATGCGCTTTGGCATCGCTCTCTCCTCAGGCCTGGCTCGCGTGCGCGAGCTTGTTGCGGGACAAGGTCCGGACGCGCGCGATATCACGACGCACGACACGAACTCTCGCGGTGTTTTCCAGCTGACCGGTGGCTTTCTGGAAGCGCAGGTTGAACTGCTCTTTCTTCAAACGCACCAGCTCTTCCTGGAGCTGATCAACCGACATCGCATTGAGGTCGGAGACTCTGGTTTTGGTCTTCATATCACCCTCACTCGGCAATGCGCTGAACGAAGCGTGTCTTGATCGGAAGCTTTGCCGCAGCAAGGGTCAGAGCTTCACGAGCAATCGCGCTCGACACACCATCGATCTCAAACATAATGCGGCCCGGCTTGATACGGCACACCCACAATTCAGGAGCGCCCTTACCTTTACCCATACGCACTTCGGCAGGCTTCGACGACACAGGAACATCCGGGAAGATCCGGATCCACACGCGACCGGCGCGCTTCATGTGACGGGTCAAAGCACGACGAGCAGCTTCGATCTGACGAGCCGTAATACGTTCAGGTTCAACAGCCTTGAGGCCGAACTGGCCGAAATCAAGGTTGGTGCCGCCCTTGGCGACGCCATGAATGCGTCCCTTGAACTGCTTACGGAACTTGGTTTTATTTGGTTGAAGCATTTCAGCTCACTCCCGCCCAGCCGCTCAATGGGCCTGGTCGCGACGACCACCAGAACGACCACCAGTGCCTTCTTCGGCAATGCGGTTGTCATGGGCCATCGGATCATGCTCAAGAATTTCACCCTTGAAGATCCAGACTTTGATCCCGCATGTACCATAGGTGGTAAATGCAGTCCCAACGCCGTAATCAACATCGACACGCAATGTATGCAGCGGCACGCGACCTTCGCGATACCATTCGAGGCGGGCGATTTCCGCGCCACCCAAACGGCCCGAGCAGTTGATACGAATACCTTCGCTGCCCAGACGCATGGCCGATTGCACGGCCCGCTTCATCGCACGGCGGAAAGCCACACGACGTTCGAGCTGCTGTGCGATCGAATCCGCGACCAGCGTTGCATCGATTTCAGGCTTGTGCACTTCGACGATGTTGATGACAACTTCGGAAGTGGTCAGCTTGGCAACGGCCTTGCGGATCTTGTCGATGTCAGCACCCTTTTTGCCGATCACAACACCCGGACGAGCCGAGAAGATGGTGACGCGGCACTTCTTGTGCGGACGCTCGATCACAATTTTGGAAATCGCAGCCTGCTTCAACAGCTTCATGAGCATCGCACGGATGCGGATGTCTTCATGCAGCAGCGTGGCATATTCGCCCTTGCTGGCGACCCAACGGCTGTCCCAGGTGCGGTTGATGCCGAGGCGCAGCCCGATCGGATTAACTTTCTGACCCATCGTCTTCTCCTCAAGCCTTTGCGGCAGTTTCGCGAACGATGATCGTCAGGTTCGAGAATGGCTTCTCGACACGCCCTGCACGACCACGCGCACGGGCATGGAACCGCTTCATGACCAAAGCC
>CAITSH010000231.1 GCA_903895005.1 uncultured Pseudomonadota bacterium
ATCCTGGCTGTGGGGCTCGCCTTTGGGCAGGCCAAAACGATGTATCGCTGGGTGGATGAAAACGGCAAGGTCCAGTACACCGACCGGCCGCCCGTCGAGTCGGCGGGGCGTCCGTCCTCAACCCTGACCACACAGGGCCAGGTGCTCAAGCGCAACGAGGCGGCGCTGACGCCGGAGCAACAGGAAGCGCGCGACGCCGAACGAAAGAAGGCGCGCGATGAGGAAGCCGCGGCACGCGAAGAGCGGCGCAAAAACATGGCGCTGCTCTCTACCTACCCTTCTGAAAAGGACATCGACGATGCGCGGGCGCGGGCCCTCAAGCAGGGCGACGAGGCGATCAAAGCCACTGAAAAGCGCCTTACCGCAGCCACCAAGCGGCAGGAAGACTATGACAAGGAAAAAGAGTTTTACCTGAAAAAGCCGATGCCGCCCAAGCTGCAGCAGGACATCAAGAACAACGAGCTTGAGCTGAAAAACCAACGCGAGTTGCTTGGCGTGAAAAAGAAAGAGCTCGACTCCATCAATGCGAAATACGACGAGGACAAGCGGCGATACCTTGAGCTGACAAAAGGCAAGGGCGCGGCGGCACCGGCCGACGCAAAGAAGAAGTAGCCTGCAAAGCCAGCAGGTAACAATTTTTTCACCTGAATCACCGAGATTTTTCGGCTCCAGTCGAACGGCCTCGGCCTGCCTGCCGAGGTGCGCCCCGAAAGGGGCTTTCGTGTTTTAAAAGCGAGGAAATCCGGTCAGGCGCCGAGTTTCTTTTTCAGGATCTCGTTGACCTGTGCGGGATTGGCCTTCCCCTTGCTCGCCTTCATCACCTGCCCTACCAGGGCGTTGAAAGCCTTGTCCTTACCAGCGCGAAACTCCTCCACCGACTTGGCATTGACGGCCAGAACCTCGTCGACAATTTTCTCGATCGCGCCTGAATCAGACAACTGCTTGAGGCCGCGCTTTTCGATGATGGCGTCGACCTCGCCCTCCCCAGCCCACAACGCATCAAACACGTCCTTGGCAAGTTTGCCCGACAAGGTGTTGTCGCGAATGCGGCGAATCAGGTCGGCGAGGAGGCGGCTCGGAACGGGCGAGGCGGCGATCTCGACGCCGGCGCGGTTAAGCGCCGCAGCCAGTTCGCCCATTACCCAGTTGGCAGTGACCTTGGCCGCATCGGCGCCCAGGCTGGCGACCACCGCATCAAAATAATCGGCCATTTCACGCGATTGGGTCAGCGTCGCCGCATCATATGCAGACAAACCATAATCGCCCTCGTACCTTCGGCGCAAGGCGTCCGGCAGCATGGGCAGTTGGGCCCTGACACCCTCGATCCACTGCTCCGACACCACAAGCGGAGGCAGGTCGGGATCGGGGAAATAGCGGTAGTCGTGCGCGTCTTCCTTGGTGCGCATCGCGCGCGTCTCGCCCTTGTCCGGATCGAACAACACCGTCGCCTGCTCGATTTTGCCGCCATCTTCCAGTGTCTCGATCTGCCAGCGCACCTCGTAGTCAATGGCCTGCTGCAGGAAACGAAACGAGTTGAGGTTCTTGATTTCGCGTCGCGTACCCAGCGGTTCGCCGAACCGGCGCACCGACACGTTCGCATCACAACGGAACGAACCCTCCTGCATGTTCCCGTCGCAAATGCCGATCCAGCGCACGAGGCCGTGCAACGCCTTGGCATAAGCGACAGCTTCCTCGCTCGAGCGCATGTCCGGTTCGGAAACGATTTCAAGCAGCGGCGTGCCGGCACGGTTGAGGTCTATGCCCGACATGCCGTGAAAATCCTCGTGCAGCGACTTGCCGGCGTCCTCTTCGAGGTGGGCGCGCGTCAGTTGCACCGTTTTCTCGCCCGCCTTGGTGACGATGGTGAGGCTGCCGCCCTGCACCACGGGCAGCTCGTACTGACTGATCTGGTAGCCCTTTGGGAGGTCGGGATAAAAATAATTCTTACGCGCAAACACGGAGCGCCGGTTGATCGTGCCGCCGATGGCGATGCCAAAACGAATCGCGCGCTCCACCGCGCCCTTGTTGGCCACCGGCAACACGCCTGGCAGCGCAACGTCGACGGCGCTCGCCTGGGTGTTGGGTTCGGCCCCGAAGGCCGTGGAGGCACCTGAAAATATTTTTGAGACGGTCGACAGCTGAGCGTGGGTTTCCAGCCCGATGACGACCTCCCATTTGCCTTGCGCGCTCATGCGTCGACCCCTTCTTTTACGTCGAACCCCCGGGGGGCCCGTGCGTGCCAGTCTGTGGCCTGCTGGAACTGGTGCGCGACGCCGAGCATTTTTGCCTCGTCGAAATAATTGCCGACGATATGCAGGCCGACCGGAAGACCGCCCCCGCCGAAACCGCACGGAATCGACATCGCCGGCAGGCCGGCGAGGTTAGCGGCGATAGTGTAGATGTCGTTGAGGTACATCTGCACCGGGTCGGCAGCCTTGGCGCCGGTCTTGAACGCCACCGACGGCGAGGTCGGGCCAAGCACCAGATCGCAAACCTTAAAGGCATCGGCGTAATCCTGCGCGATTAGCCGGCGGATGCGCTGGGCCTTGAGGTAATAGGCGTCGTAGTAGCCGTGCGACAGCACATAGGCGCCAATGAGGATGCGGCGCTTGACCTCGGCGCCAAACCCCTCGGCGCGGCTCTTACAGTACAAATCGGCAAGGTCGGAATAAGCGGCCGCGCGATGACCGAAGCGCACCCCGTCAAAGCGGCTCAGGTTCGACGAAGCTTCGGCCGGGGCGATGACGTAATAAGCCGGCACCGACAGGTGGGAGTTGGAAAGGCTGATCGAAACGCGCTTGGCGCCAAGTTTTTCGAACTGCACCAGCGCCGCTTCCACCGCGGCGCCAACGTCGGCTGAAAGGCCCTTGCCGAAATACTCTTTGGGCACGCCGATGCGCAAGCCCTTGAGCGGCGTTGCCAGGTCTCGCGTGTAATCTTCGGCCGGTCGCTCGAGGGAGGTCGCGTCACGCTTGTCAAACCCGGCCATCGCACCGAGCACAATGGCCGCGTCCTCGGCGCTTCGCGCCATCACGCCGCCCTGGTCCAGGCTTGAGGCAAAGGCGATCATGCCGTAACGCGACACCGCGCCATACGTCGGTTTGATGCCAGTGATTCCGGTGAGTGCCGCCGGCTGCCGAATAGACCCGCCGGTGTCGGTTGCTGTGGCCGCTGGAGCAAGCCGCGCCGCCACCGCCGCCGCCGAGCCGCCCGAAGAGCCGCCGGGCACGCATTGCGCATCCCAGGGGTTTTGCACCGGGCCGTAAAAAGACGTCTCGTTGGACGAGCCCATGGCAAATTCATCCATGTTGGTCTTGCCCAGCATTACAGCACCGGCCGCGTTAAAGCGCTCTATGACATGGGCGTCATAGGGCGCCGTGAAGTTGGAGAGCATTTTTGAGGCGCAGGTGGTGAGCCAGCCCTTGGCGCAGAAAATATCCTTGTGCGCGATCGGGATGCCGGTCAACGGCGCCACATCACCCCGCGCAATGCGCGCATCGGCCACCGCCGCCTGCGCGAGACTCTTACCCGCATCGACCGTAATGAACGCGTTGAGTTGTTTGAAACGGCCGACACGGTCGAGGAATCCTTGCGTCAACTCGACGCTGGATATTTTTTTTGCCGCAAGCGCGGCAGACAATTCTTTGAGGGACGCGTTGAACATTTAGGTGGTTTCGGGTGATGGAAGCGAATCGGGGCGCGGGGGACAACCGCCCCGCGGCGGGCGGTCGCAGTCTGTTGCGTGCCTACTCGATCACTTTGGGTACCAGGTAAAGTCCATTCTCCACCTGCGGCGCGACCGACTGGAACAACAGGTGCTGGTCACCCTCGGTCACCACATCCTCGCGCAGGCGCAGCATCATGTCCTGGCCGTGCGGCATGGGTTCGATGCCCGTCGTGTCAACACGCTGCATCTGGCCGATCAGCTCGAAAATGCCATTTAGCTGGTCGCGCGTTGCAAGCGCTTCGGCCTCGCTGGTTTCGATGCGGGCCAACCAGGCGACGCGCTTGACTTCGTCGAGGGTGAGGGACATGAATGGCGTTCCTAATCCAAAAAACCGTCAATGCAAGGGAGCCCCCTCGCGCCCGGCAACGGCGATCCTGACAACCGGCTGTCAGGCGCTTACGCCAGCTCAAAACGGCTTAAATTTCTCTTAAAAACCGTGGCTTAATGCGGTATTATAAGGGAGCGCAGCATAAAGGGGGCGGGCTCTTTTCCCGACCCGCGATGCCGCCCAAAATTTAGCTGAAAAAACCAAAGGGGTCTTAGCCCCTCTTAAAGGAATTACACGGCATGTTCGGTTTCCTGCGCGGTTATTTCTCGGACGATCTCGCAATCGACCTCGGAACCGCAAACACCCTGATTTACGTTCGCGGCAAAGGCATCGTTCTTGATGAGCCATCTGTCGTCGCCATCCGCCAGGAAGGCGGACCCAATGGAAAAAAAACCATTCAAGCGGTGGGCAAGGAAGCCAAGCAGATGTTGGGCAAGACGCCGGGTAACATCACCGCCATCCGGCCGATGAAGGACGGCGTGATCGCCGACTTCACCGTCACCGAGCAGATGTTGAAGCAGTTCATCACAAAAGTGCACGTGTCGCGCCTGCTCTCACCGAGCCCGCGCATCATCATCTGCGTACCGTGTGGCTCCACGCAGGTTGAGCGCCGCGCCATCCGCGAATCTGCCATCGGCGCAGGCGCATCGCAGGTGTTCCTGATTGAAGAGCCAATGGCCGCGGCCATCGGGGCCGACCTCCCCGTGGCTGATGCAACCGGTTCGATGGTCGTGGACATCGGCGGCGGCACCACGGAAGTGGGCGTAATCTCGCTGGGCGGTATGGTTTACGCAGGCAGCGTGCGCGTCGGTGGTGATAAATTCGACGAGGCCATCATCAACTACATCCGCCGTAACTACGGCATGCTGATTGGTGAAACGACTGCAGAATCGATCAAGAAGGAAATCGGCTCCGCCTTCCCCGGGAGCGAGGTACGTGAAATGGAAGTGAAGGGCCGCAACCTCGCCGAGGGCATCCCGCGCAGCTTCACCATTTCCTCGAACGAAATCCTCGAAGCGCTCACCGAGCCGCTAAACAGCATTGTCAGCGCGGTGAAATCGGCGCTCGAGCAAACGCCTCCCGAGCTCGGTGCCGACATTGCCGAAACGGGCATGGTTCTCACCGGCGGCGGCGCTTTGCTTCGCGACCTTGACCGCCTGCTGATGGAGGAGACCGGCCTGCCGGTCATCGTCGCCGACGACCCGCTCACTTGCGTTGTGCGCGGATCGGGCAAAGCGCTCGAGAAGATGGAGAAGCTTGGCAGCATCTTCACCAACGATTGACCAGGACGGGGATGAAGGCTGACGCCGCCCCCCACGCAGGAAATCCATCGCGGCTGCATTCCTTTTCCGCCGCGCCCCCGGCACAAGCCTAGATGGATTACTCGCCGCCCCCCTTTTTCAACCGCGGTCCCGCACCGCTGGTGCGACTGTCGTTTTTCGTCATGCTCGCCGTGCTGCTGATGGTTCTGGACGCGCGCTTCCGTTACGCCGATTCGCTGCGCCAGGTCTTTGCCCTGCTTGCCTATCCGATCCAGCAGGTGGCGATGGCACCTCTGGTGGGCTTCAGCAAGGCGGGCGAATTCTTCACGAGCCAATCGGCACTGCGCATTGAGAACGAAAAGCTGCGCGCCGAACAGCTCAAGCTCGGGCAGCAGTCGCAGGTGCTGCAGTCCCTCGCGTCCGAAAACGCGCAGATGCGACAGTTGCTCGACGCAAAGACGCGGCTGCCGCGGGAAACCGTGTTCGCCGAGATCCTTTATTCGGCGCGCGACCCGTTCAGCCGCAAGGTGTTCATCGACAAAGGCAGCCAAAGCGGCATCAAGCCCGGCCAGGCGGTCGTTGATCACATTGGCGTGATCGGTCAGGTGACGCGCGTCCACCCGTTGCTTGCCGAGGTCACCCTTATCACCGACAAGGATCAGGCGATACCCGTGCAGGTTGTGCGCAACGGCCTTCGTGCGGTCGCATTCGGGGGTGGCGATGGTGCGACGTTAGACCTGCGTTACATGGCGGCCAACGCCGAAATACAGAACGGCGACCTGCTGGTGACTTCCGGCATTGACGGCACCTACCCGCCCGGGCTGCCGGTCGCGCGCGTTGCGCGCATCGAACGCGATGCGGCCTATGCCTTCGCCAAGATAGCCTGCACACCGGAGGCGGGTGCAAACCAGCACCGCCAGGTCCTGGTGCTCTCAGGCGGTGAAGACCTTCCGCCGCGACCGGAAACCCAGTCAACGCCACAACGCCAGACGAAGATAAAGAAGACGCGCAAGCGCGAATGAGCGATTGAACAGATGAAAACGAGCCTCCCATGCCGATGATCAACGACGGCCCGCAACGCATCCTTTTGCCGGTGCGCAGCGGATTCATGATTCTCACGCTCGCCCTGGCCCTCATGTTCAACCTGATGCCTTGGGGTGATGCGATCGGTGTGCCCGACCTGCTCGGACTCGTCCTGGTGTTCTGGTGCACGCATCAGCCGCGCAAAATGGGCATCGGTGCGGCCTGGGCGCTGGGGCTCATCATGGATGCGGGCACCGGCTCGCTGATGGGACAGCACGCCTTCGCCTATGCGGTTCTGGCGTTTTTATCGATCGCGCTTCACCGGCGCATGCTGTGGTTTTCGCTCAAGCACCAGGCGGCGCACGTGCTGGTGCTGATGCTGCTGGTACAGGCGATGATGCTGGGCGTGCGCATGTTCGCGGGTGCGCCGTTCCCCGGCGTCGGTTACTTCCTGGGCGCCATCGTCGGGGCCGCCGTCTGGCCACTCCTCGCCATCCTGCTGCTCGCCCCGCAGCGGCGTCCCGAATCGATCGATGAGAACAGGCCCATCTAGCATGCGATTTTCACAAGCCCGGACGCTCAGCTTCCGTTCCGGCGCAGGGGTGATGCGCGATGTCCACTGAGTTTCGCGATAACGAACGCGAGCTGTATTTTTTCCAGCTGCGCGTCGGCATCGCCGGCGCCGTGGTACTGGCGCTGTTCGGCATTCTGCTCGCGCGCTTTTTCTACTTGCAGGTGGTGCAGCACGACTACTACCAGACCAAGGCCGAGGATAACCGCATATCCATCGTACCAATCGCGCCGAATCGCGGACTGATCACCGACCGCAATGGCATCGTGCTGGCGCGCAACTACTCAGCGTATACGCTTGAAATCGCCCCCGACAAGGTGGCGAACATTGATGCCGTCATCGACGATCTTGCCGGCATAGTTGAAATCCGTGCGAGTGATCGCACACGTTTCCGGCGGCTGATGATCGAAGCCAAAGGCGCCGACAGCCTGCCGATCCGCTCCCGCCTCACCGATGAGGAGGTGGCGAAATTTGCGGCGAACCGCTTTCGCTTCCCGGGTGTGGACATCAAGGCGAGGCTGTTCCGCCAATATCCCTTGGGCGAAATGGGTTCGCACTTCATCGGCTATATCGGGCGCATCAACCAGCGCGACCTCGACTGGATAGACGACGAAGGCCTGGAGGCCAATTACAAGGGTACCGAGCACATCGGCAAGACCGGGCTGGAGCAAAAATACGAGAAGGAATTGCACGGCGGTACCGGCTACGAGCAGGTCGAGGTGGATGCGGGAGGGCGCGGCGTGCGCACGCTGTCGCGAACGCCGCCGACGTCGGGCAACAACCTCGTACTCACGCTGGACATCAAGTTGCAGGAAGTCGCGGAAATGGCGTTTGGCCAAATGCGCGGCGCACTCGTTGCCATCGAGCCCTCAACGGGCGGCGTGCTCGCCTTTGTGTCAAAACCGGGCTTTGACCCCAACTTGTTCGTCGATGGCATCGACCCCACGAGTTGGGAGGGACTCAACAACTCCCCCGACCGACCCCTGGTCAACCGCGCACTCGCCGGGACTTACCCGCCCGGCTCGACCTTCAAGCCCTTCATGGCCCTTGCGGCCCTTTCCCTTGGCAAGCGCACGCCCGCGCAGGCGATCAGTGATCCGGGCTATTTCAACTTCGGCGGCCACCGCTTCCGCGACGACAAGGTCGGCGGCCACGGCATGGTCGACATGTACAAGTCGATCGTGGTGTCCTGCGACACCTATTATTACCAACTTGCCAATGATATGGGCATCGACAATATCTCCGGGTTCATGACGCACCTCGGTTTCGGGTCAAGGAGCGGCATTGATATCGAGGGTGAGGCGGCAGGTGTACTTCCATCGCAACAATGGAAGCAAAAGCGGTTCCGCCGCCCGGAGCAGCAAAAGTGGTATGCCGGCGAAACAATTTCGGTTGGCATCGGCCAGGGTTACAACTCCTACACACCCCTGCAACTCGCGCAGGCGGTGGCGACGCTCGCCTCTGGCGGCACGGTTTACCGTCCACACTTGGTGAACTACGTCGAAAACATCAAAACCGGAGAACGCGGCTATGTCGAACCGCGCCCGGTCGGCACGCTGCCGGCAAAACCCGAGCACATCGAAATCATCAAGCAGGCGATGATCGGCGTGAACAAAGAAGGCACGGGTGCGCGCGCTTTCGCCGGCGCCGAATACATAAGCGCGGGAAAAACAGGCACCGCGCAGGTCATCGCCATCAAGCAAAATGAAAAATACGACGAGAAACGGGTGAACGAGCGACATCGCGACCACGCGCTGTTCATCGCATTCGCCCCTGCGGAAAGCCCGAAAATCGCGCTTGCCGTGGTGGTGGAGAACGCGGGCTTCGGTGCGCGCGCCGCCGCGCCAATCGCACGCCTGGTACTTGACTACTACCTGCTTGGCAAGGTGCCCAAGAAACCCGTCACGCCGGATAAGGTGCAGGAGGACGGTGATGATTGAAAATTTGTGGCGCCGCTTTACCGACAAGATCGACGGACCGCTGTTCAGCATCGCGCTGACCATACTGATGCTGGGCATGCTGACGCTTTACAGCGCGGCCTACGAGACGCCCAACCGCATCACCGCGCAATTCGTCAATATTGCCTTCGCCATGGTCGTCATGTGGGTCGCGGCACAAATTCCGCCGCAAACGCTGATGCGCCTGGCGCCACCGCTATACATCGCGGGCGTGCTGCTGCTAATAGCGGTGGCGCTGTTTGGTGATATCCGCAATGGCGCACGACGTTGGCTCAACCTCGGCTTCACCAGCATACAGCCCTCGGAAATCATGAAGATCGCCATGCCGCTGATGCTGGCCTGGTACTTTCATAAATACGAGGCCATGTTGCGCCTTCGCGACTTTGTTGTTGCAGGGATACTGCTTGCAATTCCGACCTTCCTGATAGCCCGCCAGCCAGACCTGGGCACCGCGTTACTGGTCGCAGCCTCGGGGTTTTACGTCATCTTCCTCGCCGGACTATCCTGGAAAATCATCATCGGCATGAGCGTGGCCGGACTGGCCAGCATGCCCCTGCTATGGTCCATGCTGCATGACTACCAGCGGCGGCGTATCCTGACACTCATCGACCCGAGCAGCGATCCGCTTGGCGCCGGCTATCACATCATCCAGTCGACCATCGCGGTCGGTTCGGGCGGCATTGTCGGCAAGGGATGGCTCAAGGGCACACAGACCCACCTCGAATTCATTCCCGAACGCTCGACTGATTTCATTTTCGCCGTTTTCTCCGAGGAGTTCGGTCTTCTGGGCAACATCGTGCTGCTCATGCTTTATCTTGCACTGATTGCGCGCGGGCTGATGATCGCCGCAAACGCGCCGACATTTTTCGCACGGCTTATCTCTGGCGCCATTACGCTGACGTTCTTCACCTACGCCTTCGTCAACATGGGCATGGTCAGCGGCGTGTTGCCGGTCGTGGGCGTTCCGCTGCCGCTCGTGTCGTACGGCGGAACCGCCCTCGCGGCGCTGTTTCTCGGCCTGGGCATGCTGATGAGCATGCAAAAACACCGCAAACTGGTGCAAACATGAACAATACACGACATGTGAACGTGTCCTGCCGCAGTGTTGCCGTGCGCGCCGCCATCGTCTGCAGCGCACTCTCGATACTGCTGCTCGCCGGCTGCCACGGCCTCATAACCAGCACGCCGGTGGTGGAACGCGCTCCCGAGCCACAAAAGCCGGCTGCACCGCCGCCGGCGCGGCGCGCAACGGGCGGTGGTTATTATCAGGATGACGGGCCTGGTGATAACGCACCGGTGGATCTCGCCGCGATTCCCGACGCAGAACCGAAAGTCGAAGCGCTGCACCGCTTTGCTAACAACCCCTACACCGTGTTCGGACAGGATTACCGGCCGGCGCGCGAGCTGCGTCCGTTCCGCCAAAGCGGTGTCGGCAGCTGGTATGGTCGCAAGTTCCATGGCCAGCGCACTTCGAGCGGCGAGCCCTACGACATGTATGCCATGACGGCGGCGCATCCCACCCTGCCCATACCCAGTTACGCCCGCGTTACGAACGCGACGACGAAAAAATCGGTCATCGTCAGGGTCAATGACCGCGGCCCCTTCCATTCGGGCCGGATTATTGACCTCTCCTATACCGCCGCGGCCAAGCTTGGCTATGTGAATCAGGGCAGCACCCAGGTCGAAGTCGAACTGATCATTCCCCAGGACATGCCTGCCATTGTCGCGGCGCTCCGCAGTCAGTCGGCACCGCCGCCATTGGCGCAGCCGGCACCTAAAGAACCGAAAGTCGCAGATAACCGGCCCGCCCCACCCCCGGTGGCCGAACGCCCCCTTGCGGCGCAAGCACCGGCGAGTCAGCCGGCAACGATCCCGGTTGATACGGAGCGCGGCGGCATCTTTCTGCAGCTTGGCGCCTTTTCCGGGCGCGACAACGCGGAGAATTTCCGTGTTCGCGTCTACCAGCAGCTTTCCTGGCTTAACAAGACCGTCGAAATCTACCAGCGGGAGGGTCTGTTCCGCTTGCATCTGGGCCCTTATCGGGACCGCGCCGAAGCGAACGCCGCCGCAGAACAGATACGCGAAACCCTCGCGTTCAAACCGGTGGTCATCCAGCGCTAACCCGACGGTGCCGAGCAGCCGACTGTTATAATTTCAATTTAGACGCTGTCCCCCATGTCCCGTTATTTCGCTTCTATCGCTTTCGCCTTTTCGCTGCTGTTTGCACATTCCGGTGCCGCGCAAATTCCCCCGCCCGCAGTAGCCGCAAAAGCCTGGCTGCTGCTTGATATTTCCAGCGGTCAGTTGATCGCGAGTCAGGCTGCCAACGACCGTTTCGAACCGGCGTCCCTGACCAAGCTGATGACCGCGTACATCGCGTTTTCGGCGATCAAGAACAAACAGCTCGCACTGACCCAGGCTATCCCCGTTTCTGAAAAAGCATGGCGCACCCAGGGTTCGCGCATGTTTATCGACCTGAGAAATCCAGTAACGGTTGATGAACTGCTGCGCGGCATGATCGTGCAATCGGGTAACGACGCCTGCATCGCACTCGCCGAAGCGATCGCCGGATCCGAGGAATTGTTTGCACAACTGATGAACAAGGAGGCGGCGCGCCTCGGAATGAAGAACACCCACTTCACCAATTCCAACGGCCTGCCGGACCCGCAGCATTACTCCAGTGCCCAGGATCTTGCACTGCTGGCATCGGCGCTGATACGCGACTTCCCCGAGTTTTATGCACAGTTGTATTCGCTCAAGGAATACCGCTACAACAACATCACGCAGCAAAACCGCAACCGCCTGCTCTGGCTGGATCCTAACGTGGACGGGATGAAAACCGGTTTCACCGATAACGCGGGCTACTGCCTCGTCGCCTCCGCCAAGCGCGGAACACGACGTCTGCTGTCGGTGGTCCTGGGAGCCGCCTCCGACTCGGTTCGCGCCCAGGAAAGCCAGAAGCTGCTCAACTACGGCTTTCAGTTCTATGACAGCGTGCGGCTTTACGAGAAAAACCAGGCAGTGAGCACGCTCGAGGTCTGGAAAGGCAGCGAGAACCGCGTCAAAGCCGGATTTCAGGCAGACATGTTCGTCACCCTTCCGCGCGGTCAGGCAGACAAGGTCAAGGCCGAATTCGTCAGCCAGCAGCCGCTGGTAGCACCCATCAGCGCAGGCCAGCGCGTGGGCACGCTCAAAGTGATGGTGGAGAGCGGACTGGTAGCGGAGTATCCTGTGGTTGCGCTTGAAAATGTCGGCCTCGCCGGCTATTTCGGACGCATGTGGGACACCCTCAGGCTCTGGTTCAAATAAGCCCGGGAGCGGCACTCCCTACCGCTCCGGGGTCGTTGCGCGCAAGACGGGAAATTCGGACAAATTCAGATAACTGCGATGTCTGCAACGATGAGGACGATATGACGGTCTATCTCAACGGCGAATTCATGGCGCGCGAAGACGCGAAAATCTCGGTTTTCGACCGCGGCTTCATGTTCGGCGACGGCGTTTACGAAGTGACGCCGGCCTACGGCAAACAGCCGTTCCGGCTGCGCCAACACATGGAACGGCTGGAAAAAAGCCTCGCGGAAATCCGCCTCGCCAATCCCCACACCCAGGCGCAATGGACCGAACTCACCGAACAGCTAGTGGCGAAAAACCCCTGGGAAAACCAGGGCATCTACCTGCAGATCAGCCGTGGCGTGGCCCCGCGCGACCATCCGTTTCCCGCCAACGCCAAGCCGACCGTATTCATGATGTGCAACCAGTTGATGACACCGCCAGATTCGTTTTACGAAAAGGGCGCAGAGTGCATCACCGCGCCCGACACGCGCTGGCTGCGCTGCCAGATCAAGTCAACCTCGCTGCTTGGCAATGTGCTTGCGCGACAGGCGGCCGCCGATGTCGGTGCGCTCGAATGCATCATGTTCCGCGACGGTTTTCTCACCGAGGCATCGGCCTGTAACGTCATGGTCGTAAAAAACGGTGTTGTCCTTGCGCCGCCCCAGGACAACCTTATCCTGCCCGGGATCACCTACAACGTTGCGATTGAGTTGATGCGGGCTAACAAGATTCCCCTGGAAGAGCGCAAGGTGTCCGAGGCCGAGGTGCGCAGGGCCGACGAGGTCTGGCTTACATCAACGACCAAGGAATTGATCCCGGTGGTCAAGCTTGACGGCAAGCCCGTGGGCAACGACGACGCCGCGGGGAAACCGGGCGACGTATTCAAGCGCATGCACACGCTTTTCCGGGCCTTGCGCACCAAGGAGTGCGCCTCCGTCCATGTCTGAGCCGCAGAACACGCCCGAGCTTGAGTCGCTGCTCGCCTTTCCGACCGAGTTCCCGATAAAGATCATGGGGCTCACGCAGGATGGGTTCGCACAAGCGGTGGCCGGCATCGTCCGCAGGCATGCCCCTGACTTTGACGCGTCCACCATCGAGATGCGCTCGAGCAAGGAAGGCAAGTACCTTTCGCTCACCGCCACCATCAATGCGACTTCGCGAGAGCAACTTGACGCGATCTATCAGGCGCTGTGCGACCACCCGATGGTCAAGATGGTTCTTTAGCAAAGCGATGAGCCGCCGCATGGTGACCAGGCAATGTTGATTAGAGAGCGGGCGGCTGCGACGGTTGCACAAGCGCCCTTCATCCGGCAGTTGGGGCTGGCCGACTATGAGCCGGCCTACGAAGCAATGCGCCGCTTCACGGCCGGGCGCAACGCCGGCACCCCTGACGAAATATGGACGTTGCAGCACCCGCCGGTCTACACCGTCGGTCTGGCGGGTCGGCCCGAACATTTCCCGCGCTCGGGCGACATCCCTGTCGCGCACATCGACCGTGGCGGGCAGATCACCTACCACGGCCCGGGACAGGCGATCGCATACCTGCTGCTCGACCTGGCACGGCGCGACCTTAAGGTCCGCCAGCTTGTGCAACTCGCGGAACAGGCGGTCATCGATCTGCTGGCTGATTTCGACGTGGCCGCCACCCGCGTCGTCGGGGCGCCGGGCGTGTACGTCGAGGGCGCCAAAGTCGCCGCGCTCGGCTTGCGGGTGCGAAAGGGCTGTTGTTACCACGGTATTTCCCTCAACGTCGACATGGACCTCGCCCCCTTCTCGGCCATCGACCCGTGCGGCTTTCCCGGACTGCGGGTGACGCAAACCCGGGATCTGGGTATTTGCGCAGGCCCTGCGGAAATGGGTGAACGACTTGCCTCAAAAGTGATCCAACACCTCCAATGAGCAGCCCAGACATCAAGCAAAAAGGCCAATCTAAGACGGAACGCATCCCGATCAAGATCGTGCCTGCGGAAAAACTGAAAAAGCCCGACTGGATCCGCGTGCGCGCGGCCTCCGACAACACGCGTTTTACTGAAATCAAGCAGATCCTGCGTGAAAACCGTCTGCATACGGTTTGCGAGGAGGCCTCCTGCCCGAATATCGGCGAATGCTTCGGCAAGGGAACCGCGACCTTCATGGTCATGGGGGACAAATGCACGAGGCGCTGCCCTTTTTGTGACGTCGGCCACGGGCGACCCGACCCGCTCGACGCCGAGGAGCCGCTGCACCTCGCACAGACCATCGCCGCACTCAAACTCTCCTACGTGGTCATCACCAGCGTAGACCGCGACGACCTGCGCGATGGCGGAGCGGGGCACTTTGTCGAATGTATCCGCGCCGTGCGTGAACTTTCACCCCAAACACGCATCGAAGTTCTGGTTCCGGATTTTCGCGGCCGCATGGATCGCGCGCTCGAAATTCTGGACGGCGGCCCCCCTGATGTGATGAACCACAACCTGGAAACCGTGCCGCGCCTGTACAAGCAGGCGCGCCCCGGCTCCGACTACAACCACTCACTCATGCTTTTGCGCCAGTTCAAATCACGCCACCCGCAGGTACCGACCAAGTCGGGCTTGATGGTCGGCCTGGGCGAAACCGATGATGAAATCATCGCGGTCATGCGTGACATGCGCGAACACCGGGTCGATATGCTCACAATCGGCCAGTACCTGCAACCATCGGCGCACCACCTGTCGGTAGAACGTTACGTCCACCCGGATGTATTCGCGCGCTTTGAGCATGAGGCCAGAATGATGGGTTTCATGCACGCGGCCGTCGGTCCGATGGTGCGCTCCAGCTACCATGCGGATCAGCAGGCGCACGCCGCAGGCGTCCCTGACACATTCAGAGCGAAAGCGGCGCCATGAACATCGTCAAACATCGGCGTCTTTCGCTCCAGGGTATTGCCGCCGCAGCGCTTGCCGGCACATGCGTGACCGCACCGGCGCGCGAACAGGGCGTCGAGACCGGCAAGCATGTACCGGATCTGGACCTGAAACTGCTCAACGGAAAAACCCTCGGCGCAAAACAACTGCAGGGCAAGGTGGTGGTTCAGATGTACTGGGCGACCTGGTGCCCCTATTGCCGCGCCGACCTGCCCGAGATGCAACGCATCTACCTTTCTTTGCAGGCGAAGGGCCTCGAGATCATCGCGTTGTCGATTGATGAGAGCGACAAGACCGTGCGCGAATTCTGGAAGAGCAAGAATTACAGTTTTCCGGTGGCTATGCGCAGTAACGCCTACTTTGAGCGCTACGGCCGCATCGGCACGACGCCGACTTATTTCATCATCGACCGCGAAGGCGTATTGCGCCAGCGCATCAACGGCGCCCCCGAACCCGGCGTGATCGAGCAAATCGTCACCAAACTGATTTAGCCGGGTTAAGCCGAGGAAGCTGACAATTTTTTCACCTATATCGACCTGGACCCTTGCCTGGCGGGGCTTTCGGCATTGAATTCGCCGGAATTACGCGACCTGTCATCCGGCGTTTAGTTCTCTTTCCAACAGCGCATGCAGCGCTTCAAAATCCGGTTCGCCGAGGAATTGCTTCACGATGCGCCCGTCCTTGGCGATGATGAAGGTGGTGGGCGTCAGGGTGACATTACCGAACCGTTGTGCGAGGTCGCCATTGACGTCGAGGGCCACCTTGAACGGCAGCGCGTTTTTTTCGGCGTAGCTGACAACGAAGTTGGGCGGGTCATGGCGCATCGCAACGGCGATGGTCTCGAAACCTCGCGACTCAAATTTGCGGTAGGTCGCTGCAAGCGCGGGAATCTCATGCACGCAGGGTACGCAGTCGGTGGCCCAGAAATTCACAAGGACTACCTTGCCGCGCAGGTCGCTGGTGTTGATGCGCTCGCCCTTTAAGGTGTTGAACTGAACCTCGGGTGCTGCACCCGACTTGGACATCGTCGTCACAAACATCAGTGTGCCTATTGTAGCGAGAGCCGCTATGACGCTAAGCTGACGCCAACTGACTAAACTTTTTACGGGTGAACTCATGCGCTCCATTTTCGGCTCTTTGTCCCTGATTGTCACCTTTAGCCTCGGCCTGGGCAGCGGGCCGGTTCACGCCCTGTCGCTCGCCGACCTCACCAACAAAGACGCCTCCGCAGGTCTTAAAGAGGCCCTGGCCAAGGGAGCGCAGATCGCCGTGCAAAAGCTGGGGGCGGAAAATGGTTTTTTCGGCAATGACAAGGTGAAGATCCCGCTGCCCGAGTCAATGCAAAAAGTCGACAGCCTGATGCGCAATTTTGGCATGGGCAAGCAGGCCGATGAGCTGCTGCTGCGCATGAACCGGGCCGCAGAAGCCGCGGTTCCGGAGGCGAAGACACTGCTGGTCAACGCGGTAAAACAAATGTCGGTCGAAGACGCCAAGGGTATTCTGAGCGGGGGCAACGACGCCGCAACGCAGTATTTCAAGCGCACGACCTCCGAGCCCATGGCAGGAAAATTTCTGCCTATCGTAAAAAAGGCCATGGAAAAGGTGAAGCTCGCAGAGGTCTACAACAACTACGCCGACCAGGGGGCAAAGTACGGTCTGGTCAAAGCCGAGGACACGCGCATCGAAAACTACATCACGCGCAAAGCCCTTGACGGCGTGTTTGTCATGATCGCCGAAGAGGAAAAAGCAATCCGCGCCGACCCCGTGGGTCAGACCTCGAACCTGCTGAAAAAGGTGTTTGGCGCCCTTGGTAAATAGGCACAAGCCGGGACAAAGCGCCGTTAATAGAAGACCTGCGTCCGCACTGATTCGCGCGAAATAACGTCCAGCGCGCGGCGAATGACCTCGGCAACGCGCTGCAGGCCGGCGACCGAGAGTTGGGTCGGGCTGGAGTAAAGCTCCGGAACACTGCCCAATTGCCTCAGGTCGGCGATGGCAAAACCGGCGGCAACGGCGCTTTTCAGGATGCGATCATTAAATACCGCAAGAGCGGCACAGGCCGCCTGTTGCTGCTCCCAATCCGGGTAACGCGGCGGAAACATGGTGCAGACGAGCGTCGGCAGCCTGGTCGACAATGCCCCACGCGCAAGAATCTCAACGTGGCGTTCAAAGTCGTCGGCCGCACTGTTGAGCTGGGCGAGGCCGGAACGCCAGGCAATCGCCGGGCCGTCGAGCAAGCCGCTGGACGCAATGGCTTCGTTGCCCTCGATGTTGATCACGATGTGGGTGGCGTCTTCAGGAATGGTCGCCGAAGGACCGGGCGTCGATACCTGAGCCGCGGAAATCACGCTCAGCTTCCAGGGAAACCGCGCGCTCGGCATGATGGCGTCCTCAAGCCTGCCGTCGGGGAGGTCGGCTCGCACCGGCAGCAGGGAGTCTCCCAGCAACACCACGTGCGGCTGCCGAAACTCCTCTAGCGTCGGAAACTCACTCACCCCGATACCCCCGCGTCAGATCCGCGCGTCAATGCGCAGCTTCCCAGTTCAGCCCGGTGCCCACATCAACGAGCAACGGCACCTCGAGTTTAGCCACGCCCGTCATCAGTCGCGGCAGCTCGGCTTTCACGACGTCCAGCTCACCTTCCGGCACCTCAAGAACGAGCTCATCATGCACTTGCATGATGAGCCTTGATCCAAGCTTGTCGCGGTTCAACCAGCCTTGCACCGCAATCATCGCGAGCTTGATCAGGTCGGCCGCCGTTCCCTGCATCGGCGCATTGATGGCAGCACGCTCGGCGCCCTGGCGGCGCGCAGGATTCGACGAGCGAATTTCCTGCAACCAAAGCCTTCGCCCGAGCACCGTTTCAACAAAGCCCGACTCGCGCGCCTGCGCCCGCGTTTCATCCATGTAGCGCTTCACACCCGGATAGCGCGCGAAGTAGCTGTCAATATAGGCCTGCGCCGTACTGCGATCAAGATTGAGTTGTATAGCAAGGCCGAACGCCGACATGCCGTAAATCAGCCCGAAGTTGATGGTCTTGGCGGCGCGGCGTTCGTCGGCGCTGACATCGCCGATGCTGCGGTTGAAAATCTCCGCGGCGGTGGCCCGATGCACGTCCTCGCCGGCGGCGAACGCCCTGAGCAAACCAGGATCACGCGACAGGTGCGCCATGATACGCAGCTCGATTTGCGAGTAATCTGCCGAAACCAGCACATGCCCGGGCGGCGCGATAAAGGCCTCGCGAATGCGCCGGCCTTCACCGGTGCGCACCGGAATGTTCTGCAGGTTGGGGTCGTTCGAGGCAAGCCGCCCGGTCACCGCCGTCGCCTGTCCGTAATTCGTGTGCACGCGCCCGGTCTGCCCGTTCACCATGCGCGGCAACTTGTCGGTGTATGTGGACTTGAGCTTGGTCAGCCCGCGGTATTCGAGCAGCGTCTTGGGCAGGGGGTAGTCAAGCGCAAGCTTCTCCAGCACCTCCTCGTCTGTCGAGGGCGCCCCCGATGGCGTTTTTTTCACCACCGGCAGCTTGAGCTGCTCGAAAAAAATCTCGCCGATCTGCTTGGGGGAATTGAGATTGAAGGGTTGCCCCGCCTCGAGAAAGGCCCGCTGCTCAAGCGCCATCATCTTGGAGCCAAGCTCTGCGCTTTGTTTCTCAAGCAGCGCAACATCGATCAGCACCCCGTTGCGTTCCATGCGAAAGAGCACTTCGCGCGCCGGCATTTCAATCTCTGCATAGACGCTTTGCAGCTTTGCCTCCTCGCCAAGTTGCGCCGACAAAACCTGGTGAAGGCGCATTGTTATGTCTGCATCCTCCGCGGCATAGGCGGTTGCGCGCTCCAGATCAACCTGGTCGAATCCAATTCGCTGCGCCCCCTTGCCGGTAACTTCGTCATAGCTGATGGTTTTCACACCCAAGTGCCGCGCCGCAAGCGAATCCATGTCATGGCGCATGTGGCTTTCGAGCACATAGGACTCAAGCAGGGTGTCGTGAGCGACACCGCGCAGCACGACGCCGTGGTTGGCGAAAACATGCTGGTCATATTTGAGGTTCTGCCCGACTTTTTTGGCATCGGCGTCCTCCAGCCAGGGACGCAGCAGTTCGATCGCGCGGGCGACGCCAACCTGCTCCGCAACGCCCGGGCCCGTATGTGCGAGAGGCAGATACGCGGCACGGCCCGCTTCAATGCAAAAGGACATGCCTACCAGTTGCGCCTGCAGCGGATCGAGGCCTGTCGTCTCGGTGTCGAGAGAAACCAGCTCCGCCCGTGCAAGGATTTCCATCCAGTCGAGCAGGGCAACCTCGTTGAGTAGCGTATCGTAATGGCGCGGCACATCTTCGGGGAAAACCTTGTCTGCCGTCGTCTCCCCGGCAAACGCGGACGACGAGGGCGAATCAGGTTTGCCGCCCTGCACTTCCTTAAGCCAGGTCTTGAAACCGTAGCGTTCAAACAAGGCGGCGAGGGTCTGCGCATCCTGCTCCTTAGCAGCGAGTTCATGCAGCGCGGCGGGCAACGGCACATCGCATTTCACGGTGAGCAGATGCCGTCCCTTGGGCAACCATTCTAGGGCCTGGCGCAAGTTCTCGCCGACCGCCCCGCTGATATCGCCAGCGTGCGCCATGATGTTGTCAAGGCTGCCGTATTGCGTCAGCCACTTGACCGCTGTCTTGGGGCCGACTTTGTTCACGCCGGGCACGTTGTCCACGGTATCCCCGATCAGCGACAGGTAGTCGACGATCAATGACGGCGGCACGCCAAACTTCTGGGTCACACCGGCTTCGTCCAGCACTTCGTTGGTCATCGTGTTCACAAGGGAGACGCTGGTATTCACCAGTTGCGTGAGATCCTTGTCACCGGTGGACACCACCGTTTTCACGCCCTCGCGCGTGGCGACACAGGCGAGTGTGCCGATCACATCATCGGCCTCAACACCCTCGATCATCAGCAGCGGCCACCCCAGCGCTCGCACAGCATCGTGCAAGGGCTGAATTTGCACCACAAGGTCGTCTGGCATGGGTGCGCGATTGGCCTTGTACTCAGGGTAGAGGTCGTCGCGAAATGTCTTACCCTTGGCGTCAAAAATACACGCGAGGTAATCCGCCTTGTAGTCGTTTCTGAGGCGGCGTAGCATATTGATCACGCCGTAAATGGCGCCGGTGGGTTCGCCCTTTGCGTTGCGCAAATCCGGCATCGCATGAAAAGCCCGGTACAGGTAGGACGAACCGTCGACGAGAAGCAGTGTTTTATCCAAGTTCTAAGACTGTGCAGTATCGGTTTGAGGAACAGAGCGACGGTTACACACCGTACACCGGAAAATATTGATTGAAGGAAATATGCGGCCGCACCGGACCCGCATGGCGCGGAACGCTGGTTCGATCAAAGCAGCCATTCACTTAAGAGGGTCGCGCCTTTCGCGCTTTGTCAATCCAGCAACAATCCAATCATTGCCAGGAAGAAACGCATGACCGAGAAGATTCCCAAAGCCGCCGCAACCATCCCGGACATCAAGGACACCACCGCCCGCGAGGCCTGGCACCTCTTTGGCATTATGGCAGAGTTTGTGGAGGCCACTGAGCGCCTGAACCAGATCCGCCCGGCGGTCAGCATTTTCGGCAGTGCGCGCATAGCGCCGGACCATCCCTATTACGCACTGGCGGAAAAAACCGCGCGACTGCTCTCGGACGCGGGCTTTTCCGTCATCTCCGGCGGCGGACCGGGCATCATGGAAGCCTGTAATAAAGGGGCGCACTTTGGCCGTTCGCCCTCTGTCGGTCTGAACATAGAACTGCCGCGCGAACAGTTCGCCAACACTTATCAGGATATCAGTCTCTCTTTCCGGCATTTTTTCGCGCGCAAGGTCAGCTTTGTCAAATTCGCGGTGGCTTATGTAGTGCTGCCGGGCGGTTTCGGCACGCTGGACGAACTGACCGAGGCCCTGACCCTGGTGCAGACCGGGAAAACCCGGAAAATGCCGATTATTCTGGTGCACGAACCCTTCTGGCGCGGCCTGCTCGACTGGTTGCGCGACAGCCTGGTCGCCGAAAAGATGGTCAACCCCGAGGACCTTGACCTGATACAGGTCATAGACGACCCCGCCGCCATCGTCGATACCATTTTCAAACATTACGAAAAACGCAATTTCACCCCCTCCCATGCAGAGCGCGAAACCTTCCTCAACCTCTAGCCTTTCACCGGTTGCGGTTCTGCTAGAATGAAGTCCTTGACTGGGAACCAAAATATGCGCCATCTCTTTGCAGTTGTCCTGTTCGCCGCCGCCCTGCCGCTGTCGGCCCAGGAGCGCCCGAGATTTGAACCGGTGCCGGCCCCGCCCCCCGAACCGGGCTTCAACTTTGATGCTGCCGTAGATGCACCCACAGTTAACATCCGCCGCGGGGAAGTACAGCAGGTAGAGGAGCGCGCTTCGTCCGTGGACGGGAAACGGACGGTCACCGTCACCTCACCGTCGGGGGCCGAATATGAACTGCGCGAGGATCTAGGCGATGGCACACCCACACGTTCGCGCCCGGGAGACTCCGGCCTGCGCGTACCCTTGTGGAAGATCCAACAGTTCTGATGTTTCCCTGACCCGGCGGTCGCGCCAGGTCTGAACCACCCAATCCGGTTGCTTCGTGTCCGTTTTCACCACCGTCACGCCTGATCAGCTTTCTGCCTGGTTAAAGCGCTATTCCATCGGCGCGCTACTCGAGCTAAAGGGCATTGCCTCGGGCATCGAAAACACAAATTATTTTGTTACCACCACCCAGGGTCGCTATGTACTGACCTTGTTCGAGCGCCTGGCGCCGAAGGAGTTGCCTTTTTATCTTGACCTCATGGCACACCTTGCGCACCATGGCATTCCCAGTCCGCTGCCCATCGCCGACCAGGACAACAGCCTGTTGGGGGAACTCAACGGCAAACCGGCCGCACTGGTGACGCGTCTGGCGGGCGAACCGGTCATGCAGCCCGCTCCAGCTCATTGCGCTGCGATAGGCAAAGTGCTCGCCGACCTGCACCTTGCCGGACGCTCTTACGAAACGGTGCAGGAGAATCCGCGCGGACCGCACTGGTGGATTTGGGCAGCACCGCAAGTCTCCCCGTTTCTGGACGACGCCAAGGCCGCCCTGCTGCGCGACGAACTCGCCTTTCAGTCGCAACACCGCCACGATGCGTTGCCGCGCGGACCGGTCCATGCCGATCTGTTTCGCGACAATGTGCTTTTCGAGGGCCAGCACGTTGGCGGCGTAATCGACTTTTATTTTGCCGGGGTGGACGCGTGGCTGTATGACGTTGCCGTGACCCTCAACGACTGGTGCGTCGACGGGGCCGGTCATATTGACAAAGCGCGCGCCATCGCACTGCTTGGCGCCTATCGCGCACGCCGCGATTTCACGCATGAAGAGCGCACGGCATGGCCGGTCATGCTGCGCGCGGCGGCCTTGCGTTTCTGGCTGTCCCGGCTGTTCGACTTCTACCTCCCGCGCCCCGGGGAACTGACCCACGCACACGACCCGGAACACTTCCGCCGGATTCTTGAACTGCGCGTTACCGGCGCGACAGCCCTTCCCACCTGAGCCCCTGCGCATGAATATCGTTCCCGCAATCAACGGCTGGCATTGGATACGCGGCGGATTTGCCCTGTTCCGCAAAAATCCCGCCCTCTGGCTAGCAATGGTGTTTGCCTACTGGTTGATGATGGCGCTCGCCAACCTGTTGGTTTCGGTCGTGCCGGTGATCGGTCCCTGGCTTGGTCTGGTCGTAACCTCCGCGCTGATTCCGGCGTTTTCGGTGAGTTTCATGGTGTTCTCCCGCGAGATTGCCAGTGATCGCCCCGTAAACATGCAGCTGCTGTTTTCCGGGTTCACGCAAAATCTGCGCGGGCTGCTTATCCTCGGCGCCCTCTACCTGGTGGCAACGCTGTTAATACTGGGCGCCTCCTCACTCGCGGACAACGGCCTGCTTGCGCGCTGGATGCTGTTCGGCCAGAAGCCCACGCCCGAGGCCCTTGCAGAAAGTCCCCTCGTCCTCGCGCTGGCGCTGGCCAGCCTGATTTACGCGCCGGTGCTGATGGCGTACTGGTTTGCCCCCGCATTGGCAGCATGGCGCGGCATGGGGGCGGCACAATCGCTCTTCTACAGTTTCTTCGCCACGCTGCGAAACTGGAAGTCGTTTTTCGTCTACAGCCTCGCCTTCGCCGTGGTTGGAGGCATTTTGCCTGCGCTGGTGATGATCATCGCCCTCTTAGTTCGCCCCGCAAGCGCCCTTCTTTCAAGCTTGCTGATCTACAGCGTCGCTCCCGCGGTATTGATGCTGGTGCCAACGCTGTTCGCAAGCTTCTACACGAGTTACTCCGACATCTTCGCAGAACCACCCGCCGAAACCGGCTCGGACAAGCCCCTGGATTAGTAGGGGTATTGCCTGTTGTTGCGCTGCGGTAGGGTAAGATTGCGCGCTGCGGTCTGCCATCCGAAATCCCCCTTCAACCATGTCTGCACGCCTGCGCGAAATTCCCTATAACTACACTTCCCTGTCGGACCGGGAAGTGGTCATACGCCTGCTCGGCGAACAAGCGTGGCAATCGCTGCTGGATTTGCGCGAAGAGCGCCGCACTGGCCGCTCCGCGCGAATGCTCTACGAAGTGCTTGGCGACATCTGGGTGGTCAACCGCAACCCCTATCTCCAGGACGATCTTCTCGACAACCCGGTACGCCGCGGGCAACTGGTGCAGGCGATGCGCCACCGCCTGAATGAAATCGAAAAGCGACGCGGCACCTATCTCGCCGACGAGGCACAAACCACCGAGCAGATAGCCCAGCACGCGGCGCGCAATCTCAAAGTCGCTTCGCTGCTGGAAAAAGGCCATGACGCCGTTGACGCCTTTGAACGCGAGTTCGAGGAAATGGGTGAACTGCGCAAAAAGGCGATGCGCCGGCTATCGCGCAGCACCCATAACGACAACATTCAGTTCGACGGGTTGGCCCGCGTTTCCCACGTAACGGACGCGACCGACTGGCGCGTCGAGTATCCGTTCGTGGTGATCAATCCTGACAACGAAGAAGAAGTCGCCGACCTGGTGCGCGATTGCATCGAGCTTGGGCTGACCATCGTGCCGCGCGGTGGTGGTACCGGCTACACGGGTGGCGCGATCCCGCTGACCCGGCATTCGGCGGTCATCAACACCGAAAAACTCGACACCTTGTCCGAGCCCGCGCCAGAAATACTGCCGGGTTTGAGCCAGCCTGTTTCCACGGTGCGTTGCGGTGCGGGCGTGGTCACCAAGCGCGTAATGGAGGCGGCCGAGGCAAAGGGCCTCGTCTTCGCATGCGACCCGACATCGGCCGACGCCTCCTGCATCGGCGGCAACGTCGCCATGAATGCAGGCGGCAAGAAGGCCGTGCTGTGGGGAACCGCGCTGGACAACCTTGCGTCATGGCGCATGGTGACGCCACAGGCAGACTGGCTTGAAGTCACACGCCTGGACCACAACCTCGGAAAAATCCACGACATCAAAACTGCGCGCTTTCGCATCTGCCGCTATAAAAAAGACGGCAGGACGCTGATCGACGAGCGCGTGCTCGAAATTCCCGGCGCGAAGTTCCGCAAGACCGGCCTTGGCAAGGACGTCACAGACAAATTCTTGTCAGGCCTTCCTGGCATCCAGAAAGAAGGTTGTGACGGGCTTATCACCTCGGCAACATTCATACTGCATCGCATGCCAAAGGGCGTGCGCACCGTTTGCATGGAGTTCTTCGGCCAGGTCCGCGACTCGGTTCCCGCCATCGTCGAGGTCAAGGATTATCTGGACACGCGACCGGGCGGGGCCATCCTCGCCGGCCTTGAGCACCTGGACGAGCGCTACCTTAAGGCGGTCGGTTACGCCACCAAGGCGCGACGCTCTGGACGTCCGAAAATGGTCCTCATCGGAGATATCGTCGGTGACGATGAGGACGCCGTCGCGCTCGCCGCATCGCACGTGGTGCGCATAGCCAACGCCCGGGGCGGCGAGGGCTTCATCGCGGTCAGTGCCGAATCGCGCAAAACATTCTGGCTGGACCGCGCCCGCACCGCGGCCATTGCCAAGCACACCAACGCTTTCAAGATAAACGAGGACGTGGTCATTCCGCTTGATCGCCTTGGCGATTACTCCGACGGCATCGAACGCATCAACATCGAGCTTTCAATCGCCAACAAGCTCAAGTTGCTCGACGCCCTTGATGAGTACCTCAGCGCAGAACTGCCGCTCTACCAGAATGACGAGGCGCTGCCCGCCGCTGAACTGATTGGTGACCGCCAGGAACGTGCGCGCAGCGTCATCGCAACGGTAAAGCAACGCTGGCAATACCTACTCTCGCACCTCGACACGCCCCTCGCCCAGGCCGAGCGCAACGCCGTCCCCGCTCTCGCCTCGCTTTCGCATGCGGGCACGACCGTGTTCTCGCTGGTGCAGAACCACACGGTGCGGGTGTCATGGAAGGAAGAGGTTCGCGCCGAGCTTGAGACCATTTTTGACGGCGTGCTGTTCCGCAAAATCCTCGAAGGCCTGGATAATCTTCACAAGCAGGTGCTCAAGGGCAGGGTGTTCGTCGCGCTGCACATGCACGCCGGCGACGGCAACGTGCACACCAACATCCCGGTCAACTCCGACGATTACGAGATGATGGGCGCGGCCCACACCGCCGTCGCACGCATCATGGTGCTGGCCAAGTCGCTCGGTGGCGTGATATCGGGCGAGCACGGCATCGGCATCACAAAGATGGAGTATCTCGAACCCGAAGAAATCGAGACCTTCCGTGCCTATAAACAACAGGTCGATCCAAACGGGCGCTTCAACGCCGGCAAGCTGCTGCCCGGCGGCGACATGCATAACGCCTACACCCCGTCGTTCAACCTGTTGGGCGCCGAATCGCTGATTCTCGAGCAGTCCGAGATCGGCAACATCTCGGCTTCCATCAAGGATTGCCTGCGCTGCGGCAAATGCAAACCGGTTTGCGCGACACACGTTCCGCGCGCCAATCTGCTCTACTCGCCGCGCAACAAGATCCTCGCCACGTCGCTGTTGATCGAGGCCTTCCTTTACGAGGAGCAGACACGGCGTGGCATATCGATACGCCACTTCGACGAATTCAGCGACGTCGCCGACCACTGCACCGTATGCCACAAATGTGCCAATCCCTGCCCGGTGGACATTGATTTTGGCGACGTCTCCATCGCGATGCGCAACCTGCTGCGCAAGCAAGGCAAAAAACGCTTCAATCCGGGCACGGCTTCGGCGATGTTCTTTCTGAACGCCACCGACCCGAACACCATCAAGGTCGCGCGCACACTGATGATCGAATGGGGTTTCAAAGCCCAGCGCGCCGCCTACAAGGTCGCGAAGATGCTCGGGCTGGCGCGCAGGCAGACCCGGCGCCCGCCCGCGAGCGTGGGCAAGCCCGCGCTCAAGACGCAGGTCATCCACTTCATCAACAAGCCCATGCCCGGCGGACTACCCAAACGCACCTCGCGTGCGCTGCTGGACATCGAGGACAACAAGGTCATACCGATCATCCGCAATCCGCAGCGCACCGCCGAGGATGCCGAGGCGGTATTTTATTTCCCCGGCTGCGGGTCGGAGCGCCTGTTCGGGCAGGTCGGCCTCGCAACGCAGGCCATGCTTTATCACGTGGGCGCACAGACGGTGCTGCCACCGGGTTACCTTTGCTGCGGTTACCCGCAAACCTCGGCCGGCGACCACGACAAGGGCCAGAGTATTTCGACCGACAACCGCGTGCTGTTCCACCGCGTGGCCAATACGCTGAATTACCTCGACATCAAAACAGTCATTGTGTCCTGCGGTACCTGCATGGACCAGTTGCAAAAATACGAATTTGAAAAGATATTTCCCGGCTGCCGTCTGCTCGACATTCACGAATACCTGATGGAAAAGGGCGTCAAACTCGAGGGCGTCGCCGGTGTACGCTACATGTACCACGACCCCTGCCACACGCCGATGAAGACCCACCAGCCAATGAAGGTAGTCAACCAGCTCATGGGCGGCGGCGTAAAGCAGAACGAGCGCTGCTGCGGCGAATCGGGCACGCTGGCGGTGACGCGGCCCGATATTTCGACGCAGGTCCGCTTCCGCAAGGAGGAGGAAATGCGCAAAGGCGTGGCGGCGCTGCGCCTGCCTGCGGGGGGCGAAGCGTTTGGAGGCGAGGTCAAGATCCTCACCTCCTGCCCGTCCTGCCTGCAAGGCCTTGCGCGCTACTCGGACGACACCGGTGTCAGCGCCGATTACATCGTCGTGGAAATCGCAAAAAGCGTCCTCGGCCCGAACTGGATGCGCGACTACGTCGATACAGCCAACAACGGCGGCATCGAGCGCGTGCTGCTGTAGATTGGTTTCTGCTATGCTTTCCGGACGGTTCCTTCGTCCGCATAAAGGCGGCCCGGACGAGCTCCCTGGACAGGGGAAACCAGGACAACAGAATAAAAAGGCCCGTTCATGGGGATGAACAATTGAAGGCAATTCCGTTCCCGCGGTG